>JBNKOL010000113.1:0-47471 GCA_050294655.1 Sedimenticolaceae bacterium
CAAAGGTCCCATACTTGGTATGTGGATCGCCCAAGCGCCACGTCTACCCGCACTATTATCCAAATTACTGAATGGGTTCGGGAAAAAGCAGTTTTTTCAGAAACCACTCTGCGAGGGCACACAATATGAAATCCATCAAGCGACACATCACCCTTCCGGCCCTGGCCATAACGGCCCTTACCATCGTCTCCTGCGGCGGGGGCGGCGGAGACGGCGGCGGCACGTCATCCAATCCCATCAGCTTGACCTCCGGCAACGCCAAACCGGTCAGCGCCGAGATTCTGGACTCCTCGGATACGGTGCAGGGCGCCACCGCAGGGACAGCTGTACTAACCCGTGGCTCCGTGGCCACTTCAAGTGATTTCACCTATCCAGAATTCGTGGTTCAGCAGCTAATCCAAGTCCAGAACCTGGGTGCCTTGCCACCACAAACCCTTAACGGCGTAATCCCTACTCAAACTGTGAATTGCACAACCAGCGGTGATTGGACCATATCAGGAACTGATGCCGATAACACCAACACCATTACATCTGGTGACACAATCAATCTCTCTTTCAACAGCTGTGTGCAAGCTGGCGTTACCGTCAACGGTTCCATCAGGATGACAATCACTCAGCTAACGGGCGATCTTGTAAGCCCACCCTACACCCTAGGCGTCACTATCACCCTCACCAATATGAGCGTGACCACAAGCGGCCACAGCGCCACCAGCAATGGCGACATGTCGATGCTGATCGCGGAGGACGGCAGCAACAATCAGACCTACCAGCTGTCGGGCAGCTCCCTCAGCTCGACGGTACTGGGCCAAACGCAGACCCTGACCAATTACGCCTATGCGTTCGCGCTCAACGATGTCACCGGCGCCTACACCTTCAGCCTGCAGGGTACCCTCGCCAACGCCACGATCGGCGGCTCGGTGACCTTTACCACCGTCACGCCCTTCACCGGCACCGATCCCAACGATCCGACCGCGGGTGAACTCCACATCGTCGGGGCCGGCGGCTCCCAGGCCTGGCTCACGGCCGACCCGGGCGGGAGTGTGGTCTATATCGATGTCGATGCCGACGGTGACAGCACAGCCGAGACCCAGATCACAACCAGTTGGGCGGAACTGAATAGCCTCTGACGCAGCGCATCACTTGACCGCCAGCGGCCTCTTGCCGAAAGGCCTTGCGCTGATCCTGGCGCTGCTCGCCTGCCCCAGCCCGGCCCCCGCCGGGGGGCCGGGGGGGAGCGAACTGCGCCTCGGGTTTTCGGCCCTGGCCTTCGACTACGAAGAGTTCGACGACCTGGGCGCCAGCCTGGACCGTGAGGAGGGCTGGCTGCCGGGGGCGGTCGTCCAATACGCCTATCAGGCGGACGCCTGGCTGGTCGACGCCGGCCTGCTCTGGCTCGACGGCGAGGCCGACTACGGTTCACCGGCGGCGCAGAGCATCACCGAGGAAGAGATCCTCGACCTGGAACTGCGCGCCGGCTGGCGGCTGTCCGGCCCGGAGCGGGCGCCTCTCCATCTGCTCGCCGGGTTCGGCTACCGTACCTGGTGGCGCAACATCCGCTCAACGGCGAGCGCCGACGGTGTCGACGAGACCTATCGCTGGGGCTATGGCCTGCTCGGTCTGCGGGGAGCCCGTCAGCTCGACCGTCAAACCCGTCTGATCGCGGATTTCGCCGCCACCCGAACCATCGCCCCCCGGATGAAGGTAAGCTTCCGCCGCGTTTTCGACGACGCCGATCTCGATCTGAGGGCGAAAAACGGGTTTCGCGCCAGACTGACGATGGAGAGGACGTTGCGCCCGGGGATGACGCTCTCGCTCTCACCCTGGTACGAATACTGGCAGCTCGGCCGCAGTGCCGATGAGCCGCTCTTGAGTGGGGGTGTCCCAGTCGGCAGCGTGTATGAGCCACGCAGTGAGAGCCACAACTTCGGCATCCAGCTGGCCCTCGGCTGGCGATTCAGCGGATAAAGTCCAACGCCGCATCACAACCCCTGATCGGCGGCTTCCTGCTGCTGCTTGTCCAGTTCGTTGGCCAGATAGGCCAGGGAGATACCCAGCTTGCGAGTCCATGCCAGCTCCACGCGCCAGCTCCCATCCGCGCTCTGCCAGCTGCGCCGCAGCTCCCCTTCACCTCGGCGGATGGCGCCAATTTTCGAAGCCATTGTCTTGGCATAGGGCGGATAGTGGCTCCGGTCACGATGGGTGCCGTATTTCGACTCCAAGCGCTGCATGAGCTCTTTCAGCTTTATCTGGCTGGCAGGTTCGAAGGTGTGCAGGATCTTATAGATTCGACCCTGATAGGCCATCACATAGGTGCGCTCCCGGCCCTCGATATAGATCACCGCACTGCGTTCGCCACTGTTTTGCGCCGGTATACCGGCCGGTCGTTGCTGCATCAGTCGCTGCATGCTGCCGCCGAGGCAATAGACGCTGAATACCTGTTTCAAACAACCCTCCGCCGCCCCGGCCGCCCGGAGATGGAGTGAAGGGATCATTATCAGCAAAAGTGTGGCGGTAAATCGCAGCCCCATGGTGATCTCCTGGTTTTTTATTTTTCGTCTGACCGGGCCGTGGCAATTCGATTGATGAAATCCGCCAGCTGCCGATAGTGACTACCCTTCCAATAGACTCTTGCGCAATCGCTGCAGCGCCAGAACTCAGTATAGAGTTCCGCCACCCGCTTGGGCAGTAAGGGAAGCACGCGCTGCCTATCGATGGTGCGCAACCGGCCATTGCACTCAATGCAGCGGGTGAAGGGCGCCACACGACGCAGCAGGTCAAGGCGGTTTATCAGCTCCTCAAGCTGCTGTTGCGGATTCAGCGCATGCAGGAAACAGCCGTGCGTGACCTCACGGCGCATCAACAGGGCACGATCACGGGTGAGGAGAATTCTTCGTTCGGAAACGGAGATTTCCGCCAGCCGGTCGTCGCCCGCATCGTTGAAGAAGAGGCAATCGAAACCGAGCAGCCGCAGATGTCGCGCCAGCTTTCCCAGATGGGCGTCGGCAACGAAACGGGGATCGCGCAGAGGCTCCGGGCGCAGCTTCAGCAGTGGCGTCACATCGAGCCGTTCGAACATAGGATAGACACTGATGCGATCGCCCGCGGCCGGCAGGTAGTCGAAGCCGACGGAGCATCCATTGACCAGGATAATCTCAACCTCGGTGTGGGGCACCCCCAGTTTCTCGATCAGGTGCTTGATGCTCTGGGTCGGCGCAATGGGATAGTCGAAAGGGGTTTTGCGCAGCTCTGCGGGCAGAAAGTCGTTCAACTCCGCATAGAAGCGCAGGCTGATCCCCATGGCCTCAGAAGTCGAATTCGGCCCACACCGGGCAGTGATCGGAGGGCTTTTCCATAGCGCGGATATCGTAAGCGATACCCACATCCCGGCAGCATTCGATCAAGGGCGCGGTGGCCAGCATCAGATCGATGCGCAGCCCCCGCTTGGGCTCGCGCTCGAACCCCCGGCTGCGGTAGTCGAACCAGCTGAACAGATCGTCCACTTCCGGCTTCAGCACACGGAAGCTGTCCTGCAGACCCCAAGCCTGCAACGCCTGCAGCCACTCCCGCTCTTCCGGCAGGAAGCTGCACTTGCCACTCTTCAACCAACGCTTGGCGTTCTCCTCGCCGATGCCGATATCCCTGTCCAGCGGCGCCACGTTCATGTCGCCGATGAGCAACAGTGGCTGCGCCGGATCAAACTCACTATTCAGATAGCGCAGCAGGTCGGCGTAGAACTTGCGCTTGGCGGGAAACTTCACCTCGTGGTCACGACTCTCACCCTGGGGAAAGTAGCCGTTGATGACCGTCAGCCCGGCCCCCTTGGGCGACACATAACGGGCAGTGATCAGACGCCGCTGGGCCTCTTCGCCATCCTCCGGCAGACCCATTCTGACCTCCAGGGGCGCCGATTTGGCGAGCAGGGCCACACCGTAGTGGCTCTTCTGACCATGATATTGCGCGGTGTAACCCAGCGACTCGACCATCTCGAGGGGGAAATCCGCATCCTGCACCTTGCTCTCCTGAATGCCGATGAGGTCGGGATCGTAGAGCGCCTTGAGCTGACTCAGCTGATGCGCGCGGGCACGTATACCGTTGGTGTTGAAGGAGACGATTTTCATTTAACTATCCAGTTGGAATTGAACCCGATCGGTTTCACGGTCAGGCGGGTGGCGGGCAGGGCTCCATCCTACACAGGGACCGTGTATCCGGCGTCATGCTCGAGTCACGTTTTGCCGCCAAGCGCTTCCAGGGTCTCATTTTCGCCCATCTCGAAACCGTGGCGATAGGCCTTGCCCCAGGGCAGAAAGGCCTCCGCCTCGCCGATCGTCAGGGGCGCAGGGATGGCGGCGCCATCCAGCCTGTCGGCATATCCCAACCGGCGCATCGCCTTTACCATGCCGTCGGCATAGCCCCGGTTGTACCAGAGTTGCAGATCCCCGTCGCCCTGGGACAGCGCTGCGGTCTCGCTGTAGAGGTCGATCGCCACCGGCAGCAGACGTTCGAACAGGGCCTCTCTATCCTGACTCATGCCGCTCTCCCGTGAAATGCGGGGAGCCTAACATGGGAAAAAATAGGCCACCAAACTCTTTCCTGGATGCGATCTGAAAAACCGGATAACAACTCGCTGAACGATCAGGCCAATCGGTGGGGCAGGGCCCCACCCTACCCGCTAGCTGTAGCGTGGGGCCCTGCCCCTCCATTCCCCTATCCCCCTACCCGTCGACGGTTGTTTTTCGCCCTCACTCTGGCGATCATGGAAGCCGCTGGAACCATTGAGAGACACCCCCCGATGCTGATCGTGATATCACCTGCCAAGACACTGGATTATGAGACACCGCCGGTCACCAAGACCCGTACCAAACCGGCCATGCTCAAGCAGTCGCAGCAACTGATCGACATCCTGCGCAACTACTCCGCCCTCGATCTGGCCGAACTGATGAAACTGAGCATGAAACTGGCGAATCTCAACTTCGAGCGCTATCACGACTGGCAGATCCCCTTCACCAGCAAGAATGCCAAACAGGCGCTGCTGGCGATGAAAGGTGATGTCTACACCGGCCTCGATGCGGAGAGCCTCACCGAAGCGGATTTCGACTTCGCCCAGCAGCACCTGCGCATCCTCTCCGGACTCTATGGACTGCTACGCCCCCTCGATCTGATGCAACCCTACCGGCTGGAGATGGGCACCAAGCTTCCTAACCCGCGGGGAAATGATCTCTACAGCTTCTGGGGAGACAGCATCACACAGGCGATCAACAAAGCGCTCAAGACCCAGGGAGACGACATCCTGATCAACCTCGCCTCCAACGAATACTTCAAATCGATCAAGCCCAAGCGGATTGCCGGCCGCATCATCACCCCTCAGTTCAAGCAGAAGAAGAACGGCGGCTACCGCGTCATCGGTATCTTCGCCAAGCGGGCTCGCGGGCTGATGAGCCGCTATATCATCGACAACCGCCTCCAGGATCCGGAGACGCTCAAAGGCTTCAAAACGGACGGCTACCGCTTCAGCAAGCAGCAGTCGAAGGGCGACCAGTGGGTCTTCGTCCGCGGCTGATCGACTCCCACGCCCACTTCGACGACGCCAGTTTCGACGTCGATCGGGAGCTTGCCCTACAACGTGCTCATGAGGCGGGTGTGGAGGCCCAGATTATCGCCGCAGTGAAGGCAGAGTGGTGGCCCAGAATCCGTCAACTCTGCGGGCAGTATGCGGAGGAACTGCATGCCACCTACGGCCTGCATCCCATGTATCTCAGCGACCATCGCGAATCGCACCTGGATAGGCTTGCCGAGTGGATTGAACGTGAGCGGCCGGTGGCGATCGGCGAGTGTGGCCTCGACTTCTATATCGACAATCCGCAGCCGCAACAGCAACAGCGCTATTTCGAAGCACAGCTGGCCATGGCACGCGATATCCGGCTGCCGGTAATCATCCACGCCCGTCGTTCCGTAGAAGAGGTGATTCGCACGCTGCGTCGATTCCCCGGTGTGGAGGGTATGCTGCACAGCTACTCCGGCAGCGAGCAGCAGGCTGAGCAGCTGATCGATATGGGCTTCTATCTCAGCTTCGGCGGTCCCGTCACCTATGAGCGGGCAAAACGATTGCGCCGCCTGGTCAGCCACCTGCCCCTAAGCTCGATCCTGCTGGAGACAGATGCCCCCGACCAGCCCGGCAGCCATCATCGAGGGGAACGCAACGAGCCCGCCTATCTGCCGGAGGTGCTGGAAACCGTCAGCCATCTGCGAGACGAACCGCCGGAAACCATCGCCAAACAGACCCGCCTCAACACCCGTCGGCTGTTCAGACTCTGAGCCGACGGCAAGGTTACTGCTCGCCCACCCTCTTTTGGATTCTCCAGTTCCTTTTCAGAACATGACGTTTCACCCGGCTCCGGCTATCATGTGCCGTTGCTGAAGCAACCGAACACATGAGGTAGGACGGATGTCACAAAAGGGTATTCTGATTACCGGCGGCGCCGGCTATATCGGCAGCCACACAGCCAAACAGTTAGGACTGGCCGGAGAGCGCCTGGTCAGCCTCGATAATCTCTGCACCGGTTTCAAGCAGGCGGTGCAGTATGGCGACCTGGTAATTGGCGATACCGGTGACAAAGAGGTGGTCAGCCGGGTCCTTCGGGAGTACGAAATCGACACGGTGATGCACTTCGCGGCGCATACCATCGTCCCCGAATCGGTCGAGGACCCCCTGAAGTACTATCGTAACAACACCTGCAACACCCGCAATCTGCTGGAGTGCTGCGCCGAAGCGGGGGTCAAGAACTTCGTCTTCTCCTCCACTGCCGCCGTTTATGGCATGCCGGAGAATGGGGTTGCCTATGAGACGTCGCCAACCCAGCCGATCAACCCCTACGGCACCTCCAAACTGATGTCGGAGATGATGCTCAAGGACCTCTCCCAGGCGAGCGATCTGAACTATGTCGCGCTACGTTATTTCAACGTGGCCGGCTGCGATCTCGATGGAGAGATCGGCCAGTCCACGCCCAAGGCCACCCTGCTGACCAAAGTGGCCTGCGAGGCCGCCGTCGGCAAACGCGACGCGGTCTATATTTTCGGCACCGACTACCCGACACCCGACGGCACCGGTGTGCGTGACTATATCCATGTCGTCGACCTGGCCGATGCCCATGTCAAAGCGCTGGCCTATCTGCGTCAGGGTGGTGAGTCCACTATCCTCAACTGTGGCTACGGCCATGGCTACTCGGTACGTGAGTTGTTGCAAGCGGTGGAGGCCGCCAACGGCGCGCCGCTCAACATCATTGAAGCGGAGCGCCGGGCCGGGGATCCGCCGGAACTGGTGGCTGGCGCCGACAAGGTGCGCGAGGTCATAGGCTGGAGCCCCCGCCACGACAATCTCGCCACCATCGCCGAATCGGCGTTGGCCTGGGAACGTGCGCAACAGGAATCCCCCTGGTCTAACGAGTAACGCTGACAGTAGACCATGGAACTGCTACAGATTCTGATCCTTGCCGCGGTGCAGGGACTCACCGAGTTCCTGCCCATCTCCAGCTCCGCCCACTTGATTCTCGCCCCCCTGGTCACTGGCTATATGGATCAGGGCCTGGCCTTCGACGTGGCGGTACATGTAGGCACGCTGGCAGCGGTGATCGGCTACTTCCGCCATGAGGTGGTCGCCATCGGCGGCGATTTTTTCCGCTCATGGGTCAATCCCGCAGCCCGTTCCCAGGAGTCCCGACTCGGCTGGATGATCGTCATCGCCACCCTACCGGTCGGCCTCTTCGGTCTGTTGATGAAATCCCTGGTGGAGACCGATCTGCGCGCGCCCTTGGTCATCGCCGTCACCACCATTGGCTTCGGCATCCTGTTACTGGTGGCGGACAAACTGGGTAAGCGATCGCGGGATGAATACACCATTGGCTGGCGAGACGCGCTGATCGTGGGAGTGTTTCAGGCCATCGCCATCATTCCCGGCACCTCGCGCTCAGGCGCCACCATGACCGCGGGGCTGTTTCTGGGGCTCACACGCAAGGCGGCCTCGCGCTTCTCCTTTCTGATCTCGATCCCGACCATCATCATGTCGGGAGGCTTGCTGACCCTGGACCTGTTAAACAGCGACGTGCCGGTGGAGTGGGGCTCCATTGCATTGGGAGTGGCTCTTGCCTTCACCACCGCCTATCTCTGTATCCACTTCTTCCTGCAGTTCATCGAACGTATCGGCATGCTGCCCTTCGCGATCTATCGCTTCCTGCTGGGCGCGGCAATCCTCATTTGGCTGGTCTAGAAACCCCGACAATCTCTCAGGTCAGATAGGAATGGCACTTACTTAAGCGCCATTTTGGTGGGGCAAGGCCCCACCCTATCCAATACTTCAGGGTGTTGGGTAGGACCCCCTACACTCCGGATTACAGGTAGGGTGGGGCCCTGCCCCACCATAAAGACACTTGAAATCGCTACAAATACGACTAACTAAGTCGCATTCAGGTCAGGTAGGACTTGGCCTCTTCTCCAGGGTCCGGGAGTCCGGCGATACGCCAGATACTGAGGCAACTACCGAACAGGTTGTGAACCTCATAGCTCGAAATCCCAGTGGCACGGCAGACCAAACGCATGTTGGGTAAGGCCCCCAGGTTCAGATAGCCCTCGCGGATATGCCGCAGCACCCGCCAATGGTTTTCAGTCAGATCGTCCACCCCCTCCTGCAGAGCCAGCTCATGTGCCATCTGTTCGTTCCATGAATTGTGATCGATGAGGAAACCGTCCGCATCGAACAGCGGGGGTGCGGACCCTGCGTCGGTATGTGGTGTGGCAGTCTGTGGCATGGCCATGACCTCCTTCTGGTATGTGGATAGTGAAATTTGCTTACGAAGGAGTATGGAAGAGGGAGATTCTTATGAAAAACGATAAATATTAATCTTGTATCACGATTTGTGATTTAGCGGGTCTGAGCGAAATGATTAGGGGCACCACTGACTTGCCGAGCGTATCCCCGGCAAGTGGGAGAACCAGTATGAATGGCGGAGAGGGAGGGATTTGAACCCTCGGATCCCGCGAGGGATCACCTGATTTCGAGTCAGGCCCGTTCGGCCGCTCCGGCACCTCTCCATAAAGGGCAGTATCCCGATCGGATCCAGCACGTAGCCTCACTGTAAGTGACAGTCGCCAGGAGGGCTGGTGTTCGAATCAGATACTCAACTTGATCAAAACGATACGGAAAATGGACACTGGTGGTAGTGAGGGTGTGATATCCGGGCTTATTGCCCGAAATCAATGCCAACCCATTCTCGATTCGCTATTTTGTTACGTTATTCGCCAAGTCATCTTCAAAACACTATTCTATATCAATCTGAACTTGAAATGAGCAACCTTGCACCTTGATTCGCAAAAAATCAGTTGTCACTGAACCCCTGGGGATAAGACGCCTCCGAAAAGTGTCACAACAACAAGCAACCACCACCCCAGACCGGTAGGATGTCACGCTACAAGCCGACCCAGCACCTCTTCCGTTTCCTCCTGCTAAGCCTGCTACTGGCGGCTTGCAGCATTCCCCCCCCCCTGGTGGAACGTATCAAGGCCTCGGGTGAACTCAAGGTCGTCACCCGCAACAGCGGCACCACCCTCTACGAAGGAGCGGAAGGCCTTACCGGCTTCGAGCACGATCTCGTCCTGTTGTTTGCCGAGGAGCTTGGCGTCAAACCTCACTTCATCATCCCCAAACGTTTCGACGATCTACTTCCCAGTGTGATCAGCGGAGAGGCTCAGCTGGCCGCTGCCGGCCTCACTGTTACCCCTGACCGGGTATCCGAGATCCGTTTCGGCCCCCCCTATCAGAAGATCACCCAACAGGTCATCTACCGTCAGGGCAACCGACGACCGCGCAAAATCGAAGATCTCTATGGGGGCAAGCTTGTCGTACTTGCCGGCAGCAGCCACGAAGAGGAGCTGCAGCGACTCAAGGAGACCCACCCTGAGCTGGTCTGGGAGAGCCGCGCCGACCTGGAGAGCGCCGAGCTGATGCATCTGGTGCTGGACCGGGAGATAGACTACACCATCGCCGACTCCAACGAATTCGCCGTGACCCGGCGCTTCATGCCGAAGCTGGGAGTCGCCTTTGATCTCACCGATCCCCAGCCCCTGGCCTGGGCCATGGCGCACGCAGAGGACAGCAGCCTCTATCTCGCCATGGAGGCTTTTTTCAATCGTATCACCGAGGACGGCACCCTGGACGAACTGATCGAGCGCTACTACGGTCATATCGGCCGCCTCAATTTTGTCGATGTACAAACTTTCGTAAAACACTTTGAGGATCGCTTGCCTAAATATGAAGCGTACTTCAAAGAAGCTGAGGCAATCAGCGGTATAGACTGGCGAACATTGGCGGCAATCGGCTATCAGGAGTCACATTGGAGACCCAAAGCCAAGTCGCCAACCGGAGTACGGGGCATCATGATGCTGACCCTGACCACCGCCAAGCAGATGAAGATCAAGAGCCGGCTCGACCCCAGGCAGAGCATCATCGGCGGCGCCAAGTACCTGAGTTACATTGAAGACAGACTACCCCCGCGCATCGAGGAACCAGACCGGTTATGGATGACCCTGGCCGGCTACAATGTGGGGTTCGGCCATCTGGAAGACGCACGCATCCTGACCGAGCATCTTGGCGATAATCCGGACAAATGGTTCGATGTAAAAAAACATCTGCCGAAGCTGAGCCTGAAGAAGTGGTACTCCGGTCTCAAACACGGTTATGCCCGAGGCAACGAACCGGTGAACTATGTCGACAACATTCGCGGCTATGTGGAGCTGCTGCGCTGGCAGGAGCGCAAAAAACAGCAGGCAGCCGACAATGGCAACAAGCCTCACGTACTGTCGATCATTCCCGAAGCGCTATAAGCAACCTCAACATCAACCCGGGAAGCCAGGTTAGACCTGGTCTCTTCAAAGCCAATCAGTCAACTGCAGACCGAAACCAATTCGCCTGTTCTCGGCATTGTAATCAACCAGACTCTCGCCATAGCCGTTGAAGTACTGCATATAGCCACGCCAGTGCTTGTACAGAGGAAAGCTCCAGTCCAGCTGAAAGGTCTCGCGTCCGCTGTTTTCCAGCAGATTGCGCGCCATCAGGCTGAAAGTCTGGTCGCCGTGCTTGTAGATGCCCCGCAGTTCATAGTGACCCATATAGTCGGTGATGTCCGGATTGTCGTCATTGCTTTCCGGGACCCGGTGCCACGGCCTGAAACCGAGCAGGAAATTGTCTTTCTCGAAAATGAAGTTGGCGTAGACACGGTTCCAGCTGCGCGAAAGATAGCCCCCCTGGCCGTTCGACTGATGCACGACACCGAACTGCAGCAGCGAGTTTTTCCAGCCAAACAAAGACCAGTCGTTCGGCAGCACCAGAAACATCTCGGGCTCATGCACCGTCTCCCGGAAGGGCGACGAGATATGCCGGTTGTAGGCCTGCCAGAAGGAGAGATTGGTATAGGCCGCATAGAGATCGGCATTCGTCCCCAGCAACCCCTCCACCACCGGCAATTTGAAGCTGAGCTGAAATTTCATCTCCACCCGGTCGAAATCAGAGGCCGGAATATTATAGATCTGGTAATTTGGAGTGTCGTTATAGGAGGCCAACAGCACATAATTCTGTTTGTGCGGTGAGAGTACAAAGGGATTCGAGCGGGTGGCCTTCTCCGCTTGCACGCGCGCTGCAATGAGCGATTCACCGCTCTCCTGCGGTCCACTCTCTGCCGGCTCGTCGACCGACTCCGCGGTTGTCTCTATGGGTGCAGTGATCAGTTCGCACTCGGTCTTGATTTGACCGATACTGACATCAGGCTCTGATCGCCGCATCATATCCAACAAACAGGCATCCATGCTTGAAAGCGATTCCGCCATCGATGGTAAGGCGACAAGCATTCCGCTCAGCGCCAATACCCCAATGGCGATTAAATACTGCATCTTTTCACTCACGATGGTTACCTGCCCTCTTTTGCTGTTCGCGTCTTTGACGAAAAAAAGCCTTCAGCAACGCACTGCTTTCGTGCTGCAGAAGACCACCTTGGATCTCTACCCGGTGGTTAAACCGATGGTCAGTGGGAAGTAGATCGAATACCGTGCCTGCGGCGCCACCCTTGGGGTCCGTTGCCCCGTAGACCACCCGTCTGACTCGTGCATGCACAATGGCGCCGGCGCACATGGGACAGGGTTCCAGGGTGACATAGAGCGTACTCTCGCTGAGGCGGTAGTTGCCAAGTCTAGCGGCTGCGTCACGCATTGCCATGATTTCGGCATGGGCGGTGGGATCATGGGTACCGATTGGCCGGTTCCAGCCCTCGCCGATGATACAGCCTTCACGGATCACGACAGCACCGACAGGCACCTCCCCCTCTGCCATAGCACGACGCGCCAGCATCAAGGCATGTTCCATATAAGTCGTATCTTCCTGTTGCTCGAGGTTGCTTAACATCAGCAGGGAGGTGTACTTGGCGTCTGCAAAACTAATACCACTTGATCGTAAATCGCCCGCAAAAGTCATGCACTGGCATGGATTTCTCGTTGGTCGTTCACAATAGTCAATACCATGAAAAATACTATTTTAGAGCCACCCATGGAATTTGGACAGCCTCAATCCCGCTGAGCCGGATAGCGGAGAGATGTGCGGCAACGATATCCACGGGCACGACCGGATAGGTTACACCCTAACCCTTTGCGGATAGCCGATAAAATTCACATATCTTCGATGATGTTTCATCACCGGTCGCGGGAATATGCAGAAATAGATCCTCCACCCGCTTCCCCCCTATCGGCACCCCTTGCTGCGCGTACCAGGCCTACCCCCCAAGATCACGCAGCTCTGATTTGGCCTGTAGGGTGGGGGCCCGCCCCACCACCAGCGTTGTAACTGGTTGGAATCCGGTGGGGCTTGGCGCCGGGAAGAGACCACCTGTGTCGGTCAACCGCCAATTTCAGGTTGGCCTGCTTGAGATTTTGCTGTTTACTGTGAGAATAGGCTGTATCGACCAAGGTATCAGAACCCTCAGCAGTTCATTCTCGACCATATCCCAAACGCACTACACCTGGATCGGGGAATTAATCGAGTTAGGGTATCTACCAAGGCAGGAGATCATGACAAGCCGGAACAGCCTGGAGTGTATCGTCTTTCATACGGCTTACCATGCGTTTGACCGGGGTCTACGCCCCAAAGCGGGCACTGGCGCCTACCCTGACCGCATACTCCCACTCCACCTCAGTGAGCAAACAGTTACTCATCCCTGTCTGCTCATCATTGAGTCACTCAATACAGGCCATGGCATCGTGCCAACTCACGCAGGCGGTTGGATGCCGGTATTGTCGCCTAGCAGTATATTTGCCTTGCTCGCTATCAGGGCTTCCCATCTCAGCACCGCGCATTTATTCTCGCTATCTTACCCATATCGATGAATTGGGTTTTACCTTGGCGCCTATTCCTTTCTTGTCTTTTTTCAGCCCCACATAATACTCAAGCAGCCTTGCCTGAGGACGTCGTTGCATTCGTGGTATCTCACTGAGATCCGCTTTCTTGTCCAGTTTCATCTGCATCCGCTCTACAGAATCATCACCTCCTAGGCAAATCCGTCTTGAAAGCGCTGACCACAGGCTTGGCGACCCAACGCCCTCTCGGACAAAATCTACCTATTTGGCAATAGCGCGTTTTCTTTGTTTACTAAACTGACTCAACGACCAATCCGTTTCGAGCCATTCTGGCACATCCTGCTTTCCGGTCATCACTGAATAACTGCTCCAGGGCCAATCCTTTGCGTCCTTCACCATCCACGCACGCATCGGATTTAATACAACATAACGGGATAACTCCATAAGGTAGCCATCCTTTTCGACCAAAACCCCCTTGTATCTTCCTTGAAATACGTGTCCAACACGTTGGTGTGTTTGAGTGAAGTACTGCGTGTAGACGCCGTTCAACTGGCGCATCCCTTTGAGAGATTTCCCTCAACTGGTTCTACCACCACATGGTGGCGGTTACTCATCAGACAGCAGGCATGACATATCAAATTGAAACGTTTGCAGACCCTGCCGAGTATCCCTAGCCATCTCTGCCGATCCGCGTCACTGAGAAAAATATCCTCCCGCCAATCGCCACGGGAAGTAATGAGATACAACCCCTTGCTAACTCTAAACGCAATGGTCTACTCATGCCTCAGTAGTAGATGTCAAATGCGTGATCGCAATACCTGACCCCGCTTTCCCGGTGACCCCGTTTCCCCGATCCAGCTCAATCACTCGCGAACACAAACTTGCAGTTCTCTGCTCCATTGACTGCGCAACAGATTTTTTCTACCCGGCAAGCTCTTAGCTGTGCCGCGCTGATAAGCCCGTTAAGGGTGCCAAGCAGAAACTGACATGATTCCTCCTGGGGTTTATTCGGCTTGATGTTGATTATCGAAGAAGTGACCGCAAGCACGTTTTTCTGCAAATGCAGTTCAGCCATGGGTGAGATCGCCGGCATGACCAGACGTGACAGGACATCGGATAGGTCCTGCACCGGAGAAGAGAGTTTTTGTTGTTTAAACAGGTGCAGTCCGAAACTGTAGCCCAGCTGCTTGGCTCTGGTAAGACGCTCCTCCCGAGGAATGGTGCTCGTGATTTCGTAGAGTCGACCGCCTACCTTGGGGTAACGACTCAGCAAGGAGAATACCAGCATGCGGTCACGTATCTCCGCGTCTCCCGCCTCCGGGGCAACCTCCTGGTGATGCTTCGGTTCCTCCTTCTCTTCAGCTACTTCTGCTGACACACCGCTCTGCTGGTCATACTTCTCAAACGAGAGGATGCCATGTACCGACCTGAGTTGGTCGACTATCTGCTGTTTGGGCACATCTGGACCTTCAAGTTCAAGCACCAGGTAATAGGTATCGACGAATGGTGTCTTTTTCAGGGTTCTTTTGGTGCAGACAAGGCCAAGCATCTTAAGACGGCTGGCTACTTTTAGTTGAATGCCGGGCGCGGACGCAATTTGAAGTACCAGATCAGAAATCAAGGTCAAACCTCCCTTAGCGACCCCCTCCCTGGAATATGTCTGAATATCATCGAAACGATTGATATGGAAACATAATGTGTGTATCGCGGTTTGTCAAAGTCAGACGCGGAGAGATGCCTTAATCAAAGGCGAGCCCAATTCCGTACATATCGACAGACAGCGTTAAATACGAGGCTGGCAGGGTCACTCGTTGGTCGCCTCTGTAAAAGCATAAAGCGAGCATAAATCCATCTGCCCTGGATAGAACGCCGACGTATATTTAACCTTCACCTTGCTTAAAAACCACACAATGCTTAAGGAACTTCTGATTCATTCTGCATCGAGGGTATAGAGAGATGAAATACGCCGGATCAAGGCGAAAATCTCGCGTAATAGCCGGCTATTGAGAAGCTTTTCAACGCAGAGCCGGAGCATTTCAGCCGCCACACACCGAGTGATAAATAGATCAGAGGTTCCTTATCGTTGTTTTGCGATTATTAAGATATGGATAATCCACTTCTCAACCAGGGACGGTACAATGAAAATTCCGCATACGCTTCTCACCACCCATTTGCTTCTCATTAGTTTCTCAGTCTATGCATTAGACGGCTGGAGGATATCATCCAATGGTGACGCGCTTATCTACACATGAACATCTGAAAAAGGAAAAGCTGTTTACATACGCATTCATCGGCCATCTAAGTTTTCATGGATCCGATCTCAAAACTTGGTTTGACAACAAAGCCAAGTAGATGCGAAGCGGGTTAGGCACACCGTTGAAAGCATGGACCGTTAACCGGACAAGGAAAATATTCGAGCAGCAACGTTTTTAGGAACCTCTGATTAATCATGGATCGAGGGTGTGGTGAGATGAAGTACTCCGGATCAAGGCGAAAAGCGCACGTATTCGCTGGCTATGGCGAAGCTTTTCAACGCAGAGCCGGAGCATTTCAACCGCCACACACCGATTGATAAATAGATCAGAAGATTCTAAGTATCTGTGATCACCCACTTATAGGCATCACCCGGAATAATCCCGGGCACTCCCTCATTCACCATATTCTCCAGACCCGCGATAGCAGCTTCAGCGGTGTTGGCCGCGCTAAAGAAAGTACTGATATCCAAGGGATATCAACATGTTACTGTTGACATTCCAATGAGTAGTCCGATGTTTTTGTGCTTGCACGGATAGATCTTACTAACCGCAGCATCCACCGAACCGCTTGGTAATCCCGGACTGGACATGATCTGGTTAGACATTTATCCTTCCACTACCTAAAAAGGATCTTGGTTTCAGCGGTAACTTGTTTTCCATTTATGACATAAAGCCGAGGTTCCAGGCCTTGCTCAGGCCGCTCACGAATCACTTGGCCGCTGCTGGCATCAGCGCCAATTCAGTCACCCTGTTGGCGATGGTGATCTCCGTTTCTGTCGGTCTGTGGCTGACCACCGCTCGACCCGGCACGACAGCATTCCTGATCCTTCCTCTGTGGCTGTTTCTACGCATGGCCCTCAATGCCGTTGATGGCATGCTGGCCCGCGAACACGGTCAGAAAACCGTTCTCGGCGCCTACCTCAACGAACTGACCGATGTCATCTCCGACGCCGCGCTCTATCTGCCGTTCGTATTCGTTGCGCCTTTTAGCGCACTTTGGATCGGAATGGTGATCTGGCTGGCGGCGGTATCGGAAATGGCCGGCGCCCTGGGCCCGATGGTTGGCGCTTCGCGTCGCTACGAAGGCCCGATGGGCAAGAGTGACCGGGCATTCGTATTCGGTGCGTTGGGGTTGTGGCTCGGTTTGAGCGGCAGCCTGCCCGATTGGATTTTCTGGCTGATGCCACTGCTCGCGTTACTCATCGTCATCAATATCATCAACCGTATACGCGCCGGTCTGACTGAAGTTCTCACTTAACACCAGGACATATCCATGGACCAACAAACGGATCGACTCACTGCAAGTGAATGCCACTTCAAAACCCATGACGCTGTCGAGCTGTTTTACCGCCACTGGCCGGCTCGCGGCGAACGCCAGGGCGCGGTGGTCATGTTCCATCGCGGCCATGAACACTCGGGGCGTGTTGGCCACCTTGTCGAAGAGCTGGATTTAGAGAATTTTGACTTCTTTGCCTGGGATGCCCGCGGTCATGGTCACTCGCCGGGAGAACGCGGTTTTTCTCCCAGTTTCGGCACTTCGGTACGCGATGTACAAAGCTTTATCGACCACATTCACGACCAGCATGATATTGCACACGCGGACATGGTCGTGCTGGCACAAAGCGTGGGGGCGGTGCTGATTGCCGCCTGGGCACACGATTATGCTCCCCAGGTCAAGGCGCTGGTGCTGGCCTCACCCGCTTTCAGGGTCAAACTTTATATACCCTTCGCACGCCACGGCCTGCGACTGATGCATAAACTGCGCGGTAATTTTTTCGTCAACAGTTATGTCAAGGCAAAGTTACTTACCCATGATACCGAACGACAGACCAGCTACGATAGCGACCCGTTAATCGCGCGCGCAATCTCAGTCAATATCCTGCTCGGCCTGTATGATGCAGCCGAACGGGTGGTGGCCGACGCCGGTGCCATCACCATTCCGACCCAGTTGCTGATTTCGGGCGCCGACTGGGTGGTGGAAAAAAAGCCGCAGTACGATTTCTTCGATCGCCTGGGATCGGCGGTCAAGGAAAAACACCTGCTCGACGGCTTTTTCCACGATACCTTGGGCGAAGCCGGGCGCGAGCGCGCTACGAGTTTGGTGCGTGATTTTATCCTGCGCCAGTTTGACGAACCAGCTCCAGTGGTCGATCTCAACGATGCGGACAAGACAGGCTACACCTTCGATGAAGCCCGTCGATTGGCCGAACCGCTGTCTGATGGCAGCCTCAAAGGCTGGTGGTGGAAAACATACCGCAAAGGCCTCAACTGGGCTGGAATGGTATCCGAGGGTGTTTCGCTGGGCCAGCGCACCGGTTTCGATTCGGGCAGCACGCTCGACTACGTCTACCGCAACGAGGCCCGCGGCACAGGTTTCATCGGTCGCCTGGTCGATCGCAATTACCTCGATGCCATCGGATGGCGCGGTATTCGACAGCGCAAAGTGAATCTTGAAGAGTTGATTCGCCACGCCATTGTCAGAGTCAGTGAAGCGGGTCAACCGGTGAAGGTACTCGACATCGCCGCCGGTCACGGTCGCTATGTGCTTGACGCACTGACCGCCCCAGGCCCCAAGCCCGACAGCATACTGCTGCGCGACTACTCGGACATCAACGTACGAAACGGCAGGAGCTTAATCACGGAACGCGGCCTTGGAGAGATCGCCCGCTTTGAGAAAGGAGACGCCTTTGACACCGATTCGGTGGCTTCAGCGCAACCCGGCACCACCATCGGCATCGTCTCCGGTCTCTTTGAATTGTTCCCGGACAACGACCTCGTCCGCTCCTCGCTCGCCGGTCTGGCGCAGACAATCGAACCCGGAGGCTACCTACTTTACACCGGCCAGCCCTGGCACCCGCAACTGGAGATGATCGCCCGTGCGCTGACTAGCCATCGCCATGGGCAGGCCTGGGTCATGCGGCGCCGTACCCAGGCAGAGATGGATCAACTGGTACGCGAGGCCGGCTTCGAAAAGCTGCAACAGCGTATCGACGAATGGGGCATATTCACCGTCTCCATGGCACGCCGCAACAAGCGATGAATAACGCCGCGTCGAGCGTGGCCGGACCGGTTCGCTGGAAACACAGTCTGGCATGGCTGATGGTGTTGGCGCCGATATTCTTCCTCAGCTATGGCTGGTCCAACCATCTTGCGGCTGCGCGCGGCGTTACCTCCAGTATTGTCTATGAATGGGAATCCGCAATCCCCTTTCTGCCATGGACGATCGCGCCCTATTGGTCGATCGACCTCATGTATGGCCTGTCATTTCTCGTCTGTCACAGCGCGCGTGAAGTAAACCGTCATGGCCTGCGGCTGCTGACCGCGCAATTTGTATCTGTGGCCTGTTTTATCGCCTTCCCGTTACGCTTTTCCACCGACCGGCCGGCCACCGATGGGGTGTTCGGCAATTTATTCGACGCACTGACCAGCTTCGATCTGCCTTACAACCAGGCTCCGTCGCTGCACGTCAGCCTGCTGCTGATCATCTGGTGGACCCTGGTACGGCACGCCACACCGGGCTGGCGTATTGTTTGGCATGGCTGGGCGATACTTGTGGCCTCCTCGGTACTCACCACCTGGCAGCATCATTTCTTTGACCTGCCCACCGGTGCACTGACGGGGCTGTTTTGCCTCTGGATGTGGCCCGACCGGGGTGAGTCTCCGCTAACAATGGCCCGGTCCGCGGCGCGGCCCCGCATCGCACTGCGGTATTTGACCGGCGCACTGGCTTGTCTGCTGTTGGCGATGCAGGGCGGCTGGGCGATCTGGGCCGGATGGCCGGCCGCGGCCCTGCTACTGGTTGCGGCGAATTACGCCTGGTTTGGCGCTACCGGTTTTCAAAAACATCGCGGTCGCCAAAGCATGGCGGTACGCTGGCTGTTTGCGCCGTACCGGCTCGGCGCCTGGATCAACAGTCGCCTATGGACCCGTGCTCAACCAGACCCCAGCCCGGTCATGGACGGCATCTGGCTCGGTCGCCTTCCGACATCAGCGGAACTGGCACAACAGGAATTCGACGCAATCGTCGATGTCACCGCCGAATTCGATACACCCACCGGCAATGTTGATTGTTATAGCGTACCCATGCTGGACCTGGCTCTGCCCCCAATTGCGGTTCTCGCCAAGGCGGCCGATGCGGTTGCGCAGGCCAGCGTCTCCGGCAAGCGGGTACTGGTCTGCTGTGCGCTCGGCTATTCACGCAGTGCGCTGACGGTCGCTGCATGGTTAGTGCGAAGCGGCCGCAGCAGCGATGTCGCCTCTGCGATCGACTGCATCCGGTCGAACCGACCCCAGGTCGTGTTATCCGCCGCGCAGCGGGAGCTGCTGGAGCAACTCAACAATGTCAAATAGTACCGATTCCATCGCGGATCTTGCGGCAGATGCCGCCATTACTGCTGGCCTGCTCGGAAGCGGGCAATCGATCGCCTTGACCAGTGGCGCGGTATTGCTGGCGGCAATCAGCTACTGGATTCTGGGTTATGCAGTACATCCGGTGGCATTTTTAAGCAGTGTCCTAGTAGCGCTGCTGCAGGGTTATTTCGCACAGCGTGTACGCTTTGACGCCAGTCTCTTTCGTCTCTGGGCAACCCGCTGGCGGGGTTCGCTCGATCCCCTCGCGGACATGATGGCATTCGATGCCCGTATCGGGCGTCGGCCATCCGCTTCGGATTCAGCGCAAGCAAGCCTGGCTGAGCGCGGTCGAGGCGCTTTGCGGCTGTTGCGCTATCAAGCCGCCAGCGGGCTGTTGCAACTGATACTCACTGCCGTAGCACTCTGGCGCTAAAAAGCATTTTGAAAAGAGGAAACAAGAGACATGAGTGAAAAACTGTTTGCTCTGCTGCTGTGTCAGTTTGCCAAACTGCTGACTGGCGTACGCGCACTATGGCGCGGATCCGCGCCTGAACCGAGATTACGGGTATATTTCGCCAACCATCGCAGTCATGGCGATTTCGTCCTCATCTGGGCAGCACTGCCTCCAGCGTTGCGCCGCGTGACCCGGCCCGTTGCGGGGGCCGACTACTGGCTTGATGGAGGCTTCAAAACCTGGTTGATCAACCAAGTATTCCACGCCGTACTGGTGGATCGACAGCCGACCCGGGACGGACCCAATCCGGTCGAGCAGATGGCCGATGCATTGCGAGATGGTGACTCGCTTATTCTCTTTCCCGAAGGCACCCGCAATCTCGGTGAGGACCTGCAGCCGTTCAAGGGTGGTATTTATCGTCTCGCCCAATCCATGCCTGAGGTCGAGTTCATACCGGTATGGATCGAAAACCTCGGTCGGGTCATGCCCAAGGGGGCGCTGGTACCCGTACCCCTGCTGTGCACGCTAACATTCGGCACCGCGCTTACACTGCAAGCGGATGAAACCAAATCCGAATTTCTGCAACGCGCCCGCAACGGGTTGCTTGAACTGGCACCACCCGCACACTGATACCGGATAGCACCCATGCCTTCAGACAACACTCTTTTCTACGTCTTCGCCACGGTTTTCGCGGCACTCGCCATTTCCAGCGGGATAGCCGCCGCGCTTAAGATGCGCCTGGCTCCCGGCGCGTCCACAGCTGTTATCGAGAATCTTAACGATCGCATTAACGCCTGGTGGCTTATGGTCGGCGTCCTGGCGCTGGCGTTCTGGATCGGTGACGGCGGCATCATCGGCCTGTTCGCCTTCATTTCGTTTCAGGCACTGCGCGAATTCATTTCCCTGACCCACACCCGGCGCGGCGATCACCGTACGTTGATGTGGAGTTTCTTCTTCTTTCTGCCACTGCAGTATTGGTGTGTGGCAACCCACTGGTACGGCATGTTCAGTATACTGATTCCGGTCTACGCTTTCCTGTTGCTACCCATTTCATCCACCCTGGGCCGAGACGCCGAGCGCTTTCTGGAACGTGCGGCCAAGGTGCAGTGGGGACTGATGATCACTGTCTATTGCATCTCCCATGTACCTGCGCTCCTGACCCTGGAGATATCCGGATTTGTCGGACAGAACGCGCAATTGATCGTTTTTCTGATACTCACCGTACAATCCAGTGATGTGTTCCAGTACGTGTGGGGAAAGTTGCTTGGCAAGCACAAGCTTTCCCCAGCCATTTCACCGTCGAAAACCCTGGAAGGATTGATCGGCGGTGTGCTTACCGCGACCCTGCTGGGCGCCGGGCTTTACTGGCTTACACCGTTCACGATTTGGCAGGCAGCCCTGGTGGCACTCACCATCAACATAGTCGGCTTCTTCGGTGGTTTTGTATTATCCGCAATCAAGCGTGATCGCGGTGTAAAGGATTGGGGTTCGATGATCGAAGGTCACGGCGGCATGCTCGACCGGGTCGATTCGATCAGTTTTTCCGCTCCGGTCTTCTTTCATATCGTACGCTTCTGGTGGGGCTGATTTATCCGTTGGCTGGGTGGATCGGGTGAACGTTCGTTTCCTTACTCCAGTCCCGGCATACCAAGATAAAATCAGGTTTCCCGAGACCGCCTGACCCAGAAACGTTAAGCCACGTCTGATATCGGAGATCACTTTCGCAATCATCCAAGCATACTAAAACATCATGATATTGGCTTTTCTCGCATGATTCATTGTCTGCTATTCAACGTAAACAGTTGTGATTTATTAAGGAACCTCTGATCAATTCTTGAATCGGCGTGTGGCGGCAGACGTTCACTCAGTGTGGGTTCGTCCGCATCTCCCTGTAAGCGGCGCTTGCCACCCTGCCTCGCTTGGCCGCCGCTCAAGCCGTCAGTGTATTGCCCACCAATAGCACTGAGGGAAAGGCATTTCGCTGTGCCGGATCGAGGGATGACGGCACCGCCTTCAGTTTTTCCGCCATCACCTCCGAGGCACTGCAGACGACTGCGGTGACATCCTGGCGTTGAAGTCCGTAGTCGAGCAACTTCTCATAGAGATCACCGTTATGGTAGGTGAGCTGAAAGTTACGCTCCAGCCCAGTCAATCGCTGCACTAGCAGCTCAAGTCCGGCCCTTGCCTCTTCGGCGGGCTGAATGTAGAGCACCTCGATTTTGTCACCACTCCGATCCGCCATCTCGACGACAAAATCGAATGCGGGACCCAAGGGGTCACTGCTGACGATCAGCACAAGACTGCCCTGCCCACCAGCTAATCGATAGTGCTTGCGACGCCGCTCGATCTGTTTGATCTTCTCCTCGGTCGGCATCATCTCACCCAACTCCTGGTGCAGCAGTCCCTGCCCCACGCTTCGGAGCATCATTTTCAGCGACTGGAGCATCTCAATCTCCGGCAGCGCAAACTATCACCGAGGCTGGAATCCGTTGCCATTGGGATCGCAGGCAAGACAGGCATCGCATACACCCCTCAAAACACCAGATTCATCATGAAGATCATTACCACCAGGAAGAGCAGCGTCATGATACCTCCCGCCTTCATGAAATCGGGAACGCGATATCCTGCCGGCCCCATGATGAGGGCATTCACCTGATGGGTCGGGATCAGAAAGGAGTTGGAGGTGGCTATCGCCACAGTCAAGGCAAAGACTGCCGGATTGGCGCCGGCGCCGATGGCAATATTGACCGCCAATGGCACCAGCAGCACAGTGGCACCCACATTGGACATCACCAGTGTGAAGAAGGTGGCCAGCGCCGCAACGGCGGCCTGGATCACCCACACCGGCATGTGGCCCACCACCGCAAGCACCTGCTCGGCGATCCATTTGGCGGTTCCGCTGGTCTCCACCGCCAGCCCCAACGGAATCAGCGACGCCAGTAGAAAGACCGTCTTCCAGCTGACCGCATCGTAGGCCTCCTCAATCCTGAGTACGCCGCTGAGCACCATGCCGATGGCCCCGGTCAGCAGCGCCACGGAGAGGCGGATGTCGCTGAATAACACCATGGCGAGGGCGATCGCGAAAAAGATGGCGGCCGGCAGCACCTTATTCGGCCTCAGCTCCTCACGCGGATACTCGGTGGTGACGACGACAAAGTTTCGATCCGTCTCCACCCGGGCGAGGGCGTCCCAGGCAGTATGCACCACCAGGGTGTCGCCGGCCTGAAAGGGGACGTTGCGGATATCCTCACCCTCGCGCATGGTCTTGCCGCCGCGGTGCAGGCCGATCATGGCCAGGCCGGTGGTCTTGCGCAGCCAGACGTCCCGGGCGCTCTTGCCGATCAGCTTGGAGCCCGGCGGGATCAACACCTCGGCGATACCGGCCTTGGTGGCGGCCAGGGACTCCGAGAAGGTACGCAGTTCGGTGCGCTGCTTCAGTTCGTACTTTTCGCAGAAATGGGTGAGATCCATCGGGTCGGCCACCACACCCAATACCATGCCGGCGCGAAACACGGTATCTCGGGCGATGGTGCCGGGACCCACCCGCGACTCCTCACCCGGCCGTTTGCTGGCGATCACGCGTACCCGGTAGGCGGTCTCGACATCGTCGAGCTGCTTACCGATGAGGTCGCTGCCATCGGGCACCACCACTTCGTGGAGGGCATAGTTGACGCCATAGACATCGTGGAAATAGCGCATCGGATCGGTGCCGCTGGTGCTGCTCTCGCTCTTCGTCGCCGGCAGCACGAAGCGGCCCGCCACGACGAAGTAGATGATGCCGGTGGCGACCAGGGCGATGCCCACCGGGGTGACCGAGAACAGCCCCCAGGTCTCCATCTGCTGCTCCGGTGGCAACGCCTGGTTGGAGGTCAGGATCAGGTCGTTGAGCAGAATCAGGGGGCTGGAACCGACCATGGTCATGGTGCCGCCGAGAATGGCAGTGAAACCCATCGGCATCAGCAACCGCGACATGGGCAGGCCGGAGCGTGCCGAGATGCGCGAAACCACCGGCAGAAACAGGGCTGCGGCACCCACGTTCTGCATGAAGGAGGAGATGAATCCGACGGTGACCGAGATGATCGGGATGATACGCTTCTCAGTGGTACCACCCACTTTCAGGATAGTAGTGGCCACCGTGCTCATGATACCTGTCTTATCGAGTCCGGCGCCGATGATCATCACTGCGACAATCGAGATCACCGCGTTGGAGGCAAAGCCGTCAAACAGATGCTTGTTGTCCACCAGCCCCTGCTCTAGTCCCATCACCGGCGCCAACAGTGAAGTCAGCCCCAACAACACCATGACGGTGGAGGCGGCCACATCGACCCCCACTATCTCGAAGGCAAAGAGGTAGATGGTCAGCATCAGGATGGCGCTGACCCAGGCAATCTCCTGCGTCGGTACCACGCTGGCCAGGTAGATCGCAAAACCAGCGAAAAGGACTGCCGATATGATCTGTTTGGGTTTCAGTATGCCCGGTTTGGTGATGGTTGTTTCTTCATCCGCCAGTTTGTTCATTACGCGTCTCTGCTATCACTTCTTTCGTAAATTTCATCGTTGGGTCATGGTTCACAAGGCCGAAATAAGTGGCGTAAGCACCAACCCTCCCCTTATTTCGAAGGGGCCGGAGCAGTTAATGAGCCGGAACTCAAGCTGCACTCTGTTTGAGTGATCGAGGGGGCTGTTGCGCTTCGATCAGCACCAGGGGTACGGCGATAGGCTCGAGCCGCTTGGGAATCACCTCTTCCACTATCACACGTACCACTTCGTCATCGGGCATGGCGACGAGAAAGATCAGTGAAGCGTGCTGAAGGATATAGTCGCGCAGGTCATCCAGCACCGGCTCGACGAGCCGGACACAGCGATAGGGAATCCCCGCCTGCTTCAACCGCCGTTCAAGGTTTGCTGTGCGCCGTTCGTCGGCGCGGTCATGAAGCAGCAGATCGATGCCGGCCCGCTGCCGCTGGGCGGCCTCAATGGCATAGTCCAGAGGGGCTCCTTCCCCCCTGCCATCGCTGACCAGTGCGATGCAGCGCTGAGCCGGCTGCGGCGCCTCCACGGGAGGTTGCATCCGGGCTGCCGGCTCTCTTTCATCGGCGTACCCCAGCAGACGGCTCTTCTGCGGAGTTGAGAGGTAGTCACCCGCATCCTGATAGGCCAGTCCGGCCAGCATGCGTTTCAGATCTTTGCTCAGTCGTTTCATGGTTGATTTCCAATGTGTGAACAGAAGCATTTTTGCAACCACCGTGCCAATGGCCAGAAAGATGTAACTTGTTGTTTTCAAGCGCCATCCTCCAACCGCCCTCGCGATGTACCGTTGCATAACGCAACAGCCAAAGCGAAAGAGATTCTGTATCGCCCGCCACTGCGGACCTGACGAAAAGCTGCTACGCTTGTTGCAACTTGAAACACAGGGTTGCAAATTGACATGGCCATGACGACCGGCACGACCAGCCTGCAGGGCAAGATCACCCATGCCTACCTGGCCCTGGCGTTAAGCAGCGCCGCTCTCGGCATCATTACCTTCTCCGATCTGCTCTTTCTCGAACGCCAGGTCACGCGAGAGGAGGTGGTCTTCGACCTGAGGGATGCGGTGTTGGAGATGCGCCGGGAGGAGAAAAACCTTTTTCTCTATGGCGACCGCGATGCCCTGCGGCGCGCCCTGTTCAAGGCCGAACGCTCGCAGCAGATTCTTCAGCAACAGCGCACCACACTGGAGAATATTTGGTCTCCCGCCGCCGCGTCTGAAACCCTGCTGCAACTCCAGCGCTACAAGGAGAGCCTGCAGCAATGGCCGCAGACGAGCCGAGATAAGCCGGTCGCACCGCAGGCGAAGATCCGTAACCTGGGACACCGCATCAACCTGTCCATAGAGGCCCTGTCGAAGCAGGAACGGAAATCGCTGGAGACAGCCATACGCAAGTCCCGATGGATTGTGATCCTATTCCTCTGCCTGATCGGCCTCTCCATCATCATCGTCGGGCGACTCCTGAAGCGGGCGGTGGTCAATCCGCTCAAGCAGCTGGAGTCAAGGCTGATGCCGATCGCCAAGGGGGTTTTCAACCATTTACACCCCCCCTCCGACGACCGGGAATTTGTCACATTCACCGACGGTTTCAACCAGATGCTGCGGGAACTGGAGATACGCAAGAAGCGCATGCTGCAGTCAGAAAAGCTCGCCTCCCTCGGCATTCTCTCTGCCGGTGTGGCCCATGAGCTTAATAATCCACTCTCCAACATCTCCACCAGTTGCCAGTTGCTGCTCGAGGAGCTGAGGGAGGCGCCAACGGAACAGCTGGAGAACTGGTTGCGGCAGATCGATAGTGAAACGGAGCGGGGCCGCCGCATCGTGCGCACCTTGTTGGAGTTTGGCTCACAGCGGGTTTTCGAGAAGCATCCGCAGAAGCTGCTCGATCTGATCAACGAAACACGCCTCATTCTCGACAAGGCCCTGGTGCAGGCCTCGGCCCGACTCAACCTCAACATTCCCACGGATCTGCAGCTGTGGGCAGACAAACAGCGGCTGCAACAGCTCTTCATCAACCTGATCCAGAATGCCCTCAACACCGGCGGCGAGGGGCTGGAGCTGTACATCAGCGCCATGTTGTGCGACCGGGGCGTATCCAAGATCCCCCAGGGGGCTGAGGTGGCCGGAAGCCTGCAGTGCCTGGCCAAGGACGATGCACGCCTCATCGAAATCATCATCAGCGACAACGGCCCCGGCATTCCCAGCAAGCACCTCCCACGGATCTTCGATCCCTTCTTCACCACCAACGAACCCGGTCGCGGAGTGGGCCTGGGTCTCTTTATCGTGCAGGAGATCGTGCGTGAGCACGACGGTTGCCTCGCCATCGCTTCAAAACCCGGCAAAGGCACCCAGGTATTCATCCTGATGCCGGAGGGAGAAGTCGACGATGAATGAGCACCAGGACCACAAGCCCCAACTCCTGATCGTCGATGACGAACCCACCGCGGTAGAGAACCTGGCGCATGTCTGCCACAAGCAGGGCTATGCGGTCACCACCCGCACCAGTGGCGCCGGTGCTCTGGAGGCATTGGAGCAGCAGCGCTTCGACCTGGTGCTCACCGATGTGCGCATGGAGCGGGTCGACGGTATGACAGTCTTGCGCCGCGCCCAGGAGATAGATCCCATCACCGCCGTGGTGCTGATCACCGGCCACGCCACGCTGGATGCCGCCGTGGAAGCGATGAAGGCCGGCGCCTTCCACTACATCGCCAAACCCTATCGTCTGGACGAGGTACGGGAGGTGGTACGCCACGCCCTGGAGATGGTGGCGCTGAAACGGGAGAACCGGCGTCTCAGATCACAACTCGCCAAGGGCGGCGCCACCCCCTCCATTATCACCCAGGACGCCCTGCTGAAACGTCTATTGGAAACCGCCCAACAGATCGCCCCCACCGATACCAATGTCTTGATCAGCGGCGAGAGCGGTACCGGCAAGGAGTTGATGGCAAAATATGTCCACACCCATAGCCGTCGATCGCAGCAACCTTTTCAGGCACTCAACTGCGGTTCCCTGCACGAGGAACTGTTGGCGAATGAACTCTTCGGCCATGAGAAGGGTGCCTTCACCGGCGCCACCGACACCCGCCCCGGCATCATCGAGGCGGCCGACGGCGGCACCTTGTTTCTCGACGAGATCGCCGAGATGTCCCTCGGTATGCAGGTGAAGCTGCTGCGGGTGATTCAGGAAAGGGAAGTGCAGCGGCTTGGCTCCGCCCGAGCCATTCCGGTCGATATCCGCCTGATTACCGCCACTCACCGTGAGCTGGGCAACGAGGTTGCCGCCGGCCGCTTCCGCCAGGACCTCTACTATCGCCTCGACGTGGTCGAACTCCATCTTCCTCCGCTGGCCCAGCGGCGTGATGACATCCCCCTGCTCGCCTTCTACTTCCTGCGCAAGCACGCCACCCGTATGGATCGCCCCGTCGACGACATCGATCCCGACGCCATGGCCTGTATTCTCGACTACGACTATCCCGGCAACATCCGGGAACTGGAAAACATCATCGAACGTGGCGTCGCACTGGCCAGGGAGGGCCGACTCACCATTCATGATCTACCACCCAGTCTGGTACAGCACAGGATCCACGTAGTGCGCGATGTGGGCGGACGTCTGCCGACCCTGGCTGAGCGGGAGGCCGACTATATCCGCTATGTGTTGGAAAGCTGTGACCAAAACCGCACTCAGGCGGCCAAGATCCTCGGCATCGACCGCGTCTCCTTGTGGCGCAAGCTGAAGAGTATGGAGGAGCTTTGACAGCCCCCCCTCTCCTCGCCCATCGGGAGGAATGGCGACTGAGCATCGGGCGACTTCGCACTGCGGCATAGCCTGCTGAAAGAGGCTCGGTCGGGATTGTCGCACAAGTTAATACAGCGGCGCCCGTTCATGCCGCTCCCCGCATCGAATCCGGCCTGAATCGCGTCACATTCAGTAAAAAACCCACCCGCGTTATCACATCCACCCTATTTAATTCTGTTCATTGGACAAGCTGTGTCCACGCAGCGACATCACTGCGGTGACTCGGCGCAGCTTCCTGATTAGAACAGTCGATTTTGGATATCAGACAAGCAGATCGGCTGGTAACGCCCGGCCCTCGGGTAAAGCCGTGGTTTACTTTTCTTCCGGCTTCTTCCCGCAGGCGACCAAGGATCTTCTGGATCAACGTCAAGCCGTGTTTCCAGGGTAAACACCATGCGGCCTTGTTGAGGCCCTACGGCGATGCGGTAGGTGATCGAGTGACCGCACAATTGACTCATGAGATCTTCTTCCACCGCCCCCCCGGCAAGGTAGCTGTTCGCGGCGTCTCGCTCCAGCAGCGCTTGCAGTTCAGAAATTGCGCCCGCCCCCGTGACCGATGTTGCGCGCCGGTGGGGGTTAGCCCGTCGCTGCTGGACTCCTTGACCCAGCGGAACCATGTGCTTCCATCGGAATGCTCAGCGGACGCACCATCGGGGAACTGCATAGGGAAATGGATATTCAGATTGAGTACCGTCACGCTCCGACACGGCTTTTAACACGGACAAGCAATCGGAGCAGACAGAACGTCGCTGCTCTTTTGAACCGAAAAAGAACAGTTGGACGGAGTGAATCCAATTAATGACTAAGAGTGACCTCAACATGGACGGTTTCACGCCACTGACATCGGTCGATTACGCGGATTGGTTGGCGGCTGTCATTTTCCGCCAAGCCTGCCCTATGCGCTGCCGCTACCGCCACAATCAGGATCGTTTGCCGAGACAGTGAAAAACCTGGATTCCCTGGCCGGAGCTCCATAGCTTTCTCGAAACCCGCTGCGGCTTGCTCGATACAGTAGTCTTCAGCGGTGGGAAGCCGCCCAAAAAAAGATGCAACTAGAAGATTAGACCCGCATATGGCGGTGGCCTCTGCACAAAATCTGCACCATATTTCTGCTGAATTTCCTGCTTTGCCCCACGAGACTTGCACTGTCGCCGTTCATGCTGTGTTACATGAACAGAGCATTACATATCCCTACGCTTCCTTTCTTGATGCTGGCGCTCGGTATCGGCATCTTGGCCGTCGATCCCATTCGCTGGTTGGTGAATACCTGGCTGGAACCCAGCTATGACTCCGATGGGCTTTGGGTCTTTCTGTTGTTCTCCCTGCTGCTGCTCTGGAGCCTGACCTCACCCCGGAATCAGGTGTCGGACCGACAGCGACGCCGGGCTTTGCTGCTGTTGGCAGCCACCGCCATGCTTCGCTTGGCGGGGCAACTGTTGGCAATCCATATTCTCGGCGCCTTGGCATTGGTGGTGGATGTCTATGCCCTGGGGTTGATGCTGGGCTTGCAACAGCGGCAGCGTCCGTTATCACCCCTGTGGATGGCGCTGCTGTTCGCCAGCGCCTTACCGTTGGAGCGGGTTTTGCAACGTACTCTGGGGTACGGCCTGCAACAGTTATCGGCCTGGTCTTCCTGCTCATTGCTGACAAGCCTGGACGCCGGCATTACATGTCAAGGCACGCGCATACAACTACCCACGGAGACCCTGCTGATCGATTTGCCCTGCTCGGGGGCTTCGGCTCTGGTATTACTGAGCGTATTGTTGAGCGCCTTGATGGCCGTGGCGCGGCCCGGTAAATGGCAAGGCATGGCGGCGATCTGGGTCATGTTGTTGGCCGCCTGGATGAGCAACAGCCTGCGCATCCTGATACTGGCGCTGGGCGTGCTGCATCCCGTGCCGAATGTGGATGTGATGCAGCAGCCCTGGCATGAGTTAATCGGATTGTTTTGCCTGCTTCCCGCCTTTGCCTTCCTGGTCTTCTATTTTCTGTTGGTGACTCGGCCAGGGCGGCACCAGGAACGCGCAGTGGCTTGGAGGCCGGCGGCTCATAACCGGCCGGGAACGAGCGCTTACTCTCCAGTTTCACCCGCCTTGGGTGCTGTGGCCTTTTTCCTGTTGGTGTTGGTGATTGTCACCCTCACTCCACATCCGCTGGATAGCGGCGGAGTACTGGATACGCCCTATGTCCCGCGTTTTCTGGCGGGTGAGTATGGCCAAGTCGTGCCCTTACTCGATAAAGAGCGTCACTATTTTGAACGCTTCGGCGGAGCCGCCATCAAGGTGCAATACGCCGAGCGTGGCTTGCTGATTACCCGGACCCAATCTCCTTTGCGCCATCTGCATGCGCCAGATGAATGCTTGCGCGGTCTGGGATTTTCCGTGGACTACGTCGGTAGCCATGCCGCTGTGTTGCCTACTGCCGTCTACCGGGCGCGATCCCCGGATGGTCGCGTTTGGCGTGTTTCTGTCAGTTTCGTCTCCAGCAGCGGTATGACTGCGACGCATGTGGCAGAAGCGGTTTGGCATTGGTTCCGCACACCAGAGACCTGGATGGCGATACAGCGCATTGCCCCCTGGGACAACCCAACTGCCGGGAATCATGATTGGGACCGCTATTTGTTCACTGCTCTAGATATTCCTTCTGTTGCGATCAAGCCGCAGCTTATGGCACAGCTTTCCCTCAACCCTTAAGGAAGTGATGACATGAAAAAAATTCTGATTTTACTGATTTCCCTGTGGTGCTTGCCTGTCTGGGCTGAAGATCAGGTTCCCGGCGGCTTTATTGAAGCCGAACATCAGGGAAAGAAGGTCCTTTTTCCCTTATTGAAATCCCATTACCGGGTCGATATCCAGGGCGACCTGGCCCAGGTGACCCTGGAACAGGAATTCCAGAATCCGACCGGCATTCCACTCAATGCCAGCTACCTTTTTCCCTTGAATAAGGACGCCGCCGTGCATGCCATGCGCATGCGCGTAGCGGACGAGCTGGTCGAAGCCAGGATTCGTCGCCGTGAAGAAGCCAAGAAGGAATTTACCCAAGCCAAGCAACTGGGCAAATCCGCCAGTTTATTGGAACAGCATCGACCCAACATGTTTACGCAACAACTGGCCAATCTCATGCCGGATATTCCCATCCATATCACTTTGCAATACGTGCAGCATATTGACCGGGTGGACAACCACTATGAGCTGGTCTTGCCGCTCATTGTGGGACCCCGCTACCAACCGGAACAAACACAGCAAAAGACCACCAAGCAAGTCGGCCTGTGGCAGTTGGAGGCGTTACCGGTCTACCCCTCTGTGGCCGGGCTGAACCTGCCCAAAGAGATAGAACAAGAGCGTGTGAGCATCGAGATTGCTTTGGACGGTGGCATGCCTGTCACGGCGGTTTCCAGCCCGACACACGGCATCGAGGTCAAATCAGTGGATGAACGACATAGGAGCATCAGTCTCAGCAACGGTCGTACGATCGATAACCGGGATTTTGAATTGCACTACCGTCTGGCCGGAGAACGGGTGCAGGCTGGTTTGCTGACCCATGAAAATACGCGTGGCCGCTTCTTCAGCCTGTTGCTGGAACCACCAGCCATACCCCAGAGCGAGGCCATCACCCCGCGTGAGATGGTGTTTGTGCTGGACACCTCCGGCTCCATGTCCGGTGAACCGCTGAAGGCCAGCAAGGCATTTATGCAGCAGGTGTTGCACCATTTGCGGCCCAGTGACCACTTTCGCATCATCGACTTCAGCAACAGCCCCAGGGAATTCCATGCCACCCCGTTGCCCGCTACCACTGAGAATCTGCGTCTCGGCCTGGCTCATGTTCAAGGCTTTCAAGCCGGTGGCGGCACTGAGATCGATAGCGCTATAAAACAGGCCCTATCGGTGCCGGCGATGCAAAACAATCTGCGTATCGTGGTCTTTCTCACCGATGGCTACATTGGCAATGAGCACAGCGTACTGCAACGCATCCAGAGTTTGCGCGGTGATGCCCGTATCTATGCCCTGGGTGTCGGTACCGGTGTTAACCGCTACCTGTTGGATGAGATGGCGCGAGCCGGTCGAGGCTTTGTGCGCTATATCGACCCCACGGAGGAAGTGGAAGCCGCCGCCCAGCGTTTCGCCGAGCGTTTACGTACGCCGGTGCTGACCGATGTCAGCATCGACTGGGGTGATACCAAAGTCGAGCAGGTCACACCAGCGCAGCTACCTGATCTCTTTACCGGAGATTCTCTGCGTCTTCTGGGCAAGATCAAACAGGTGGGCCGGGAGCCGATTAAAATTCTCGGACATATCAATGGGCAGCAGGCCACTTTGCCGCTCAATCTTCAGCTCGATGAGAAAACAGCGGAACAGGGCCATGCAATTCCCCTGATCTGGGCCAGGAGCCGTATTGCCGATCATATGCGAGAGATGACGCTACCGAATGATCGCCGTTCGTCGGAATTGTCCGATGAGGCATTACAAGAGAAGGTAACCCAATTGGGGCTGGATTTTTCTCTCATGACGCGTTGGACCGCTTTCATCGCTGTGTCGCAGAAGATCTACAATGAACAGCCCGCTGCGTCTAAGGATGCTTCGGTTCCCCTGCCCATGGTCAAGGGTGTCAGTCAAAAGGCCTATCCGCAACAAGCGCAACAGTTTCATGGCAGCTCAGCGCCGGAGGCAGAAGAGGGCCTACTGTTGCTGATGTTGGTGTTGGCCGGGTTGTACTGGTGGCAGCGTCGTCAACATGGAGAAATGCCAGCTTAGCTGAGTTTAACGGAGTCAAACCAGGCAACGTCCCGGTATGGTTTGACTCCGACCTCCACGATCATTCTAATAGTCTCATGAGCAAAAACATTCTCGTGGTCGATGACGATCCGCACATTCTGGAAGTGATTCAGTTTGCCCTGAAGAAAGCAGGCATGGAGGTTCTAACGGCCCCCGATGGCGCACAGGCATTGCAGCAACTGGCGACACATCCTATCGATCTCATCGTGCTGGACATCAATATGCCGGAAATGGATGGCCTGACTTGTTGTCGTGAAATTCGCAAGACGAAGGATACACCGATCCTATTTCTCTCTTCTCGCGATGATGAGATTGACCGCATTCTGGGTTTGGAGATAGGTGGTGATGATTATGTCACCAAGCCCTTCAGTCCCCGCGAATTGGTAGCCCGCATCGGCGCTATTCTGAAGCGGACACTGCCCGCCTCTCGAACCCCGACGCAGGAAGAATTCCAATTACAGCACCACAAATTGAAGCTGGATAGACTGCAACACATGGTATGGTGGGATGAGACGCCAGTAGAACTGACCGCTACCGAGTTTGCTATCCTGGCCTTGTTTCTGACCAACCCCAATCGGGTGTTCGAACGCGATCAGATCATGAGTCGCGCATATCCCGGCCAAGTCCACGTCAGTCACCGTACCATCGACAGCCACATCCGCCATATTCGCCAGAAATTCACTGGGGCAGGTGCGCCTACACTGATCGCCACGGTACATGGGGTCGGCTATAAACTCTCGGATTGTCGCTAGTACTATGCCCAGGCATCATCATCCCCGTCTTTTTCGTCTGCGAACCATCTTGCTTAGCTTTGCCCTCGTCGTCCTGTTGATCCCCCTGGGCAGCCTCTATCTGTTTCGCCTGTTCGAAGATGAGCTGGTGTTGCGTACCGAGTTGGAGTTGATCGCGCAGTCAGCGGCCTTGGCGGCTCATTACAAACAGCAAGTCCTGGCACTAGACGCGGATCAAGCCAGCTCTTTCGGACAGAAACTGCTGTCACTGCCGCAAAGCGATGAGTATTACCAGCCGGTCAAACCCATGCTCAGTCTCTCGGTTGCGGATCCTTTACCCAGCCGTCCAGACCCCCGTCCCGCTGCCGGCTCAACCGATACGGCTGCCATAGCGATTGGCGAAGCGCTGGAACCGGTGTTGCGGGATACCCAGCGGGTGACGCTGGCGGGAATGCGGGTGCTGGATTGGCGTGGTGTGGTCATTGCCGGACGTGATGAGGTCGGCACCAGCCTGGCCCATGTGGATGAGGTGGCTCAAGCGATGCGGGGACGTTATGCCGCCAACATCCGCCAACGCATTTCCAATGAGCCTCAGCCGGCGCTTTCCTCCATCAGCCGGGGCACGCGGATTCGTCTCTTTACCGCCTATCCGGTGCTGCATGGGGAACGCCTGCTTGGCATCATCTATCTGTCGCGCTCACCGGAGAATATCCTCCGTTTTCTCTACCAAGAGAGGCAGCGGGTCATCTGGCCGAGCCTGATGATCGTGCTGCTGACCTTTCTGTTGGCGGTCGTAATCTCTTCACGTATCGTCCGGCCCATCAAAGCTTTGATTCGCCAGACCGAGCGAGTCGCGTCGGGCAACGAAGCGCGTATTGAGCCCATCGAGAACCCAGGGACGCATGAGATGGCGCAACTGAGCGAGAGCTTTGCGCAGATGTCCAACAGTTTGTACGAGCGGACCCGTTATATCGAAGAATTCGCCACCCATGTCTCGCACGAATTCAAAACCCCTTTGACCGCGATGCAGGGAGCCTTGGAGTTGTTGCTCGACCACCCTGACATGCCGTCGGCACAACAGCAACGTTTTCTCAATAACCTGCTGTCGGATACGGATCGGCTCAAGGCCCTGGTTACGGGGTTGCTGGAACTGGCCCGTGCCGATAGTCAGCAAGCGCTGCATGAGAGTACGCTACTGGGATCGGTGTTGGATGACCTATCCCAGATCTATGGTGATCGAGGCTTGAGTTTGGCGGTGGCGGAGGGGCTTGCTGATATACGGCCAGTCATCGCGCCAGATGCGCTGACAACCATTCTTGGCAATCTGTTGACAAACAGCCTGGAGCAGGGCGCGGACCGAGTGGTGATAGGACAGGGGGACTCGGCGGGGGATGAGGTAAGCCTGTCCCTGATCGACAACGGCCCAGGCATCTCTCCGGCCAACCGGGAACGTATTTTTACCCCTTTCTTTACCACACGGCGTCATCAAGGGGGTACCGGTCTCGGGTTGGGTATCGTGCAATCTCTGCTTAAAGCCTACAAGGGCCGCATTGTTTTGGGCGAATCCGAACAGGGCGCCTGCTTTTTTGTGTATCTGAAAAGGGCCAATTCCTGAGGGATGTAGTCAATCAGGAGCCACCCGAAAAACCCATGGATCCAACATCTGTTCGCGATAGATATCCGTCTGCAATAACCCTGGGGGTTCCGCTCAGATGGGTGGCGATCACACGGTAGACAATGCCGAGCAGTCCGCTCATGACGACCTGGCGGTTGGCGAACAGAAAGCGCAAAGGATAAGGAAACTGAGCACCCACTGGCGCATGGGTTGTTCGGGCCAAATACTATCGACCAGGTGTGCCGCAAGACTGGCAATGAAAGCCGGGGAGTGCCGCTCGACGATCCGGTACAGCTGGTTCAGTTCGGGCCGGCGGCGTTGGCACCGGCCAGCCCGGATCGCGGGGATCGTTACAGGAGTTGATCTCACGGTTTCCAGGGCGCCGGATAAAGAGAGACTGAAGGTTCTGATCCGATCCTTCACCCAAGAAGCAGCGACAGCGTAGCGGATCTTCGGCACGGGGTATTACGGCTTAAGATAATGGTGTCGGTTTTGTGCGTTATTTGCCCGTGATTCGGCGCGGCAAGCCGAGCCGATATCCTTTGACCAGCCCGGTTCCCTCGCCCCCCCTTGCGCGTGCTACCCCGCTATGCGAAACCCGCATGAATCCGGGATCCGCAATCCTATCGTCAAGGCGTATTGTTTCCGTGAACAGTCGGCGTCAGGAATGAAGAGCATGGATTGGTCTGCGGTGTGCTGATTGTGCAACAGAATTCTCCGCGCTTGCCGACTAAGGTCATTGAATGGGGTCTTCACCTGAATAGTCCACCAGATCGATTAGAAAGGCCTTAGACGTGCTGGTGGTCCGGGAATATTCGGGAGGAGTGGACGGAAACTGAGTGTCACCGCTCCTGACTGAGCCCGCTTTCGCGCCTTTTTTCATTCTATTGAGAACTTCTGAGCACGTCATGGAACGGCATCCTGGTACCAAACCGCACCGCTTCGATGTTGCGAGTCTTCGCAACGGCGGGCAATCGTGTGCTGTTGATTTGAGCGCAACTCCTCATCTGGAGGGACTTTCAGTGTAACCAGCTCGTTTCCGGATGACATATACAAACCAGAGCAACTATGACAATAAAGAAGATAGGACGATTTCAGGTGGGGAAGGTGTTGGGCTCCGGGAACCAGGGTACCGTCTATCTCTGCCACGACACACAGCTGGAGCGTCGGGTCGCCATCAAACTTCTGAACCAAGCGTTGAGCGAGAGCGCCTTTCGCGACGAGGCGCGCACCATGAGCAAGCTGCAGCACCCCAATATCGTATCCATCTACGAGGCGGGTCAACACAAGGGAACGCCTTATCTGGTGTTCGAGTATGTCGAAGGGGCGCTTCTCTCGTTCCTGATTCACAGTAAGCGCATGGAACTGTCGCGGGTATTACAGATTTTTCAGGGTCTGCTCGAGGGTATGGCGGAGGCTCACAGGGCGGGAATTATCCACCGAGACCTCAAGCCCGCTAACATCATCATCAACAGCAATCAGGTGCCGAAAATCATGGACTTCGGCATTGCCCGTTTATTGGCAGAGCAGAACGGACCTGATCGGGTGTTGATCGGAACACCCCGTTATCTGGCGCCTGAGTACATCCAGGAAGGCGAGGCTGGACCACAGGCCGATGTCTTCTCCCTGGGCTTGATACTCGATGAGATGCTCACCGGTATGCCGGTCTTCAGTGGCAGCCAGCACGCGGTGATCAATGCCATTCTCAAGATTGACCCGGTGGCGCCGTCCCAGTTCAATCAGGATGTGGACGAGAAACTCGATCGCTTCGTGCTCAAGGCATTGGTCAAGGATCCGGCATTGCGCCATAGCAACGCGGCAGAGATGTTGCAGGCATTCAATGAGATGCGAAATCCAGGGCGAAGGATTCCGAAACTGGCAGAGGACGCCAGTGGCACGCTGGAGTTTCTTCTGCGGCGCATGAAACGCAAGAGTGACTTTCCGGCGCTATCCAACTCGGTACGCAGCATCAATATCATGACGGATGCCGGCAATCAGGATGTCAATCAGATGGCCGGTGTCATCGTCAAGGATTTCGCCTTGACCAACAAGATCCTCAAGGTCGTCAACTCCGCCTACTATGGGCGCTTTTCCGGCCATATCGGTACTGTCTCACGGGCTGTGGTGGTGCTTGGAACCCAGGTAATCCGCTCCCTGGCCGCCTCTTTAATCTTCTTTGAACACATCGAAAACAAACAGCAGGCGGAGCAGCTCAGGATAATGATCTCAGCGGCCATTTTGCGCGCCATGCTGGCCCACCACATGGCGAGTGTAATCGACCGGAAGGAGGCCGAGGCATATTATCTCACGGGTCTGTTGAGGGATCTCGGCAAGCTGTTGGTGGCCTTCTATCTGCCGGAAGAGTCGAAGGATGTGGAACGCCTGGTGAAACTGGAGGGGCGGGATTGGTTGAGCGCACAGCAGAGTGTATTGGGGGTCGGCTACGAGAAGATTGGCATTGAGATCGCCCAGCAGTGGAACTTCCCCCAGTCACTGGTCGACAGTCTCAGGAACTGGCGGGAGGTGCGTAAACCGGCCAACCGGGTGGAACAGCGCCGTCTGGTCAGTGCCTTCGCCGACGAGGTGATGGAGACCTTGCTGGCCTCGGGGTTCAAGGGGGCGGCGGAGCTGCAACCACTGCTGTGCCAATACGCCGAGACGCTCGATATGAACAGCAGGTTTATACACAAGTTGGTGCAGTATTCGGTGGATGAGTTCAAAGAGATGGCCAATGTGCTTTCGAGCGATATCTCGCCTCACTTCGTCGATCAACTTGCGAAAGCCAGTGAGAAGATTCAGCTGCCGTCGCCGATGGAGCCGGGCGCCGCGCAGCCGGCGTTTCAGGATAGTCTCTGCGAGACACAGCTGCCCAACGATACAGATACCATCACCGAAAACTTCTCCACCCAGACTGGGATCATGGCGGGTACCGACTCATCCGGGGAGAGCGCGGAGACGCTGTTGATGGACGGCCTGAGTGAAGTGACCTGTATGCTGGTGGGCGACCACAGCATGTCGGAGATATTTAACGTGGTGCTGGAGACCATGTACCGCGCAGTGGGATTTCATCGGGTGGTGCTGGCGCTGTTGGATCGCAAGCAGGGAAACATCGTCGGGAAGCTCGGTTTCGGTGAGGCGGATGCGTCCTTTATCAAAGGCTTCAACATACCTGCGGGCTACAGTGCGGATGTGTTTCACGCGGCGTTGAAAAACTCGGTGGATATCTATATCGCCGATACCACTACCGAAAAGATCGTGTCTGAACTGCCCGATTGGTACAAGAACATATCCAACGCCGGTTCGTTTCTGCTGTTACCCTTGGTGATCAACAAACGGGCGATTGGTTTGATATACGCCGATCACAGCAAACCGCATGGACTCAATATCGACATCAAGCGTCTGAATCTAATGAAGTCGCTGCGTAACCAGATTATACTGGCGGTGAGATGAGGCCATAGGATGAATAAACGCCCTTTTTGCCAAGTTCAAAGGCTGTCTGCCGTCAGCGCCCTGTCTTTTCACCGCGATACCGCTTTGATTACACTCTGACTTTCACGCCAATCGCCTAACAACTTGCCAGATTTTCTCCAATTGACGCCTCTTCCTGACCCGTTGTCAGGCTCTAAAGTGACAGCGGAATTGCAAATATTTCGGGTGATGACAGTGCCAATAACCGGGCATTGACTGGAGTCGGAACCAGTTCCATATAGTCGTTCCTCGCCCACTGTTGCGCCTATGGCAGAGTTGCCCGTTACCGTGACCTGTGCACGCCATCGTTTCTGTCACGTCCCACTGCTGGGGAATCAACGTGTAGCTGATCTATAGTCAGCATCGTATAGTATGCGACAATCAAGCCACACCTGGTAAATGCCTGTTACAACATATTTTTCTAATTTTATCGGCAGAATAATTAACCGACTACACGGCAGCATCAATGTTATCACCAGCAGTTGGCTCAACATTCCGCAATGAGAAAGAGGCATCGAAGCACGCAAAGTCTCTTCCTTACATGATTGACATAGCCGGTAACCGATCAGGAATAGACAAAGCCCTGTCCCTTGCATCCTCAATACATTAGCTCTATCTCGCATAGAATCCTGACTAGCGCCACGCACTTCTTCATAGCGCAGTCAAGAACTTGGACTTCACTGTACTACTTCGCAATCTTGTTCCCTGAGTACATAAAAACCCTATGTTTCGAAAGGGAGAGCGTTCGATCACTTCATAGCCATATTCTGACTGCCATTTTCAGGAGTTGTTATACAGAACATAGACTGCGGCATTGAGACCTGAAACGGCCTGTGGCAGGTCGTTGGGAGTCATCGCCTTAATCGAGTATGTCGAGATGATTGATGAAAAGCGGGAGGCATTTCACCTTTAATAATAGGGTTAAACAGCGATTTGATAATTGAAAAGTATTTTTATTCATTAAATAGGTATTTTTTAGTAATTAATTTCAACTCGATTGAGAAAGTGTTTAAGTTTTTATGTTGAATGCCGTCACATGAGCCTACTCGCACTTGATCCAGGTCAAGTAATTGCGAGATTACACAAACGTGTGATCTATTTTCCTACTTTCCCTTTTGTTCAGGAGGGTGCTGATGATAACCGTTGCCACGCTTGGCTTCGCACCTGCCGAAGAAAGATCTATATCGATAGCATTGATGAACCGGGCAAAAGGATTTACCTTCGTATCGGATTTGTCGCAAGCGAACGTAATTCTTGTAGATGTTGACAAATGTACCAAACCCAGTGACTGGAGGCCGCATGCATCCAGCCATAGGCCTCTTTTGATCAAAGTCTCGGATAATAACCGGCCTGACAATGGGAAACAGAATGAGTTTTCCGCATCTTTGCGCAGGCCACTACGTTTTTCTGAAATGTTATTGGTTATATCCCAGGTGACGGAAAAACACTCTGCTGCGCTTTCCGTAGGCGCTTGTAAAGCATCTAATGCCAGCATCCAGTTGTCCAACAAGATCGCCCGAAGGTCAATTCCGCAGGTAGAGCGCGAGACCGAAGTCGTAGACCCTTCGAATTATTTGCTCGGTAGCGTACTTTCCGCAATGTCCTCCGTAACAACAGAAAGATTCCACTGCATCCACTGGTCCTGCATGCAGTGGATCGTACTGGACTCGCTGAAAAAAACCGCCTTTCTCAGCATCAAACAGAAAGTGCTTCGACATATAGCGATACTGCCGAGGGATCAGCTGGGTATTTCATGCCGTAATATCAGCGAAGATGAAATGCAAGCTATGCGTGCTGACTTTGCATACATCTGCTCTTTTGAGGAACTTGCCTGGCTACTGACTCAGAACACGGTTCGCGATCAGCTGCAAAAAGGTATGCGTGCGGATCAGTACTACCGGCTGAAATACTGGCCTAACCTAGCGCGCTTTCCCATCAGTGACGCTGATATACCATTAGCCAATCTCTGGATAGACAAGCCGAATTCGATACTGACCTTAGCTGACAGATGCAACCAGCCTCTGGACAAGACTCGTGCATTTGCAGCCTGTTGCCTCAATTGCGGTCTTTTGGAAGAGGTTTCGGCAACTGAGTACACGACTAACGACAACTGTCCTACGATGCTCGAACCTCAGAGCAGGATGAAAAAGGTTTTGTCGATGATTCTTGGAAAACTTGCCGCCTAGATGAATGAAGTTGAACCTCACTTGAAAATCATCATTGCGGGGTCAGTCGGTGCCGGCAAGACGACATCGATTTCCGCTATCAGCGATGTCGCTGTCGTCTCGACGGAAGAAGCAACCACTGACGAAACACATCTGCTTAAGGACCTGACTACCGTGGCCATGGATTACGGCCAGATACATTTAGATGACGGAACGAAAATCCATGTATACGGAGCGCCTGGACAGCGACGCTTCGATTTCATGTGGGAAATTCTATCTGAGGGTGCGTTGGGCGTCATCCTTTTGATTGACGACACGGCAGAGAGTCCGCTGAGTGAGATGGAATCGTATTTTGATGCATTTTCGCAACAGCTTGACAGTCACACATTGGTCGTTGGCATTACGCGAACCGACCTCAACGAAAATCACAACATCAACGACTATCGGAAGTTTATTTCATCCTATGACCGAACGATACCTTTGTTCTCGATCGATTCGAGAATCAAGGACGATGTTAAAAAACTTGTACGGACACTACTATATCGCATTGATCCTTGGCTATAAGCAGCTATTGTCAAATGCCAAGCATTCTCTCGCTTAGAAGATACAGCATCGGTTTCGGTGATCGCATCATCCTTTCCTCACTCGATCTCGACATTGAAGAGACTGGCTTGACCCATGTTTTAGGCGCTTGCGGCACTGGGAAGTCCACTCTCTTAAGGTCCCTTGCCGGCCTGAATAACAAATCACATAACTTCTGGTGCGAGGGGCGGGCAATCTACCTCGGTGAAAGACTCGGTGCGCGCGAGCGCCCTGTCCTCCTGGAACAAAAGCCCGCGGCTCTGGTAGACAACGTCGCCGACAGCATCATCCGTAGGCTACCCGACAGATCGAACTTGTCACGTCACCACCAGATGTCACTGGTGCTTCGTCTATTCGAAATGTATGACTGCACTCGGTTGCACCAGTTTTTGTCTACGCCATTGTCTCAATTGTCTCTCGTGGATAGACGACTCGTATTGATTCTGGGATTAGTGACAACCGCTCCTGCCCTGCTATTGCTGGATGAGCCAACTGCTGACTTACCGTTGGACGATGCAAGAAGAATCTTGCGACTAACGCATGACATCGCCAAACATCGCGCTGTTATGCTTGTACAGCATAACCAGACTTTAGCAAAAGAATACAACGGACCTGCAATTCTGCTCGCCGGCGGACGTATTCACGAAGAGGCCTCGACGCAGGATCTGTTGAAAAAACCAAAATCCGTTGCCGGAAAGGAATTTATGGCAACGGGAACATGTGCTGCTCCTAATCCCGACACCGACCCCAGTTCACTGGATCAGGCGTATATAGAAAGATACCATCCAACAATCGGTAAAAAATCAAAGCTGCCGAAAAAGACGCCGTTCGGGCCGCGTGGCTTTCACTGGGTCGTCCGCAAGAAATTGGCCGCCACCCCAAGACCAGGATTGTTGTCCGGACTAAAGCCGGATCTACAGGCTTTGGCCAAAGTAGGCGTGGACTACTTGGTTTGTCTGGAAGAGCAGGAGACGGTTTCGCGGGGATTGGCTGCGGAACAAGGAATGGATATTTGCCATTTCCCCATTCAAGACATGCAAAAACCCGGCCTGAAAGAAACGCATAAGCTCATTACCCATATGGAATCGATGATAAGGCTTGGGAAATGCGTAGCCGTTCACTGCAAAGCCGGACTGGGAAGGACAGGCACCATCATCGCTTCCTATCTCATCGAGAACGGAATGACCCCGATAGAGGCTAAACGTAAGGTGCGCTGCTTGGATCCGAGAATGATCCAGTCCGAAGAGCAAGAAGTCTTTATAGAAGAATTCTACGAATGGTTGTCAACCATCACTGAGAAAGTCACGTGAGAAGACAAGCGTGATCCTGTTTTTTTTCATACCACTAGGAGTTAATCATGTCATTAGATTCACAACTGAATGAGTCCATCAAAAGTGTTCCCGAGTGCCTTGCCGCCGGCTATGTCGATGTCAGTACCGGCATGCTACTCGCGGTAAAAACCGTGGACTCCCATCCAAGCGAAGTTCTCGATCTCTTGGCGGCGGCAACAGCCGACCTGTTCCAAGGTCCCAATGTAGTTGCCATTGAAGATATTTTTAAGAACGCACGAGGCGTTGAAGATCATAACGTACATTACTTTCAGGATATTATCGTGATGAGCGAAAATCTGGTGCATGTTTTTCTACGTGGCAAGACATACACTGACCATATCATCACTTTCGTCTGCCGCAAGTCCGTCAATTTAGGCATGGCTTTGGCAAAAGCACGCATGGAAGTTCCTAAATTAGAGGCTTCTCTCTGACTTTGACCGCACTCCATCGTCACAAAGGAACATACCATGTCATTGAAGAGCCAATTATATAAATCGATCCGGAGCATGCCGAACTGTATTGCAGGCGGCTATATAGACCTGGAGCGTGATGAGCTGGTAGCCATGTTGGCGGTGGAAGATTACCCAAGGAATCAACTGGAGCGCATGGTCGGAATTACCGAGGACCTGTTTCAAGGCGAAAACGTGGTCATGATCGAGGAAATATTCAAGAAGGCACGCGCAAAGGCAGACAAACAATACCATCTCTTTCAAGAGATTGTCGTTACAGCGAACGATTTGAACTATATCTTTTTAAGAGCCAGCACAAACAGCAATCACATCATTTCGTTTATAACGACAACACCGGACAAGCTTGTTCTGCTGCTTACCAAGGCACACGCGGAAGTTGTCAAGCTCGAAGCTGCTTTTCGCGCCGAGAGAGCATGGTCACGAATTTGATTTTGTGTCCAGATATCAACCGAAATGAGCCATAAACATGCAAGATCATAAGCTGAAAATCAACAGTGTGCTTGGAGATTTCGTCAAAAGCACGGCAACTATCCAGGCCGCCGCCGTCATGAGCAGAGACGGAGTCTTGATCGCATCCAGGTTAAACAAAAGCGTCAACCCTGATAGATTAAGCGCCATCTCTGCGTCGATCTTGTCCTTGGCCAATCGTGCCGCCTCCGATCTGCAGCAAGGAAACCTAGAGCAAGTACTTGTAGAGAGCGCTGAGGGCTTTCTGTTGATGGTAAAGGTCGGTACCAGCGCCGTTCTATCGGTCGTTTCACGACCCAGTTCAAGCCTCGGCATGCTCCTGCACGACACCAAAAAATCGGCCGCAACATTGGCTGAGCTGCTTCAATGACGTCATCGCATGACGACAAAATCTCACCTCGCGAACACATTCTCAATGCGTTGCTTTACAGCACAGCACCTAGCAAAAATCGGCCAAAACTTCTACAACTTAACTACGCGCGAAGAGGGGATGCGAGCCGCCTGTTTGTAGATTTCGATTTGATCCGGTTATTTCAGCTCACGATACAGGCGATCCAGAACTATCGCAGATTGCCCAGGTTGGATCGAGATGCGACGATACCGGCCGAACATCGCACCGCCCCGACTTGGGCGCAGCCCATCAAGCGGGTCTTCGGTATCGATAACGAGGCAAGTCGGCCAATGGCGTGGCGCTGCGACGCATCATCTGCATCGAGGATACCGGAGTGATAGAGAATATTATCAGCCACCTGGATGCGCAGTCGTGTTAACCCCAAGCCCATCCCCATCCGTGCCATCGCTGAGCGGATTGGTTTGTACGAACAACGCGGATACCACACCGTTTTGCAGTGTGATCAGACTGAATCCAGTGAGTTCGGAACCGTCACTCAGCCTATCGTTATCGCTGTGACATAGTGTTCTCTATAAACATGGACGTCGTTCGATACCGGATAATAATAGATTTCCAGTTGTATATATAACATACGCGCAGTCGTAGGTATCATGTCATGACTGATCCGCGAGTCCTTTATGGGATAAGTGCGAATGGCACTTACTTACGTGCCGTTTTGCTTTGGCAGCCCCCTCCTACCCTACACCTTATATCACCAGCAGGGTGGCCCTGATCTCAAAACCGGCACCACTGTCGTGGTCAGTCGATCAATTCAAATCTTAGTCACGAAGAAAAGATGGGAGTGCTAGACAGACTATTCAATCGGGGGAGAAATCTACTGCCGCTCCCGCAGGAGAACTTGGCCACGGCCAAACTCGATGAAATTAACGAGGTGTTGGATTCGTTGACCCAGAGGATGTGTGAACACTGGGAGATCGTGCCGGCGGAACATGAAGCCTATGTCATTCTGGACAAACCGCAGAAGCACTTTGGCATTGCCTGGATTCACGACGTTCAGGTCAGCAGCCTGAAGGAGCTGATCGAAGCGAATCAACTCAGTCCCTCCGCGGTCGAAAAACTACTCGATGCGCTGGGCGATGCCTATACACACACCAGCGACGTAGCGCTACAACGCGCATATCGGCGACAAAAAGGTGGTGGTGATCGGACCATTCAATGAGGTCCGATATCTGATGCAGTGACAACCGTCATTAATACAGAAGCGGAGAACAGATACGGAAACGGAGCCTTACGGCTCCGTTTCCTAAGACCACCGGCGCAGTCAGCCATCAGGGCCGAAAGGCAGGGTCAGTCAGTCAAGCTTTACGGACACGGACACCGATCAAGCCAAGCAGACCGAAACCCAACAGCAGCAAACTCGCCGGCTCGGGAACGGTTCCCCGATTGACGACCAGACGCCAATCCTCCACTTCGCCCTGCCAAAGGCCGCCGTATGGCGTCATATAGCCATAGGGCACATGGTTGCACTGGGCCCGGGCCCTGATCCAGAGATCGCCGACCATGTCATCGGTGATCAGAAACGCCGCAGAGGTCAGGATCGAGGTGCTGGCGACGGGAAAAGGGTTGTTGGGCATTTGAAACACCCGCTCTTCAATCACGATCTCGGAGAGATCGTTCGACCAGGAATAATCCTGATTCCAATCCACCCAGGCCTTGACCTGATTGTAGTCGTGGGCGCCGGTTCCCGAGGTCCACAAATCGAAGCGAAACATCACTTCATCACCGACGGTGAGGTCATTGCGCCCCCAGGTTGCCCCGCCATCGACGGACCACCAGACACCGTCATCCACATTGTTGTCATTGCCCAGTCTCTGCCACTCCGCGGTATAGTGCCAGGCGGCACCATAGGGAGCCGGCGCGTCGCTGAGCATGCTCGCGGAGGCGTTACCCGCCATCCAAAGAGCCATGACAAAGACGAATACCAACTTAGCCTTCATGAATATTATTCCCCTAAAATAGATTGAGAGTTCAGGTTGATTTCTTATCGCGCATTACATTGAGTTCCTTTTGCGGACCGGCTTGCGCATGCGAGCCGAACTCAGGATGAGTTGAGCAAATTTGATGCCATCGTCACGCGCAGGTCGCGTGTCTGCAATTCAACGGTGATTCCCCGGGGAGGTGCCTGGCAACTCCTGGCGGCAATTCCACGCACATTCGCGAGAAGGCCGTCTAAAAAAACACCCGAGTCCGGGCGAGGTACCCGCCTTGGCAATGCACTGCGAAGCCATGCCGTAAAATGGACAATGCCCCTTTTGACAACTCTAACCCTTTGATCTAATTAAGCTCATGCACGCGGCGCCGGTTGCCGGGCCGAGTCATCAAAGCGGGCTGGGAGCGATGAAAACGAGGTCTTGTTGCTCAAACTCCAACTCTGGCATGCGGTCATTGCAAACCGATCCGCTGATCATCGTCGATTAATAAGGAGGTCGTATCGGGCAAGCGGCAACGTCTGGGCGAACGATAATAGAGGTCCGTTGCCGACACTCGATGACTGGCTTTGTCAAAATATCCGACGAAATATAAAAAATATCTAAAAATCAAAAGCCGATGAATCGCCTTCCTTAGTAAAATCTCCCATTTTGTATCCTTTTTTCTCAAAATTGGGGCCGACAGTCGGCTTTCTTCCCGCGGGAGACCTTGTGGGATGTCAACCAAACCGACACTTCAATGTTAACGGCCGGGAGCCTGGAG
>JBNKOL010000114.1:0-14711 GCA_050294655.1 Sedimenticolaceae bacterium
TGACCTGGGATGCCATCCGGGTTGAGCGGGCGCCGCTGGAACCGGGTTACGGCTACCAGCTGACCGGTGGCAGCAACAGCATACGTAAGGGCTGGGGGACACTGCGCGAAGCCGGCGCGATCGCCCGGGAGATGTTAGTGCAAGCGGCAGCCGATAGCTGGAAGGTACTTCCGGCGGCGTGCCGGGCCGAACAGGGCATGGTGATCCAAGAATCGAGTGGGGCAAGACTCAGCTTCGCGCAGTTGGCGCCGCTAGCCGCCGGTCTGCCAATCCCAGAAACCGCACGCCTCAAAGAGCCGGCGGAGTTTCGCCTTATCGGCACACCAACACCGCGACTGGACACTCCCGACAAACTCAATGGCCGAGCCAAGTTCGGTATCGACACCAAACTCCCCGGAATGCGCTACGCCACCATCACGCACTGCCCGGTTTTCGGTGGCAAGCCAAGGCGGGTCGAGGCGAAAAATACGCTAGCGATCAAGGGTGTTCTGGATGTCTTCAACATCGACCAGGGCGTGGTGGTGTTGGCGACTGACACCTGGAGCGCATTCAAAGGCAAAGCCGCCCTGCAGATCGATTGGGAGTTGGGTGAAAAGCAGCAACTCTCCAATGAATCGATCATCGGTACTCTGCGCAATCTTCAGATTGACGACTCCACCCAGATCGTAAAGCAGGGCGATCCAGATACGCTGCTGCGAGAACATACGCTAAAGGGTAGTTATACCCTGCCGTTTCAGGCCCATGTGCCGCTGGAACCGATGAACTGCACAGCCACATACGAAGCGGGAAAACTGCGCATCTGGGCACCGACCCAATCCCCAAGCGAGGCGCTTAAAGCCGCGACAGCATCAACCCAATCAAAGCTTGTTCGCGTGGCGAAAAAAATACAGCGCAAGTTGTTTAATGGCAGAGACGATTCGATCGAGATCAACACCACCTTGCTGGGCGGAGGCTTCGGCAGGCGACTGACCCAGGACTTTGTCGGTGAGGCCGCCCGGATCGCACAACATATCGAGGGTCCAGTGCAGTTGGTATGGACACGCGAAGAGGACCTGCAGCACGATTTCTACCACCCGCTCACCCTGCACGACCTGCGCGGCAGGCTGGATGACCAGGGCATGCCACTGGCCTGGCAGCACACCATCCGCGGTCCGAACGCGAAACCTCATGGGGCCACCCACCTTCCCTATGCGATCCCGAATATTCGTGTGGATTTGATCGATATCGGCAAGATTCTCCCGGTGGGCGCCTGGCGTTCGGTGCAACACCACTACAATGCCTTTGCGGTTGAACACTTCTTCGATGAGTTGGCGCGCTCCGGTAATCACGACCCGCTGCAATTACGCCTGCGACTAATGACCGATGCCCCCAGGCTCAGGAAAACCCTGGAGGTGGCGGCAGAAAAGGCGGGCTGGGATTATCGTACAGGCCTATTCGGCGCGGCTTCCCATGCAAGCTTCGGCAGCTACGCCAGCGAAATCGTGCAGCTTCAACGAACGGGGGATCGCCTGAAGATTGCAAAGATCATTTGCGTAGTGGATTGCGGCATCGTTATCAATCCGGACATCGCTCGCGCGCAAATAGAGGGATCGGTCGTATTCGGCCTCACCGCCGCAGTGAAATCTTCAATCAGGATTGACGGCGGCCGAGTGAAGCAGAGTAACTTCCATAACTATCCCATCCTCAACCTCGCCGAAACGCCACCGATAGAGATTTTCCTGATTGACAGCCACGAGACTCCCGGAGGCCTGGGAGAGCCTGGTGTACCACCACTCGCCCCCGCGCTGGCCAATGCCGTCATGGCCGCGACTGGCCGGCCTGTCCAGGAGTTGCCACTGGCCTTCGACCAGCGGGGCATTCGAGTCGCATGATCACCGGAACCTCTTGTTACAAGAGACATCGCATTCCGGCACAGAAATTTAATCAACATCGGGAGATCTGTCTGCATGTGCGGCATCGCTGGCATTGTTAATCTCAACGGCGCTCCCCCGCCAAGTCGGGCAGAGCTGAGTAAAATGATTGAGGCCGTACATCATCGCGGTCCCGATGGATACGGCTTTTACCATAATGATCAGGTGGGTCTCGCGCACGCTCGGCTGAGCATCATCGATCTCGCCGGTGGCGATCAGCCAATCCATAATGAGGACAACAGGATTCAGGTCGTTTTCAACGGCGAAATCTTCAACTACCTTGAGTTGCGTAAAGATCTCAAGTCTCAGGGACATCGCTTCTATACCCGCTCCGACACCGAAGTCATCGTCCATCTCTATGAGCAGTACGGCCTCGATTTCGTTCAGCATCTCAATGGCCAGTTTGCCATCGCCCTTTGGGACATACCTAAACAGCGGCTGATTCTAGCCCGGGATCGCGCCGGGATTCGCCCCCTCTTCTACTCACAGCGGAACAATCGCCTGTTTTTTGCCTCAGAGGTCAAATCACTTTTCGCCCACCCGGCAATCCCGCGCAGAATCGACCTGCATGCCATGCAGGAGATTTTCACTTTCTGGACAACGCTGCCTCCGGATTCGCTATTCGAGGGAATCGAGATACTCGCCCCGGGGCATCTGATGGTGATCGAGAAGGATAAGAGAAGCACACACCAATTCTGGGATTGGCAGTTCCCCGCGGATGCGATCGATAATGGAAAGTCGGCGGATCAATGGGCCGAAGAGCTAAGAGAGCTGATGATCGACTCAGTCCGGCTGCAACTACGTGCTGACGTGCCCGTGGGCGCCTATCTGAGCGGTGGTCTCGACTCCTCCGTGATCACCTCCCTGATCAAGAACTTTACGGATACGCCACTACGAACCTTCTCCATCGGATTTGAGGACGACGAGTTTGACGAGAGTCCCTATCAGAGGGAGCTGGTAGACTACCTGGGTACCAACCACACGCATATTTTGTGCAAACGCTCGGATATCGGCACCGCTTTCCCCAAGGTAATCCGGCACACGGAAACAGCAATTGTAAGGACAGCGCCAACACCCCTGATGCTGCTATCGGGCGCCGTACGCGAGGCCGGTTATAAGGTGGTGCTTACAGGCGAGGGGGCGGATGAGGTATTCGGCGGTTATGACATTTTCAAGGAGGCCAAAGTCAGACGTTTTTGGAGTCATGATCCTGACTCGTCATGGCGCCCTCTGATTCTTCAACGCCTCTACCCTTACCTCAAACACTCTCCAACCGCTAGCGGCGCCTTCTCTCAAAGATTCTTCCAGCAGGGCATGGACGACCTCGACAAGGCCTATTTCGCCCACTTACCACGCTGGTCCACAACCCAAAGGGTAACCAATTTTCTCTCTGCCGAGGCCAAAGCCGACCCAAGAGGCGCAGTATCTTTCGATGAAATCGAACACATGCTTCCCCCTGACATCGAACAATGGCAGCCGCTGAATCGTGACCAGTACATCGAAGCCAAAACACTACTGGCAGGCTATCTGCTTAGCTCGCAAGGTGACCGGGTTGCCATGGCCAATTCAATCGAGGCCAGATTTCCTTTTCTCGATCACCGGGTCATGGAATTCGCAGCAAGTATGCCAAATCGCTACAAAATCATGGGGCTTAACGAAAAGTATATGCTCAAACGCGCCATGCTCGGGCTCATACCCGACAGTATTCTGCAACGCAGCAAACAGCCTTATCGGGCTCCTGACAGCCAGTCATTCTTCTCCGACGGCAAACCACTGGAATATGTGGAACACCTGCTGAGTGAAGAACGAATCAAAAGTGTCGGCATTTTTGACAGTAAGTCCACGAACATGCTGATGAATAAATGCGCGCGAGGGAAAGCGCTTGGATTCGCTGACAATATGGCCTTCGTAGGCATTCTCTCCACCATGCTGATCGACGCCATGTTCATTTCTGAAGAGTCCCATGAATTCATGGAGTTGTCCTGACTTTTTGCATAGAATGCAGCGTTATGCGAAAGCTTTCGCGGAATGTATGAGAGGAATTATCCGACCGGTCGGTTTCCAGCGCCTATACGCGAAGGGCGATCAGTTGATTAAAATCTAGGAGTTTGACAAAAGATGATGCCAGAAAAAAAAATCAGGAACTACATCCTGGAAAACTATCTATTCACTGATGATCAGTCTGCACTCGACAATGGAGATTCCTTTTTAAACAAGGGCATTCTCGACTCAACCGGCATCCTGGAAGTCATCTACTTTTTGGAAGACGATTTTGGCATCAAAATCGAGGATGAAGAGATGATCCCGGAAAACCTCGACTCGGTTAACAACATTGTGGCCTTTCTAAAGCGCAAGACCACCTGAGTCGGGACGCCACCCATGCATCTCGTTGAGCGCTTCAAGCACACAACGGCGACGATGTCAGAGTCTGTCGCTGTGGTGCAGGGCAACGAGCATGTCAGCTACGGAGTGCTCGGCCGGCTAGCGGCCAACGTGGCTGGAGATCTTCTCGACAGGGGCTTGGCGCCGGGTGACAGAGCCGCGTTACTGATCGCCAACTCTGCCCAATATATCGGTATCTTCTACGGAATCTGGTCAGCAGGCGGCACCACTGTCGCTCTCAATACGCAGGCAAAAGCCCGTGATATTATCAATTGGATTCGACATTCAGGTGCGAAATGGCTTTTTGCCGATGCCTCCCATCCTGAACTGGCATCGATTTCCGAATTGATAGATTCAGATATTTCAATTATCCCTGTTCATGATCGGAATGCGCCAGAAGGTGATAGTAACAGCAAGGCATGGCAGGCGATCCTCAACAGAAACAACTCATTCCCAGATATATCGATCAAGGAATCCGATACCGCCTCGATCATCTATACCTCTGGGACCACCGGACATCCCAAGGGTGTTACGTTGAGTCATGGCAACCTGTCGTCCAACATCGAATCGATTCTGTCGTACCTCCATTTGACCCAGTATGACAGCATTGTCAGCGTATTGCCTTTCTACTATTCGTACGGCAACTCCATCCTGCACACCCATGTCGCTGTCGGCGCCAAGCTGGTGCTGGAGAACAACCTGGTCTACCCCCATCTCGTTGTTGAGCGGATCAGCAACGAAGCCGTAACAGGGTTTTCTGGCGTACCATCGACCTTTTCGCTGATTCTCAGCCGGGTCAAATTGGACAAATACGACCTTACCTGCCTTCGGTACATCACGCAGGCTGGCGGTCCGATGCCCCCAGCGATCACAGACAAGCTGGTCAATGCATTGCCTGAAGCAGAACTCTTCATCATGTACGGGCAAACCGAGGCCGCGGCCAGACTCACCTACTTACCCAGTGACAAAATTCAACAAAAGCGTGGCTCAATCGGCATTGCAATTCCGGGAGTAACCATCGAAATCAGGGATGAAAATGGGAACCGCGTCAAGCCAGGACAAACAGGAGAGATATGCGCTTGCGGACCTAACATCATGCTAGGCTATTGGCGCGATGAGGCGAAAACCAACCAAGTAATTGTGGATAACTGGCTGCATACGGGCGATCTGGCGCATTACGACGATGAGGGTTATATCTATATCGATGGCCGTTCCTCTGAAATGATTAAGTCGGGTGGCAATCGGATCAGCCCCAAAGAAGTGGAAGAGGTCATCCAGGAGATTGACGGCATTCAGGAAGTCGCTGTCGTTGGAATCATCGACGAACATCTCGGCGAAAGCATCAAGGCATTCGTAGTACCGATAAAAGGCGCGCAGGTCGACAAGCGGTCCATTCAACTGCATTGCAGAAAGAACCTCGCCACATACAAGATCCCGAAGTCGGTTGAGTTTATCGACAACCTGCCAAAAACCGCTTCAGGTAAAGTTCAGAGATATCTCCTCCAGAAGGAGGTAAAATAACATGTTGATCGATCATATCTGTATTGCGGTTAAATCACTAAACGCGACCAGGAAGAGAATTTGCAAGATTCTCGATTATCATGAGAAAACAAATCCAGTAAAAAACACCACACAGGATGTCAATGTTCAGTTCCTTTCGAAAGCCGGATCATTGGACATAAAACTCATCGAGCCGGCCAGCAAGGACTCACCCCTGGTGAACTTTCTTAAATCAAGAGGCGAAGGTCTTCATCATATCTGCTTCAAATCCGATGACGTAAAAAGGTCTCTCGACCTTATTCAGGAAAGGGGCGCTCGTGTCACTAGCGATCCAATTCCGGGCGAAGCTTTCGATGATGAGTTGATTGCATTTGCCTATATTGCGGGTGGCTTGAACATTGAAATCATTGATACTGACAGGCGCCGCGACTTGATAGAACCACCTGAATAGCAACCTCCCCTTCAGATTACAGGTAACAAACAATGAATGCTTTAATAGAAAAATACCAGAACGAAGTCGTCGAGATCGACTACCAGGCTGCCGTGAATTCTATTTGTGAGAACATGCGCAACGCCATGCGCACCGAGCTTCATCGACGCGGCGCGGTGGTGGCTGTTTCGGGCGGCATCGACAGTTCAGTATGTGCAGCACTCTCGGCAAAGGCATTCGGAGCAAACAAGACCTTCCTGCTAAAACTACCGGAAATGGACTCCGCCGAAAACACACAATCACGTAGCAGCGAGCTGATTCAATTGCTTGGCACGCAACACACAACCTTTAACATCGCACCTGTACTTGAGGCTATTGGCTGTTATTCCGCAAGAGACGAGGCCATCCGCAAGGTCTTCCCCGATTACACGAAAGACTGGAAGAGCAAGATAGTCATCAAGGGTGGCACCGAAGGTCAAATCAATCACTTCATCCTGGTGGTCCAGAAGCCGGACGGTTCGATAGATGAAAAACGGCTCGACCTGAAAGAATATCTGCAGATCGTTGCAGCGACAAATCACAAGCAACGAATTAGAAAAACAGTTGAATACTATCACGCTGATCGACTCAACTACGCAGTGATCGGCACACCCAATCTACTGGAATACGATCAGGGTTTTTTTGTGAAGAACGGCGATGGTTCGGCAGACCTCAAACCTATCGCGCATCTTTATAAGACTCAGGTCTACAAAATGGCCCGTCACCTTGAACTGCCCGAATCCATTTGCGATGCTGAACCTACGACCGACACATACAGCATGCCGCAGGGTCAGGACGAATTTTACTTTGCTCTTCCCTATAAACAAATGGATATGGCACTTTGGGCATTTAATGAAAATTTGAGCGCCGACGACCTGGCGTCCATGCTAGACATCAGTAATTCCCAGGCTGCATACGTATTCAGCGACATCGAGAACAAGCGACGCACAACGGCTTATCTGCATAAAAGCGCTCTTCTCGTCGGCTGAACCATGCACAAAGAGCAGCAGGAACCATCTCATGCTTAGCTGGCCATGGTTGCGAAAGAAAGGAGTCGGAAGACGCATCGAATGACGGAGAAGTCACGGCAAATTTAATAGCTGGGCTGCTCGATGCCGCCCACACTCAAGCCGGCCGCATCCATGATGCCATCGACCGCAAGAGACTAACATACACGATCTCGATTGACTGAACCCACACCTGAATCAGAACTCACATGGACATAGCATGAGTTACGAAATCATAAAGTCTGACATCCACGAAGATGGAGATACAATCATCGGCTTATGGAATAAAAATAACGAGAAGAAGATCGATCAGAAATTCGACTGGATGTATCTATCAAATCCTGATGGACTCGCTTCGACATGGCTGGTCAAACAGCAGGAGACATCTGACATCGTGGGAATGGCATCTGTTTTCCCTCGAAATTTTCGTTTTAATGACAGAGTATATAAGGCCGGCATACAGGGTGACTTCTTCATCCAGAAAGACCATCGGTCATTTGGCCCCGCTCTTATGCTTATTCGCGCCATCGTCAAGTCGCTTGAAAACTCAGACATCGATTTCCTCTATGCCTTTCCGAACCGACAAGCCGAACCAATATTCAGAAGAGCGGGATATGATTTTCTAGGAGCAACAAAGAAACATACAAGACTAATCAACATCAACCGTTTACTCGCCAATAAAACCAATTTGCATAATTTCTTGCTGAATATTATCAGCCCAATTTCCAATCAACTCATAAAGTTAATTTACCCTGATACCTGGGTTTTCAATTTCGGCCGTTATGAGACCAGAGTCACCAACACCATAGATTTCAACATTGAATATTTATTGAAAAAGTATCATGAGAATTGCTTTACTACTGAAAAAACCGATTACTACCTTAAATGGAAGTATGAAAATGACCCTGATGACAATAATTATTTTTTCTACATAAAAGACAACGCGCAGCGTGTTACCGGCTGTATTGTATTTTGCATTGAACCAAATAACATCATACAAATAAGAGAAATTCTTCATACTTACAACCAGAGCAACCTATCAGCTCTTCTCGCACTATTCTTTAAACAAATTAAAAAAGGGGATGTTGAATACGCCTATGCACAAATTTATGAGAATAGCGGCTTTCTGGCCCCTTCCAATCACTTGGACCTGACGCTTTCCGACCATGGAAGGAAAATTGTATATACACTCAATCCCAACAGGCAAAAGAGCTCCCAAATCTCAAAACTTCTGCATTCAAATGCTTTCTGTTTATTTAATAGCGATGAAGATAGCTAGTGGCCCATAAGCATTTTCAGTCAACTGCAATTAAGCAACTCAAGAACCATCACTAGACATTATACTGATCGTTGCTTAGCGTATACATCAAGCGATTTGATACGACACATGGAGGCTTGCTCTAAACAGGCTCAGGAACAATAACCGCGCACATTGAAAAAAAACCGATTAGCTTTCAATACATCATATCGATTCAGATCTGCAAACAAAGATTAAATGAAAACTGCACTAATAACCTCTTGGAACCAACTCTCATCACTTGAAGATGAGTGGAACACTCTCCTCAGATCCTCTCACTCCGATACTCTTTTCCTTACCTGGGAGTGGATTCAAGCTTGGCGGGAGGTTGTCGGTGAGGCCCAAGAGCCACTGGTTGTCACCGTCAGGGACAGCAGCCAGCGTCTTGTCGGAATCGCACCCTTTTACCGTTATCGGGTACGGTTCCTCGGCTGTCTCCAATTAAAAGCGTTACGAATTCTTGCAGACTTCGCCACCGCGTCTGAATACCCAGACTGGTTTGTCAGCCCCGACTGTGAAGTTGAAGCTCTGTCCGCTATCGCCAAAGCACTTCGCCAGGCTAACGATCTATGGGATGTCATCTGGATGCCAAGGATATCTGGCTGGAACGGCACCCTCAACCGACTCATCCCGGCACTCGAATCTGCCGGACTGCTCTATCGCAGCCGCCCAACACCCTTCAGTAGCATCCCCTTGCCCGATTCTTTGCAACAGTTCGAAGCCAGATTCTCCTCTAAAAGACGCCAGCAGATGCGGCGCAAGCGGAGAAATCTCATGTCGAGGCCAGGCGTAGAAGTCAGCCACTGCCAGAAACAGGACGAACTGCCCGACTTTATCGAATCCCTTTTTGACCTGCACCACCGGAGGCGGATGTTATTGGGGGATCCGGGTTGCTTCATCCGCAAACCCGCCGAGGCGTCTTTCTACAGGCATTTCCTTCCCAAAGCGCTCGCAAATGGATGGCTGAGATTGGCTGCACTGACACAGAACGGCACTGTCGAGGCGATTCAGATCGGCTATGCGTATGGAGGTAACTTTTTGCAGATGCAGGAAGGATTCAACCCCGACTACTTAAGTGGTTCCAGCAATGTCTTGCGACACATCATCATCGAAGAGTGCATCAGGGAAGGATTGAACACATACGACTTTCTTGGCGGTTTCAGCGAACACAAGCGCCGCTGGGGCGCACAGGAACGTCACGGCCACGATCTGCTGATCGGCCGGCCTTCACTTATCAACCGACTTTTGCTTCAGCAGGATATCTGGCCCACAGGGCGCTTCATCAAGGAGCAGGGCTTGTTCGACGGCAACTAGCCTGGATTGCTTCACCACGACCGAGGCAGTCGACTCAACGACATCGTCAGCGACTAAAGGATCCCTTGATCAATTCATCAACCGGTGGCTGGCGGTGAAATGCTCCGGCACTGCCTAAAAAAATCTTCTAAATGGACAAAGCGTCCCAATCGCGAGTTGTTACGTGCAATTTTCGCCTTGATCCGGTGCATTTCATCTCACCACACACTCGATCCAGAATTAATCAGAGGCTCCTAAAAAGAGGAACTTTGAAAAATGCGCGCCAGGGACGAATCAACCCACTGCTTCATTGCGGCAGGGACTGCCTGGCCATGTAGCTCTCCAGTCCCTCCTCCTGACTCCAACCGACCTGATGACGTTTCAAGTGGGTCATATCGATGGCTTCATGCAAAGCGCCAAGGGTTGTCAGCCCCTCACCGTAGCCTTTCCACATCACCACCAGCTTCTCCATCAGGGGCAGAAATGTGATGCCTTCCATCTCTGCATCCAGGGAGTAGACATGGCCCTGGGGCAGAACATATTGGCTCTCGGCATAGAGGTATTCGTGCACATTTTCCGTTGTCACTTCCCCACCCGCCTTCAGCAGTGCCAATAGCACAGGCAAGGTGGTGGGTATCTGTGGACAGGCCGATGCAACACCCTGGAGTTGGGGCAGAAAAGCTGTCTGACCCCGCACATCGGAGGCGTAAGCAAAATCCAGTTCCTGTTCCAGCCGCAATAAGTGGGGGTTCAACTGCCAGCCGGCAGCCGCATGGCACTGCGGACGCTTTTGAAACACCTGTTCGTAGGCTGCCACAGCTTGCATAACCTGCTCTCGGGTCCATGCCTCGCCGGCGAACGCCGCCTTGTCCAACCAACGCACCGGATCGTATGAGAGCAATCCGGTTTCATGCCCTGCCGCATCCACCGAGCGCATGATCTCGGCCGCCTGTGTCGCCATGAGCGGCAATGGCTGGAGGGTTCCATAGAGGCGAGATGCAAGACTGCCGCTGTGGCGCCAGGGTTGCAGAGCATGTGATCGGCAGAGCCGGCTGCTGCGATCCGGCCCCAGGGCAAAGAAAAAACTGGCGCGTATTTTATACTCGTCGAAGAGTCGAAGCAGATTAGGCACCCCCTGCAGTGCACCCGGCAGGCTGTTGACGCAGATCCGCAAACCGATCTTCACGACGCTTCCAGATACCGGCAGAGCAGGCCGTGGGTCACGTCCATCGCCGGCAGGGCGAGACGCACCCGATAGCCGGCTCCGGGAGCCTCCGGTAGCGGGTTGCCCTGCAGGTCTTCCATATGTTCCAGGACAAAACTTCGATTGCCGGCAGGCGCCATCAATTCCAACCGATCCCCCACCCGCAGCTTGTTCTTCACATCCACCTGTACCAGACCGCTGGCGGCATCCACCTCGGTGACTTCGGCGACAAACTGCTGCCTGTCGGCCTGGGAACTGCCGAAACGGTAGTTCTGCAGTTCCTGGGACTCGTGTCGCTGGTAAAAACCATCGGTGTAACCCCGGTTGGCCAGACTCTCCAGATCGGCCATCAAACCGACCTCGAAAGGCCGACCCGCCACCGCATCGTCGATCGCCTGTCGATAGACCTGGGTGGTGCGGGCTGTGTAGTAGTGTGACTTGGTGCGACCTTCGATCTTCAGGCAGTCGACACCGATCGCCACCAGTCGTGCCACATGCTCGACCGCCCGCAGATCCCGGGAGTTCATGATATAGGTACCGTGCTCGTCCTCGAACACCGGCATCTGTTCTCCGGGTCGGTTGGGCTCTTCCAGGTAGTAGACACTCTCCGCCTGAGGATGCCGCGTGACGTCTCCCGGCCCTTGCGCCAAAGTGGGCGCCTCCACCGGTTGCGAGAGTGTGTAGTCCCAGCGGCAGCTGTTGGTGCAGGTACCCTGATTGGCATCCCGATGGTTGAAATAGCCCGATAGCAGGCAGCGCCCGGAGTAGGCGATACAGAGCGCGCCGTGCACGAAGACCTCCAGCTCCATATCGGGGCAGGCCTGACGGATCGCCTCGACCTCCTCGAGGGAAAGCTCCCGTGACAGGATCACCCGCGTCAGCCCTTGGCGCTGCCAGAAACGGACCGCCTCCGCATTGACCGTATTGGCCTGCACCGAGAGATGCACCGGCATCTCCGGCCAGGCCTCGCGCACCATCAGGATCAGCCCGGGATCGGACATGATCAGGGCATCGGGCCCCATCTCGATCACCGGCCGCAGGTCGCTCAGAAAGGTCTTCAGTTTGGCCCCGTGAGGCATCAGGTTGCAGGCCAGGTAGAAGCGACGATCCATGGCATGCGCCTCGGCGATGCCGATGGCCAGATTCTCCTCCAGAAAATCGTTATTGCGTACCCGCAGACTGTAGCGTGGCAACCCCGCGTAGACAGCGTCGGCCCCATAGGCGAAGGCATAGCGGGCATTCCTCAAGGTACCCGCGGGGGAGAGCAGCTCGGGTTTTTTCATGTCTTGGAGAGGTACAACAATTTACTTGAGTGTCACAGTGAATTTCTTGCGTAGAATACCCAATAGCAGACGTTCCCGCTCCACTTCCACCTCCACCGTATCGCCCTCCGTCTTGTCCAGGAGGGCGATACGGATATCGGTGTAGCTGGAGATTGCGCTGCCATCGAGAGTCAGCAGGCGATCGCCCGTTTTCACCCCGGCCTTGGCGGCGCCACTGGTATCATCGAAACCGGTTACCCGCGGCGGCGCATCCTTGAGATCGAGGAACACGCCCAGTTTACCGGCTGACGGCAACTCCTTTTGCGCCGCAACAACCAGATAGTCGGCCACCTCGGAATCCAGTTCATCCATCTGACTCACATTGAGGACTACCGCACTGCTGACGGGCACGCGGCGCTGCAACCGGTCAGGGATACCCTGGCGATAGACCAGATGCCCTACCCCCGCCAGAATCACCATGTGACTGTCGGCATGCGCCTGCAACCAGTCTGCCGCCCGCTCCGCCATGGCCTCGTCCCACAGCAGCTGCACCTCGAGAAAGTTATCGAAGTTACGCCCTTTCATATGGGGATGCTGATCAAACACCGACTGAATGCGGGTCTTGTAGTCCACATTCTCGCGATCGATCTCACGCGGCAGACGCGCCTTCTGCTCCTCGGAGAGACTGTCGACCCCCTCTCTCCCGACCTGGGTGGTGATCTCCCGCTCCAAATTGAGGGCGATGAGGGGAATCCCCTGCTCGCGCGCATAACGGAAGATCGGCCGGTAGAGACGATAGTCGAAACGCCAGCGATCGAAGTACTCCGTCTCGCGCAGCAGATCCGCCTCCTCGATCTCGCCGGCGACGTAGCGATCCAATACCGACTGGAACGGCTGGAAGAAAAACTCCAGCCCGACGGCCAGATCCGGATGCCGGGCATGCAACCCCTTGATCAGCGCCAGTTGGTTGAGGTGGTGTTGGTACTGGTCATGGGACTCCCCCACATAGACCACCCGCTTGTCCGCCACCTGTTCGATCAGACTATTCATATTCATCAGGGTCGCCAGATCGACCACGCTGTTGGGGGCCTTCTCTGCCGCCTGTGCCCATGTCATCATGCCGGCCAGTAACATCATCAGGGAACTCAATCGAAGCACAGGCTGTCCCTCAAGTCGGTATCGGTAAAAAAAAGCCTTGAGGAAATCACAAGGCCGAGAATGCATGGACTTTAAGACCAACAAACTTCCCATCGGTTGCATTTTGCCGCTTCTGCTCTGGTTTTGCAGCCCCTCTCTTTCTGCAGAAACCATACAGCAGACACTAGAGGTCAGACTCGAGCCCCAGGCGGGGAGACTCCAGGTCGTGGCAGAGATCACCCTGCCAGCGGATGTAACGCCGCGCTTCCTGCTCCACCAGGGGCTTGATCCCAGAAGCCTGACCTCTGGCGTGGAGATCGAAGCGAACGGAACGGTCGATGGCGCTGTCCCCCTGACCGCCTATCGAGTCCGACTGCCAAAAGACGTGCGCCGTTTCAGCCTCGCCTATGGCGGCGAAATCACACACGCTCTCACTTCACTCAAAGAGAGCCCCGGACGCAGCAGAGATCAGCTGGCCGGCACCATTACGAATCAGGGTATCCATCTGGATAGCGCCACCGGCTGGTACCCCCTGTTCCCGGACACTCTGCAAAGCTTCAGCCTACAGGCCGACCTGCCCGCTGGCTGGCTCGCGGTCAGCCAGGGCGAGGGGCCGAAGATAACCCAGACAGAAGAGCGCCGGAAGATCAGCTGGCAGGCGATCCATCCCCAGGACGAAATCTACCTGATCGCCGCCCCCTTTCAGCTCTACCGGCGAGCGGTCGGCGACATCGAGGCCCAGGTCTTCCTGCGTCAGGCCGATGAGGCGCTGGCGGCACGCTATCTGAGTGCCACTGAAACCTATCTGCAACTCTACCAGCAACTGATCGGTCCCTACCCCTACGCCAAATTCGCCCTGGTCGAGAACTTCTGGCAGACCGGCTATGGCATGCCCTCCTTCACCCTGCTTGGCTCACGGGTGATTCGCCTGCCCTTCATTCTGCATACCTCCTACCCCCATGAGATCCTGCACAACTGGTGGGGCAACAGCGTCTATGTCGACTATGCCAACGGGAACTGGAGCGAGGGGTTGACCACCTATCTGGCCGACCATCTGCTGGCCGAGCAGCAGGGGCGCGGCAGCGACTATCGCCGCTCCGCCCTGCAACACTATGCCGACTTCGTGCGGCATGACAACGACTTCCCCCTGCGCGAGTTCCGCGGCCGCCACTCCACCGCCAGCCAGGCGGTCGGCTACGACAAGAGCCTGATGCTGTTCCATATGCTGCGCCGGCAGCTGGGCGACGAGC
>JBNKOL010000115.1:0-5309 GCA_050294655.1 Sedimenticolaceae bacterium
GCGGCCCATGCTAATCCAATGCCCAAGGAGGCCTTCGACGACGAAGGAGGCATCGAGATGCATGAGGTGATCATCAGCGCGGAGAGTGCCTCATGACTCAGCCGCAACAGGGTCAGCCCAAAAACTCACTGCAGCGACTCAAAAAGCGGATTGCCGAACGCGAAACAATCAATCGGGAGATCGAATCGGGCCAGTTGCTCGCGCCGAAGGTCTGCGCGGACTCGAGGTTCTCGATGGAGAGCTGTCGGCACTCGATACGGCATTCAAACAAGGTGGGGATGTTCAGCAGCAGCGAGTGCCATACAGTTTGGAATCGCTAAAAGGGGCTACCGAGGCTTTGTCAGGGTTAGGGTTAGTAACTATACTTATCCGTGCATCCAACAAACTAATAAAACATGAGGGCTCGACACCATGAAACCCGCAGTAAAAGTCACCATCACCGGCGCCGCAGGACATATTGGTTATGCCCTCCTCTTCCGTATCGCATCCGGCGCCATGTTTGGTCAGGAACAACCCGTGATTCTCAGACTGCTGGAGATACCTCAATCGATGTCATCCCTCAGTGGCGTGGGTATGGAACTGGAAGACTGCGCCTTTCCCCTGCTGCATGACATTGTCCTCACCGACGATCCCGCCATCGGTTTCCGCGAAACCGACTACGCCATCCTGGTAGGCGCCAAACCCCGCAGCAAAGGCATGGAGCGCAAGGACCTGATCACCGAAAACGCCAAGATCTTCGCCAATCAGGGACGCGCCATCAATGACCACGCCTCACCGGATGTCAGGGTGGTGGTGGTGGGCAATCCCGCCAATACCAATGCGCTGATCGCCGCCGCCAACGCCCCGGATCTGGATAACAGCCAGTTCACCGCCATGACCCGACTGGATCACAATCGGGCAGTGGGCCAGCTGGCCAACAAGACCAATACCCTGGTCGCCGACATCACCCGCATGACCATCTGGGGCAACCATTCCATGACCCAGTATCCCCACATCGACAACTGCCTGGTCAATGGACGACCGGTATATGATCTGCTCACCCATGACTGGGCCATCGACCACTTTATCCCCAAGATCCAACGCCGTGGCGCGGAGATCATCGAAGCGCGCGGCCTCTCCTCCGCCGCCTCGGCCGCAGACGCGGTGGTCGACCATGTGCACGACTGGGTGCTGGGCACCCGCGAAGATGACTGGGTCAGCATGTCGGTCCACTCCGACGGCAGTTACGGTATCGAAGAGGGTATTGTCTTCTCCTATCCGGTGACTTGCAGTGACGGTCAGTACAAGATCGTACAGGGGCTGGAACTCGATGAGCTCAGCGTGACCCGTATTAAGGAATCGGAAACAGAGTTGCTGGAGGAGCGCGCCATCATCAAGGAGCTGTTGCCCGCTGACTATTAAGCCGGCACCTTAATAGGCCATGCTCAAGTGCCGGGTAAATGATATCGTGGCATGTGAGGACCGGGAATGGCATTTCCGTCTGTACCTCGTTACCGTTTTTTATAAGTGTTAGCTCATGGCTAATTATCTCTACTCACCCTGTCCCTCTACCTGAAGCAGAGGAGACATATATTTTTTGATCACATGATAAGTACAAAATCGAGAGTTCCCTCTCGCTCCCGGCGAGGGACGGTGTAAAGGAATTACAAAACCAGTTAATGCGCTGCTTCGCGCTACCAACTTAGTACATCTTCATCTTGCCCAAAAAAGCCGGCACAGGAAGCCAAAAGTGAATTCCACCCCAAAAAAATTCAGCGCCTCGGTCCGTCCGGAAGGAAGTCTCGAGGTACTCTCCCAGCTCGAAGTAAACGCCTTGCTGGACACCAGTGCACGAGGTCTCTACCGGCTGTTTCGCCGCTGTGCATTGGCGGTCCTGAACTGCGGCAGCGAGACCGACAACGCACGTGATATCTTCGAGAGCTATGGCGATTTCGGTATCCACCTGATGCAGCGCAATCGGGGCATCAAGCTGCGACTGGAGAATGCGCCATCCAGTGCCTTCGTCGACGGCAAGATGATCCGCGGCATCCAGGAACATCTCTTCGCCGTGCTGCGCGATATCATCTATGTACATAACGAGATTCAGAAGGACCCGCAGTTCGATCTGAACGAGCCTGCGCATATCACCTCGGCAGTGTTCCACATCCTCAGAAATGCGCGTGTACTGCCTACCGGTACCGATCCTAACCTGATTGTCTGCTGGGGCGGACACTCCATCGACCGCATCGAGTACGATTTCACCAAGGAGGTGGGGTATGAACTCGGATTGCGCGGTCTGAACGTCTGCACCGGTTGCGGTCCTGGCGCCATGAAGGGGCCCATGAAGGGCGCCACCATCGGCCATGCCAAGCAACGCATCCACGACGGCCGCTATCTGGGCATCACTGAGCCGGGCATCATCGCCTCCGAACCGCCCAACCCGATCGTCAATGAACTGGTTATCATGCCCGATATCGAGAAACGCCTTGAGGCCTTTGTGCGCTGTGGCCACGGCATCTTGATCTTTCCCGGTGGAGCCGGCACCACCGAGGAGCTACTCTATCTGCTCGGCATCCTCATGCACCCCAACAACAGCGGCCATCCGCTGCCGCTGGTGATGACCGGCCCGGCCGAGAGTGCCGCTTACTTCGAGGCGGTGGATGACTTTCTGGTACAGACCCTGGGACCCGGGATTCGTAATTACTACCAGATCATCATCGACGATCCAGCCACCGTGGCGCAGACCATGAAGTCCGCAATGAAAAGCACGAAGCGTTTTCGTACCGATGGTAATGATGCCTTCTACTTCAACTGGCGGCTGCACATCGAGCATGAACTGCAGCAACCCTTCTTCCCCAGTCATCGGGCCATGTCCGATCTCACGCTCAGCAGCCAACAGGAACCCTACCGGCTGGCGGCGAATCTGCGGCGAGCCTTTTCCGGCATTGTCGCGGGCAATGTCAAGGAAGAAGGCATCAAGGCGGTGGAAAAGAACGGTCCCTTCATCATTCGTGGTGAAGCCGCCATTGTCTCCGCCATGGATCGGCTGCTGATCGCCTTTGTGGAGCAGAAACGGATGAAGCTGCAGGGTGAATATTCGCCCTGTTACCAGCTGGTCGCGGACTGATACTGCGGAGCGCTCTGTAGTCAGGAAGAGTAGCGGATCGGAATGCGGCGCGATCGCCTGATGTGTAATACTCTGGATACAAGCTGACAGATTGAAAATCTAGTTTCAAAATTACCTGACAGCCGAGACGACCAAGCCAAGAGCGGACATAAAGAGATTTCTGCTTAGACGCTCACAAAGCGACCACAGCGGACCACAAGGTAAACTCGTGCGTACTCCTAACATCGTCTAGTTCCGTTTGTATTTCACGCGCGTGTCATTTTCAGCCCTCCTATGGCTTGAGATCTATCGCGTTAGCCTATTTTCGCGAATAAGGTGTGTCAATAAATGATGGATGTCCATATTTTTCTTTATATTTTTCTTTATATTTTTCTTTTCTAATGATGGATGTCCTTTTCCCCTTCTGTTTTCTTACCAACAGGTAATGTAACATCGACCTAGTTCAACTCCTGTATCTGCTGAAACTTTGATTCTTAATGTTCCCGGTTCAGCATTTTTGATTGCATCGCCCAGGTAATTATCTCTAAGGAAGTCATCTGCTTGCGCCAATAGCTTATCACTATTAAATGCTGTCGATGTTGGAGTGTAGCCTCTTCTCGTTTTAGAACCATCTGGGGCAACACCAGTCCTCGCTCGAACATACAACTGCCCATCAGTGACTGATCCACCATGCCTTTCAAGCGCATGACCTTCAGCCCGCAATCTATCCAATTGAGCAGTTAGTTTGTCTGGACCAACAAACTAACTATAATAGCTATACATATCCGCATCATCCCATTCGTCCTCATACACATCCAGTATTTCATTTAAAACACTATGTACACGAGGGTCTTCAGATTTCTCTAAACGCTTTTCAACTTCCACTCTTACTTCTGGCCACCTAAGCTCTCTCATACAAAAAATCAATATTTCAAATGGCCCTTTAGTGCGATCATGAACCAACCCAAAAAAGCACTCAGCCAATTCTTCGCGTTTATCGGCATGTAATTTAGTGAAGTTAAGTATATTTAAAAGATCAGGCTCTAACTGATCTAACCCACAATCTTGGCCTTTTGTATTGTTTGCATGTAAACATAGTGCCCAAAATTCTTCAGTGATTTTACTCATAGTATTTTTCCTAGTCACTTTGTCTGATTAAGTTTTGAAACTTCAACCCAATTACCTCTATGAGGCAACGTTGGGTGAGGCACCCAAACTTTCTCAAGATATTTACCAAAATCAAGCCCTTCGTTACGGAATGCAGTTTCTGCTGCATTCTGCGCGCTCAATCCTATTGTTTCATAATGACCTGAAGTATTATCTATATATTTAATTTTCCCTCCACCTACTCGAACTTCTCCGGCAGCTATTATTGGTTGTCCACCTGCCAAATCTATATGACCACCACCAGGGAAGTCTCCTCGCTTCCCAATTTTAAGAGTACCATCTTCTAAAACTACATAATTATGTCTTCCATTACGTTCAAGCAATTGAGATGGCTTTATTAAATCAGGCGTATAAATTTCATGTTCTGGGAATTTATTTGCAAACACTGAAGGTTTGCTGTTTGGACCACTTGCTCCACCCCGCTCCGCAGTGCTTATGTCCGGATCGTGTAAAGCAACACCCTCACCCACCGCCCCCTTCTCAATCTTTCGATTCTCCGGCTTCTCCAACTTCTGATCAAGCCACTTACCCGTTCGGCTTGTCGTTTGTTTGCTGCCGGCCTTTTGCTTGAGTCGCCTGGCCAGTTGCACCAGCGCCTTGCCCAATCGGCCTAGCTTGTCGGCGTGTCGTACCTTGCTCGCCACCGCCACTGTCGCGCCAGCGCCCAGGGTGAACGCCGCGATCAGCAGGCCGATGGCGATCTCGGTGGCAATGCCGAAGCCGGCTTCGATCAGTTCCAGGCTGTGTTGCGCCTTGATGTACTCTTTGGCGAATTCGAGCAGTAGTTTCTGGGTCTCTTCATCGTGCCAGATGAAGTTGAGCAGGGTTTGGGTTTCGGCCCACTGCTCGCGCGTCAGGCTGCGGGGGTCGAAGCCGAGGACTTCGGCCAGCTCCTGGAACTCCGCGTCGGTGTAGCGTTGTACGAACTGATCGGCATAGTGGCCCTCGTCCCGGTAGCGCCAGGTCTCCCAGGCGGCGCCGAGGGCGTGGTTGAGGTGTTGGGTGGCGAGATCGCTCAGCTCCTTGAGTCCGGTCAGGATGCCCCAGGCGGCGTTGC
>JBNKOL010000116.1:0-9137 GCA_050294655.1 Sedimenticolaceae bacterium
CACTATGAGTCAAAAACCCCGTATCCTGATTGTCGAAGACGAGGTGGCTATTCGAACCGGCCTGAGCGATGTCTTTGTCTACCACGGTTTTGAGGTGGAGGGTGCCGCTGAAGGTCATGAGGGCCTGCAAAAAGCCCTTAGTGGCACCTTCGACATGATCCTGCTGGATGTGATGCTGCCTGGCCTTAACGGTTTTGATATTTGCAACCGCATACGCGAGCAGGACAAGGATCAACCCATCATTATGCTGACCGCCAAATCCAGCGATGAAGATATTATCCAGGGCTTGACGCTAGGCGCAGACGACTATGTGGCAAAACCCTTCTCTGTCGCGCAACTGGTTCTGCGTGTGCAAGCTGTACTGCGACGCTCCGTCAACGGCGGCGATGTGCAACATCAAATTCGCCTGGGCGATAGGGTTGAGATCGATATCCGCAACCTGTCCGGGGCACGCGATGGGACCACCCTTAGCTTTACCCGTCGGGAGATGGAGATACTGGAATACCTCTATGCGCATCGGGAACGCCCTGTGCCGCGCGATGAATTGCTCAATAAGGTCTGGGGTTACGCCAGGAATTCAGATATCGAAACCCGCACTGTGGATATACACATTGCCAAGCTTCGGCGAAAAATAGAAGCCAATTCCGCGCAACCGCGTTTTTTGACAACGGTGCGGGGAGCCGGCTACCGGTTGCTGGTTGATTGAGATGGCTGGTGTGGTGTCTCATGTTGTTTGACGATGATAGAAGCCCGCTCAGGCCAGGAGTCAAGGCGCAATGCGCCGGCAATGGCAGGCCCTTGTCAAGCATGGCAACGCAGGATCCGGGCCTGAGCGGGCTTCCCTTCGGGCGAGACGCTAAGCGGCCATCCGCGGTGCACCCCAGGGGCACTTCCTTCGGGGCGTTGCGCTCCTTGGAAGGGGCCTGCCATTGCCTGCGAACTGCGCCTTGTCTTGGGAAATTTGGGGGCTTCTGATTTCCTGCTGCAGTATAGGACACTACACTAGTACCCTTTTATCGCGGGCAATAGTTACATATGATCTGACTTTGCAAGAGCGGACATCATGCCTCAGCAATCACCATCTTCCATTCTCCGTCATCGGGCGAAAGAGGCCCTGATCCGGGGCGCTATCTGGGCATTCATCGGGCTGCTCTATGCCATGCTGTTCATTTTCTTCGTCGCTTTGGCGGAGCATTGGCAACTACCGATCAACCCGGTTTCACTCGCCGGCATTCTGGCCGGCACCTTCGGCGCGCTGATCTATAGCAGCATGCGACTGGCGGTACTGATGACGGTGATCGTCTCTCCCATCTCGATCTTCTACTTCATTCTGGCACCCTGGCCGATCGATCTGTCATATCTGCTACTTGTCGTCATGCTGACCGGCGCCGTCATCGGCGGACTCTACGGGGTCTTCTCCCTGAGCTCGCGCGTCTACCGGGCAGATGCCAAAACACTGGCCGGATTCAGCGCCGGCTGGATCGCCTCACTCATCTACCTGATGCTTTCCTGGCTTGTGGAGGGGATCCCACTGAGCTTGATCGTTGCCCTCATGTGCCCCCTCACCGGCATGCTCTATGTCTGGATGGTCCCGAGCTTCATCAAACACTATGACGACCTCCTGCCTCCGGTCGGTGATGGCCTGATGGCGGGCGTCGGCATCTCGGCTTTTGTCGCTCTCACCTTTTTCGTCATGATCAGCAGTGTCGACAGTAACGTGGCCGGTTCACTGCTGCCCGCCCTCGAGCGCATGCGGGAGATACTCCCGCAATCCCTGCTCGGTGGCGTCATCGGTGGCGGATTGGCCGGTATCGCATCCGGTCTGCTATTGACCGATTGGCAGGATCTCTAGCAGACCCTGCCCCAAACATTCACCGCGAGACTTATAACCTATGGGTATGATCGCGGTAACCATAACGCTGGTGCAGGTTCACGTAGCGCTCCAGCTCGTTGTGCCTCAGCCTTTTGATCAGTCGGCTTGAGTGTCTTAGTTCCTGATCCAACACTCGACGCTCTTTCTTGGACAGATAACCGTCTTTGTAGAATCGATGCGCCAGCTGCCTGAGCTCGCGCTGCTGGCGTCGAAGCAGCTTGGCCTCCTTACGGGTAAGCTGATGATCCTTCACGCCCTGATGGATACGCTGCTGCTGACGCTCCAGCCGTTGCTCGATGTTATGCTTTTTCATCGGCCGGTCATCGCTATGGGAAGCGAAGGCCGGAACGGCTACAAACAGGCTGAGAGAAACAGCCATCAATGTCTTGTTGAGGGGTTTCATGATTGCTCTCCTTTCTTGAGTCGATGCTTGAACCTCGAGAATGAGCTTACACAATGCAAACTGAATCCCGACTGAACAGCCGATTGTTCTCTCTTATCACTCACATAGCGCTAAAATGTGGTGAACTGCCTAGTATGAGATGGCGCGATTGGATATGCTCCAACAGAAACCAAGCATCAACCCATGCTGTAGAATATGATCATCACTAGCGTCAGACATACCCTCTACCAAACCGCACTCCTTGGACTGCTGCTCGCCGGCATGAGCTTCCATGCCTTGGCGGAAACCCGCTATGTGACGGACGTGCTGCAACTCTCCCTCTACGAAGAGATCAATTCCAAGGGCAAACTGTTGGAGCGCCTCAACAGCGGCGCCGAGCTCGAACTGCTCGAGACCTCCGGCTTTTACGCGCGAGTGCGTACCCAGGAGGGTGTGGAGGGTTGGACCAAGGCGGGCTTCCTCATCACCGAGAAGCCGGCAAGGACGCAGCTGGCGGAGCTGCAGAGTGAAAATGAGTCCCTGCAGCAGCAGCTTGAGCAGCGCCAGCTGGAACTCGATGCATCCAAGGCGGAACTGGTCAAGGTGATGGACAATGAGGGCCAGGCCTATGCGGAGATGGCCGAGCGGGTCAAAAACGCCGAAGCGATCGCCGGCACGGTCGAGCGCTTGCAGAAAGAGAACGACGCCTTTCGCAACCAGCTAAGCAATGACGAGATTCATATACCGATCAAATGGGGATTGATTGCTGCCGGTATCTCTCTGCTGCTCGGCAGCATCATCGGTATCATGTTTTTCGATTACCTGAGTCGCAGACGCCACGGCGGCTACCGAATCTACTAGGGCCTCTAACCAGCGCCTGGTGTTGGATTGATCCGTTAACCGATGCCGAGGATCAGGCGATCGCGTACTTCTTCATGCGGTAGAGCAATGTATCCCGGGACAGTCCCAGCAAGCGGGCGGCCCGGCTGCGATTGCCGGCGGTTTTGTTCAACGCCTGCTCGATCAGGCTGACCTCCAACTCCTCCATACGGATACCCTGATCCGGCAGCTCGAAGCCATCGCTGACTCTCGCTGTGGTCCTTTGCTGCTGGCGAAACTCGACCGGCAGATTCGACGGTTCGATGCTTCGCCCGGCAAACAGAATCAACATCCGCTCACAGAAGTTCTTCAGCTCTCGCACGTTGCCCGGCCAGCTGTATCCGTTGAGCACCTTCATGGTGGCCTTGCTGTAGCGCGGCGACAACAGCCCGTACTGAGTGGACAGCTTGTCTGTCAGCCCTTTCATCAGCAGAGGAATATCGCCAGGCCTCTCCCGCAGCGGCGGCAGTTCCAGCGGCACCACGTAGAGGCGGTAGTAGAGATCGCTGCGGAAGGTCCCTTCTTTCACGGCCTGGGAGAGGTTCCGATTGGTCGCCACGATGATGCGCGTATCGACACGCTGACTCATGGGCTGTCCGACCGGCTGGCATTCACCGGTTTCGAGAAAGCGCAGCAGCTTGGCCTGCACGGCCAGAGGCAGTTCCCCAACCTCATCCAGGAACAAGGTGCCACCATCCGCTGCCTGCATCTTGCCGGTGCCATCGGAGGAGGCGCCGGTAAAGGCCCCTCTGCGGTGTCCGAACAACTCGCTCTCGGCCAGTTGCACCGGGAGTGCGGCGCAGTTGACGGTAACGAAAGGTTTGTCACGCCGGCGGCTGTTCTCATATAACGCCTGCGCCAGCAGTTCCTTGCCGGTACCGCTTTCGCCCGTGATTAACACCGTGGCGTCAGTGGCTGAAACGATGCGCATGGCGCGCAGAATACTCTGAAATTCCGGGGCCTGGCCTAACATCTAAGATCTCCTTCTGAAACGCCCGCACATTCTAAAGCATTTATCACGTGAGGTTAAATGGGGTGTTCGACTGATTTCGCTCGCTGCCTGGGAAGCCTGCCGAGCAACCCGCAGAACTACCAAACTCCACTATGTTTTGGCTTGTTCATCAATGGATTGGTGGGCTAGGCCCCCGCCCCAGCGATATGTTGATGAATGGGATGCGACCCATCCAGACCCGGCAATAACTCTGTCACTCGTGAAAGTGGGCGTTAAGAGCGAGTTCAGACAAGCAGTGTCTATTGCGGACACTACCTGGGCACGTACCGGAATGCCCCAGATCGGAAGTGATCTGTCGCTAGATTTGAAGATCCACTCTCGGCACGGCGGCCTTATCGGGGTCGATGACCGGACGGCACACCGCTGCGCGGCTGGCGCTCACGCCGTGTTGCTTTACCAGGTAGTCCTCGATTGCCTCGGCGCGCTTTTTGGCCAGCGCCAGCAACTCGGATTCAGGCACCTCGGGTATGGCCGCTTCCTCGGCCGTCCCCTCCTCGGCCGTCCCCTCCTCGGGCTTCTCATTATCGGCCTTTTCGGCCTTGGCCTGCTTGGCCATCGCCTCAAACAAGCCCTGGCGATCGGTCTCGGTGGCAGCCCCACAGAGCTTGATGGCGATCTTCGGCCGCTCCTGCAGCACCTGGGCCACCTTGCCGAGATAGTCCCGGTCCGTGTCGTCCAATAAAGCAGCGGCGGGTTCGAACTCGATCGGGGCGAGCTGTACCGCGGCGGCCTCCTCGCCAGCCATCTTCAGCAGTGCCACCATGGTGCCATAGGGGAACAGCGCCGTGGTGAGGTAGGTCATGGCCCCTTTCTTGAGTGCATTGCCCAGGGCGGTATTGATCACGTCCCCCAGCTCCACATTGGGGTCGGAGAGTTTGCCGCTGATCGGCAGGTTGAGGTCGATGGTCTGGTTCTTGTCCTGCAGCATGCCGAGTGCGGAGTCGAGCGGCATGGCGATCTGCTGCTTGAGCTTCGCCGCCTGCGCTTCATCTGCTTGGGAGACATCCAGCCGGCGGATAATCAGGTGATTGTTGCCGTTTAGATTCCCTTTCTCCAGCACCAGATCGATATCGGCGTCCAGTTCTCCGCTCTCCAGATGGTAGCCGATGGCAGGGATGGTATAGGAGGAGAGCGGCACCATCTCCACCCCCTTCAGCTGGCCCTTGAGCTGTCCGCTGGGATCGCTTTGGAACAGCGTGATCTCACCCTCCGCACGGAGTTCCGCGTGCCTTCCGGTACTGCCTTCCAGACTGAAAGGCGATGCTTGTCCAGGCCGACCGCTGTCGATGTTACCGAGACTAAACCGCTTCACATCCAGCGCCATCTGAAAAGCGGGCTTGACCGACAGATCGGAAAACTGCACACGATTCTCACCCTGCAAAACCAGTCGATCGATTTTGATCGGCATCGGCTCTGTCGCCGCTGCCCCAGTTTTCGATTCGCCCTCACCAGCCACTGTCGCCGGCGTGGCGGCCGCTTGTAGCCGTTCGACCAGACGCTGTACGTTCAAGCGCCCCTTTTCATCCAGCACCAATCGAGCCTGCAAGCCCTGCTGCTCGATGAGTGCGACAGCCAGCCCCGATGATTCCGCGAAGCGGATATTCTTTAACGACAAGGATTCGGTCAGCAGCAGGGGATCGGCTTTGTCACCTGAAGTGTCATCCAGGCGGATACCCTGCAGCCGCAGTGCCGAGAGCGATACTTGATTACCGGGGACGAGTTTCACACCGGTAAGGTCGGTCTGGCGCAACCCAACCAGCTCGGGATGCCCCTTCTTCGTCTGCTCAGACAGCTGTAATCCTACAAGACTTGCCTCGCCTTCGGCGCTGATGACCGGGTTCTCCTCTCCCCGCTCCAGGGAAAAATCCCCTTTCCATTTCAATGAGGAGAGATCCGTCAGCAACCGATGCCGAAGCAGGGACAGGCCACTGAGAGCGAGCTCGCCCTGTTGCTTGATGCTGAGCGCTGCCGGTGGCGTCTGATCGGGTTCCCTCTCGCCATCCACTGGGGGGGTCTCCCCTGGCGCCGCCTGGGTGAGATTGAGCTTACCCTGCCACTGATAGCCGGCAAGAGAGAGATTGAGTGACTGCTCCGGCAACGCGATCTGCGGCAGTGCACCCTCCAGTCGACCCTCCAGCTGCAGCTGCAGCCCCTGTTGGCCGGACCAATTGCCTCCGCTTTTGCCCTGCCAATGGGAAGCGAGCTCCGTGCTTTGCAACTGGGCCATGACCAGGTTAAGGCGGTCGCCCATCAGCGATCCGTCGCTCTCCCATTGCAACGCGCCCGCGGGTGTCAGGGAGAGCTTGAGCGTCTGCCGCAGGCTCAAGCTGCCTTCGACCTCAGGCCCTCCGCCCGCTGTCAGGAGCGGCTGCAAGCCTTTGAGCTCAAAACCATCGAGGGCTATCGTCCCCTCGATACGGCGGATCTGGTCAAACAATCCCGCCTGCAGCTCGGCACTGAAGGGGGCGCTGTTTATGCGTGCCTCGAGTGTCAGTTGCGCCATCCCCTGCAGTTGCCAGCTGATCACTCGGAGCAGGCTCAGCCGCTCCAGCTCGAGATCGATGTTCAAGTCATCCTGCCGCAGGCTAAGGGTGGTCTCCCGCAGTTCAACCCTATCCAGGGCAAAGCCCCAGGGCCGCTCCTCAGACGCCGGTTCGGGTGGCGATGCATCACTGCCGGCCGCAAGGGGGAAGCTGAGTCCGCTGACCCTGAGCAGAGTCGGATCGGAAACATCCACCGCAGCCTGCAGCCCCTGCATATCAATCGCCTGGATCCTTACACGCTTGGAGAAGAGATCGCGCCAACCCAGCACCAGCTCCAGCCGCTCCAGCTGCGACCGTTGCCCATCGTCGGCCTCCGCCGTCACGCCCTGGAACAGCAGGCGGCCGGTAAAGGGATTGAAGTCGATATTCTGGATCTCGGCCTGGCGGGCGCCGTGCTGCTTGAGGAAATCGGCCAGACCGAACTGGATGCCATAAGGTAAGAAGAGAAGAATCAACAGCATCAGCAAGATGATGCCTGAGGTGATGATCCAGCTTCTTTTTTTGTGATACCAGGCCCTGGCTGGGACCGTGCTTTGTTCAGTGGCCACGACCATTCACTCCGAAATGTTTACAGTGACATACCGGTGTCTCGAAGGCTCTACTCTAAGCTTAGTGTATGCAAAGTGGGAGCCACCCGTCCGGTGACTCCCAACCGGGGCTGTCAGCCCTGATTGAAGACTTTCTGCATGATCTCAAGGAAGCGCTTGGCCTGGGGCGAAAGAAACTTGCCACGGCGCTGCACGATGCCATAGCTCCGTTTGGGAAAGTACTCATCCAGGGGAATGGTGGCGATCTGTTCCTCGCCGGTGAGACAGACATCGGTGACGATGGAGATACCGAGACCGATCTCCACATATTTTTTGATCACCTCCCAGCCCCCCGCCTCCAGGGTTACGTTGTAGCTGGCGTTGTGCTGCTTGAAGACCAGATCGACCATACGCCAGGTGCTGAGGTGATGCGGCGGCAGGATCAGCCCGTAGGGGCTGATATCGTGCAGACGGATCTTCTCCTTCTTCACCAGCGGATGGTTGAGCGGGGTGATCAGCACCGGGGCGAAGTTGACCACCGGCTTGTAGGTCACGTCGTCGGGAATGTCGAGCATGGAGCCTACCGCCAGGTCGGTCTCATCGGCCCGCAGCATGGCCATGCCGTCCCGCCCCGTGACATTGTGCAGCTTCAGGCGAATGCCGGGATAGTTCTCGGCGAAGCGTCGGATGGGTTCCGGCAGGATATAGAGCAGGGTCGACTCCCCCGCGGCGATATTCAGCTCGCCGCTCTCCAGCTTGCCGCAGGTGGCGGCGAAGGTCTCCTGCAGTTTGTCCATCCCCTCCACCAGTGGCTGGGAGAGTTTGTACAGAGTCGCACCCTCCGGCGTCAGCTTGATCTTTGGCCCACGGCGTTCAAAAAGCACCGTCTCCAACTCCCGTTCAAGGGCCTGAATCTGGAGGGAAACCGTCGGCTGACTCAGGTAGAGTCGCTCGGCGGCCTCGCTGATCGAACCGGTCTGTGCCGCATGACAAAAGGCACGCAGCTGCTTGAGGCGGTTTTGTTTGTAGTGAATTTGGGGTGTGCTGGCCATCAAGGCTTCCTGTATCATTGGTATTTTCAATGCTAGATGCGATTAGCAATAAATTCAACAAGGGGATACAGACTTAAGGAACCTCTGAACAAGTCTGGGCCGAACAGATTGTTGATCAAAATGTACCGATTCAAGGCGCGGATCGCGCGTAATAGCCCGCTATTGCGAAGATTCGCAACGCCGAAACGGTGCATTTTGGCGGCAAGCTGTCGGTCCATGACTTGTTCAGAGGTTCCTTAACCCCTGTCGCCAACAACAGGTGCAAGTTTGGCTATTCTATAGGGCAGAAGCCCGTTGCAGCCCGCTCAGCAATAACCGATGGAAGGCTTGACCATGCAAAACCCCGAAATAAAAAATGACCCGATGTATATGCTGCTCAAGGAGGGACGAGTGGAAGAGTTCAACCGCCGGCGCGCCGCCGGCGAGTCCTGCGATCTGCGTGACGCCGATCTGCGGGGGACCGACCTGCGGGGTCTTGACGCCAGGGATTTGGATCTGGCCAACTGCTATCTGCGGCATGCGGATCTGCGCGGTATCGATCTCTCCCATACCAACCTGGAGGGGGCCAGCATCAACAGCGCCAAGATCTCCGGCACCTATTTCCCCGCCACCCTGTCGGCGGATGAGATCACCCTTTCACTGGTGCACGGTACTCGCTTGCGCTATCGCTGAAGAGGTCAATCCGCCTTCGCAAGGCCGGATATCCAGTGCAGTGTCTCATACTAGTGAGTGTCCTATACTGCAGCAGGAAATCAGCGTGCCGAGAAGCCGTCCTATGCAAGGCGTCCTGCGCAGGGAATGGCATGCCCTTTTCAAGCAGGACAACGCAGCAGAGGGCTGCTTCTCGGCGCGCCCGAAGGGAAGCCCCC
>JBNKOL010000117.1:0-37073 GCA_050294655.1 Sedimenticolaceae bacterium
GGGCCCGGAAATAGCGGGGTCGAGGCGAAAAAAAACCGGTTTCAGAGAACCGGTTTTTTCGTAACTTGGCGGAGAGAGAGGGATTCGAACCCTCGATACGCTATTAACGTATACACACTTTCCAGGCGTGCTCCTTCAGCCACTCGGACATCTCTCCGGATTTTTGGAGGCGCAAGGTTAAACCACTTCCCGGCTCGAAGCAAATCGCCTGGGGACTGGATGCTCTCTGTCAGAGGTGTTTGCCGATCGATGCGACGACAGCCTCTTCCTCGGCGGCCCGGAAGCTGTCGATGCTCAGGTGCAACAGCTTACCGTGGTCTCCCGATTCGCAGTAGATATCGGGCTGAGTCATCAGGCTGGAATCGACCAGGGTTTCGATGCCATAGGGAACACCTATAGGCGGGATCGCCCCGATCTCGCAGTCGCTAAAGGCCTGCTCCACCTCATCTTCGGCAATCAGCTGGAAGCGGCGTCCGGTAATGCGGGATATCTCCGCCAGCTTGACCCGGCAGGTGGCTGGCACGACGGCCAACAGGTAGGACTCCGTGTCCCCCAGCAAGACCGATTTCGCCATTCTGTCCCCCGGCACATGGGCCGCCTCGGAGGTGGTCAACGCTGAGTCGGTCGGTACGTGATCGATCACCTCGTAGTCGAGGCCGTGGCCATCCATATACTCTTTGAGTGTAATTGCGATTGCCATGTCACCCTCCTTCATGCGTGATGGTCTGATAAATAGTATAGTTCAGGTCCTGCGGTCATCACTGGCCATGTACCACTCCCTTGCCAGGTAAAGAAGCACTCAAATCATGGGTAAACGTAAAAAGAAATCATCCCTCTCTCTTGCGGACCAGGCCGATCGCCACAGATTGTATGAACTCTCCGTACAGTGCTCCGAGGCGGAGATCGACTTCGTTGACGACACCTTCAAGCAACTGCGCGGGCGCCGGGCACAGCTGTTGCGGGAGGATTTCTGCGGTACCGCCAATGTCTGTTGCGAATGGGTACGCCGGCGCAAATTCAATCGCGCCATTGGCGTCGACCTGGATGGATCGGTACTCGACTGGGGCAGGACCCACCAGCTGGGAGCGATCAAGCCCTCGGAACGCAAACGCATCACCCTACTGCAAGAGAATGTCCTGTCGGTCAAAACCGAGCCGGTGGAGATCATCTCGGCGATGAATTTCAGCTATTGGCTGTTCAAGGAGCGCAAGCAGCTGAAACGTTATTTCAAGCGGGTGCACAAGCAACTGGCGGATGACGGCATCTTCTTCATGGACGCCTACGGCGGATACGAATCCTACAAGGAGATGGAGGAAGAGCGGGAGGTAGAGGACGGAGACACCCAATTCACCTATATCTGGGAGCAGGAGAAGTATGAGCCGATTAGCGGCAATCTTATCTGCCACATCCACTTCGATTTCGAAGACGGCTCCCGCATGGAACGCGCCTTCAGCTACGACTGGCGCCTGTGGAGTCTGCCGGAGATTCGCGAACTGCTCCATGAGGCCGGCTTCAGCCGGATAACCGTCTATTGGCAGGGTTTCGACAAGGACGGTGAACCGGACGGTGAGTTCCTTCCGGTCAAAGAGGGCGAGGCGGACGCCGGCTGGATCTGCTATATCACTGCGGAGAAATAGGGGCTCTGCCGATGGGGCTTGTGGGCCGGCGGAGGGTTACCGGACTTACCGCGTGGCCCACTAGCCCGCATGTTTCATCCGGGAACGCGATGATCGCGCCGGGATCGTTGTTCAGATGCGGATTTGCGATTGAATCAATAGCACAAGCTATTGATGATCTGGCAGATACCGCAGCTGGACGACAAGACCGGTGCGAGGGCGCGTTCAGCGAAGCTCGCTGACACGCTGTACTTTGCTAATAGACCAAAATGAACAAAAACCTTACGTTTGTCTTTTTTCTCAGCGGCCGGATGAAACATGCGGGCTAGCCCGCATGTTTCATCCGGGAACGCGATGATCGCGCCGGGATCGTCGTCCAGATGCGGATTTGCGATTGAATCAATAGCACAAGCTATTGATGATTGAGCAAATACCGCAGCTGGACGACGAGACCGGTGCGAGGGCGCGTTCAGCGAAGCTCGCTGACACGCTGTACTTTGCGAATTGACCAAAATGAACAAACAAAAACCTTACGTTTGTCTTTTTTCTCAGCGGCCGGATGAAACATGCGGGCTAGAGCGATGACTATCAGGTTCCGGTGCGGCAAGCCGCACCCTACGCCTCGATTGCCGGTAGGGTGAGGGCCTGTCCCACCCTCCCGAAATCACTTCCACCGCACTATTGTGAAGAGGTAAAACCGGCGCAGTATTGCCGGATGAATAAGGCGATGGCCGGTGGATCATTCAGATCGAGCACGGGTACTGCGACGGGCTGACCCAACGACGTATCGGTGGCAACGGCAAGAATCGACTCATCCTCCTCGCAGAGCAACGGCTTGCCCAGAGAGGGACGGTGGAGTTCGATCTTCGGTAAGGGGATGTGGCGAAAACCTTCGACCAGCACCAGGTCCAGTTCCATGAGATCCATCCGCTTCAGCAACACCGGCAGTTCGGGCTCCTGGCTCCCGGGCTCCTCCCCCATCAGCGCCCAGCGGTTGGCGCTGGCCAGCAGCACCTGCCCGGCACCGGCCTTCCTCAACACATAGCTATCCTTGCCGGGCACATCGAATTCCACCTGATGATGGGCATGTTTAATCACACCGGGACGCATACCCTGCGCTCGCAGCAAGGGTATCAGCTGTTTCAATAAGGTGGTCTTACCGGTCCCGCTAAAGGCAGCGAAACCGATCACAGGGAGTGGCGTGTCGAGCATTGGGTATCCGGGACTAATTTGCGTTATGACGATTGACCCGGCCAAAAAGCCATTCAGCTGATGGGTTCGCGCTTGATGCTATGCATCATGATAATGAGATCGGCGGCATCGCGGCTGATGCCCAGCTTTTCGATCAACTCATCGGCCCCCGCGCCCTCCTGCACCATGCGGATGGCATCCGTATAGGGGGGCTCACCCTGTTGGCTGAGCTGCTCCATATTCTCCTGGCGTTCCTCCAGGTCCCGCCCCATCTGCTCCAGCCGGTTTACCCGTCTGTCGACACCGACAGCGCTGGAGCAGAGCGCGCCGACGGTCTGTTTGAGGGTGTCGATGTCACGCTTCTGTTGCGCCCTGTTTTCCCGGCGCAGCGACTCGGCACGATATTGCAACGCCCATTGGGCGATCAGCAATACCAACAGTGCCAGCATTGCAACCCACACCAGTGAACTCTCATTGGGCATCATGCGTACTCGTCAATATGGGGTTTTCCATCATCCTTCTCTTCCGGCTCTTGTTTTGGTCTGCGCGGCGTATCCTCGTCTATCGGTTTCGGCCGTTCACGTCGCAACGGCGGTTTTGCCGGATTCACCGGATAGAGCGGATTCAGAGGTGAATTTTCACCGATCTCAGGCATACCAATCGTCCTCCTTGGGGGAGATTCTATCCATTAGAAGGATAGCGGCAAATCATAGTTCCGACGAAAAGTAGCCTCACCGGCTCAATACATGCTGATCTCTTGCCACTCTTCGTCGGTTAGCAGCTTGTTGAGATCGACCAGGATCAACAGGCCATCCTCACGCGTCGCCACCCCCTGAATATAGCGGGAACTCTCCTCGGTACCGACGTTGGGTGCCACATCGATCTCGCCCTCGCGCAACTCGACCACTTCCGCCACCGCATCGACAAGAATGCCCACCACCTGTTTCTCGGACTCGATTACGATGATCCGGCTGGATTCGCCCATCTCCGTGGATGGAAGTCCGAAACGGGTCCGGGTATCGATCACAGTGACCACATTCCCGCGCAAGTTGATTATGCCGAGCACATAGGCCGGCGCGCCGGGTACAGGTGCAATCTCCGTCACTCGCAGCACTTCCTGCACCTGCATCACGTTGATGCCGTAGGTCTCATCCATGAGGATAAAAGTCACGAACTGGATCAACGGGCCGCCACTGCCCTCTTCTTCGTCTGAGTAAGACATGGGTTATACCTCGTAGGTTCTTCGTCTCATGCGATCCGTATCGCAATCTCAGTTGTGTATCTCATAGCATGCTCATCACGCCTTCCACATCAAGCAGCACACTCAGTTCCTCGACCAGAATGCCACCGTACCAGGGGTGTTGCGCCACATCGCCCCGCCAGCGTATCGCCTCTTTGTCGATGGTCACGGTACCGCCAAGCCCGTCCACCGCCAACCCCCGATCGCCTTCGCCGATCAGTAACAGATGGGTATAGGCCGCTTGTTCGAACTCCCCGTCCGGCATCAACAACCTGGGGGTATCCACCACCACCACCTTGGTTTCATGGTTCATCGTCACGCCCAGACTCCATGCCGGCTGGCCCGGGAGGTGACTGATCGACCTGTCGAGGGAAATGATGCCGGCCAGATGCAACAGCGGCACCACCATATTCACCCCGTTGATGTTAAAACGAAGCACCTGAAACGGGATCTCCGCCCAGGGGGGAACCGGTGAAGTTGCCGTGGCGCTGCCGATAAGCTCCCCGGTCCGGTCCATGGCAGGCTCAGCGGTTTCAATCGATACCGCATCCTTTGTAAACCTATCGGCTTGGGGAGTTGGCTCTTTAACTGCCTGGCGCAGTGACGAATTCTCCAGCGTATCGATCTCCGTCAGCAGGGTATCCAGATAGTTCACCAGTGCGCTATCGGGCTGCGCCAGGGTCTGCGTGGCAAGCTGATGCGTTTTCTCACTCATGAGGCCACTCCAACCTTCGCCTCCGCTTCCTTGTCGGGCTCATGCAGCAACTCCTGCAGCAACTGACCATAAGCACCTACACCGCGACTTTGCGGCGCAAACAACGCCGGTGGAATACCGGCCTTGCTGGCTTCGCGAAACTGGGTATCAACAGGGATCAGACCGTGCCAGAGCCTTTCCGGATAGCTCTCGCGCATCACCCGCAGGGTGTCGATGGAGGCGCGGGTGCGACGGTCGAACATAGTCGGCACGATGAGATGGGGCAACGGCACATGACGCGATTTGGTCACCATTTCCAGGGTGTGCAACATACGCTCCAGACCCTTGAGGGAGAGGAATTCCGTCTGCACTGGAATGATCAGTTGTTCGCAGGCCGCCAGCGCGTTGATCATCAGAATGCCGAGAATCGGCGGACAATCGAGAATCACATGATCGTAGCGCCCACTCAGGCGTTGCAGTGCCTGCTTGATCACCAGCCCCATGCCTTCGAGCCGGCCCGCCTGGCGGTCCAGCGTGGCGAGCGCCATCTCCGACGGCATCAGGTCGAGACCCTCGGTACCAGTCGGGTAGATCAATCCGGCAGGATCCACTTCACGTTGCTCAGAGACCCCTTTGAAGAGGCTGTAGACGCTCTCTTCCAGCACATCCGGATCGTAGCGAAAATAACTGGTCAGCGAGGCATGCGGGTCGAGATCGATCAGCAAGGTGCGCAGGCCCCACTGGGAGAGCAGTCCGCCCAGCGCGACCGTGGTGGTGGTCTTACCCACCCCCCCCTTCTGGTTGGCGACTGTCCAGACTTTCATCCCCCACCTCCCGGCAGGTCGATGGTGCGCTCGGGCGACCCGTTCAGGCCCAGAATCACCAGCGTGACACGGCGGTTTTTGGCCCGTCCCTCTTCGTTGTCGTTGCTCGCTGCGGGCCTGTGTTCTCCATAGCCGATAGCCGATAGCCGATTGGGGTCGATACCCAGGCGGGAGAGCAGATGCACAACACTGGCGGCCCGGGCCGCCGAGAGCTCCCAGTTGGAGGCGAACTCCTCGGTATGGATGGGGCGATTGTCCGTGTTGCCTTCCACCTGGATCGAATTCGGTACTGTCGCCAGCACCCGGCTGATATCCCGCAAAGCGGTCACCGCCAGATTGGAGAGATGGGCACTGCCGCTGGGGAACAGCATCTTGTCCTTCATATTCACCTTGACCCGGTTCTCGGTGAAGCTGATTTCAACCAGGTCCTGCTCCACATAGGCATCGAGCATATCCTCGATGGTAGCGGCCAGAAAACTCATGCGTTGCCCTTCGTCCGCCGGCATATCCGCCATGGCGTCAACCTGCTGCCGGTCCTGCTTGCCCATATCATCGTAGGTCCCCGGACCGAGCTTGCTTTCGGTCTCAATCAAAGCGCTTGCACCTTCAGCGCCGATGATATCGCTGCTGCTCTTATCCAACTCGCCAATCTGGATAGGCTCGAGACTGCGCCCGGTCTCCTGGAAGGCACTGGTGAGGGTTCTGGAGAGCACCCGGTATTTACCCTCGTTGACCGAGGAGACCGAATACATCACCACGAAGAAGGCGAACAACAGGGTAATGAAATCGGCATAGGAGACGATCCAACGCTCATGGTTGACGTGTTCTGCGGTTTTTTTGCGTCGCCTGGCCATGGTCCAGCTCTCAGTGCATGAAGCCCTTAAGCTTGTTCTCGATAGTGCGGGGATTGTCACCCTCGGCAATGCCGACGATACCCTCGACGACCATCTCCCGGAACTTCGAGATGTTCTCCGACTGGGTCTTTAGCTTGGCCGCGATCGGCAGCAGGAAGAGGTTGGCCAGACCGACACCGTAAATGGTGGCGACAAAGGCGGTGGCGATGCCGCTGCCCAGCTTGCTGGGATCGGCAAGATTCTGCATCACGTGGATCAATCCCATCACCGCGCCGATGATACCGATGGTGGGCGAATAACCGCCCATGCCCTCGAACACCTTGGCGGCCTGGACATCGTGTTGTTCGCTGGCATCCACCTCCATTTCCAGGGTATCGCGCAGGCTTTCCGGCTCACTGCCGTCGACCAGCATCTGCATGCCCTTGCGGATGAAGGGATCGGGCTCGTCATCGGCAATCGCTTCCAATCCCAACAAACCTTCCTTGCGGGCGATGTTGCTCCAGGTAACCAGCTTCTCGATGGTCGATGGCATATCGAGTCTGGCGGGCAGAAATATCCGCCCCGAGAGACGCAGGGCGTGCAAAAAAACAGGGATCGGTGTCTGCAGAAGAATAGCGCCGATCGTTCCGCCGGTGACGATGATCATCGCGGGGCCGTTCATCAGCGAGTCGATATGGCCACCCTCCAGCCAATTACCGCCAATGATCGCCATAAAGGCGACCAAGATACCGATAAAGCTGAGGAAATCGAGTCTCATTTTACACTCGCCAATAGGGGGCCGATCTCATCCAGCCCCAACACACGATCTGATAGTCCCGCCCGTTCCACTGCCTGGGGCATGCCGTAGACAACACAACTCTTTTCGTCCTGGCTCCAAACCGAGGAACCGGAAGCCTTGAGATCCTTTGCTCCTTTCGCGCCATCCGCCCCCATACCGGTCATGATGACGGCCAGGGCCTTGCCGCTGAAAGATGCCGCCATCGAGGACAGCAGCAGATCCACGCTGGGGTGGTATATCTGCCCAGGTAACGCCTGAGTAATCCGTACCTGGTGTCCCGCAGGCCCCCGCTCCACTGTCATCTGCAAGCCACCAGGGGCAATCAGTACCTGTCCGGGTTTCAGCGGGTCGCGGTCGACTGCCTCGCGCACTTCGATGGCACACACCGAGTTCAGCCGCTCCGCATAGGCCTTGGTGAAACTGCCAGGCATATGCACAGCCACTACCACCGGCAGGGCGAAGTGCCGGGGCAGTGCCGTCAACACCTCACGTAAGGCGACCGGGCCACCGGTAGAGGCACCGATCGCCACCACTGAAGGCCGGATCTCCCGGCTCGCCGCACCGGCTCTTGTCGGTCGAAGCGGAGGTATCCGATATCCCGTCCCTGATGGTTTCGCGGCAGGTACGCGCGCGCGCGCCACGGCGCGCAAACTCTCCAGCAATTGCGCATCGGCTGAATTCCTGTCCGCGCCCTTTATATCCTTCGGCAGAAAATCGAGTGCGCCCGCATCCAAAGCATCCAGCGTCTCCCTGGCACCCTCCCGGGTCAGGGCGGAAAACATCATGATCCGCGTAGGCGCTTCGGCCATGATGCGGCGCACCGCAGCGATCCCGTCGACCAGCGGCATCTCCACATCCATGGTGATTATGTCGGGCCGCAAAGCGATCGCCTTCTCGATGGCCTCCTGACCATTCACTGCGCTATCGACTACTTCGAAATCGGGCGCATTCGCCAGTACCGCTGCAATCCGGTTACGAAAAAAGGCGGAATCGTCAACAATCAGTACTTTCTGTCTGACACTCATCATCCCTACCAACCACAGAATCGCAGCGCAGGTTGGCGCGGAGCGATCTCAATACTTCCTGGCATATTTTCGCATCAGACCCGGCACATCGATGATCAGTGCGATCTTGCCATCACCCGTAATGGTTGCTCCGGCCATGCCTTCCAAACCCAGCAGCAGCGCACCGAGCGGCTTGATCACCACCTCTTCCTGGCCGATCAGATGATCAACCACCAATCCCACCTGAATATTGCCTACGTTGACGATCACCACGTGGCCCCGCTTGCGGTCCTCATCCGTCATCGGACGATGGGGTGTCAACCACTGACGCAGATAGAACAAAGGCAGCGCCCGATCTCGCACCATGATGGTCAACTGGCCATCCACCACATTGGTGCGCTTGAGATCGAGATTGAATATCTCCACCACGCTTGCCAGCGGCAGGGCGAATGGCTGTTCGCCCAGCACCACCATCAGTGTCGGCAGGATGGCCAGTGTCAACGGCAGCTTGATGGTAATGATGCTGCCGCGGCCCCACTCGGAGTCGATCTCCACGGAGCCGTTCATCTGGGCGATGCGGGTCTTTACCACATCCATGCCGACACCGCGGCCGGAGACGTCCGAGATCACTGCCTTGGTGGAAAAGCCGGGGGCGAAGATCAGATTGAAACACTCCTTGTCATCCAGACGGGCGGCCGCATCGGCCTCCATCATGCCCTTCTCCACCGCCTTCTGGCGCAGCACTTCCGGATCCATGCCCTTGCCGTCGTCGCTGATGGACAGCAGGATATGATCTCCCTCCTGGGCGGCCGACAGCAACACACTGCCACGCCGTGGCTTACCTGCCTTCTCGCGTTCTTCGGGCAACTCAATGCCGTGATCCACCGAGTTGCGGACCAGATGTACCAATGGATCGGCCAACGCCTCGACCAGGTTTTTGTCCAGGTCGGTATCCTCGCCCTCCATCTCGAGATCGATCTCTTTCTTCATGCTGCGGGCAAGATCCCGCACCACACGGGGGAAGCGTCCGAAGACCTTCTTGATCGGCTGCATGCGGGTCTTCATCACCGCCAGTTGCAGATCGGCGGTAACCACATCCAGGTTGCCCACAGCATTGGCCACCTCTTCGTCATTCAGGGTCGCCTTCAGCGTGGCAAGGCGGTTACGTACTAGCACCAGTTCGCCGACCATATTCATGATGTCATCGAGCCGCTGGGTATCGACGCGCACAGAGGTCTCCACCGGCGGCTTGGAGGCCGCCTTGGCAGCGGCTCCTGCCGGCGTGGCGGGAGGGGGGGGCTTGGGTGGTTCGGGCGCTTTCGCGGCCGGCTTGGCTGCCGCCTTCGGTTTTGCCGGCGCCTTGGCTGCCTCTTTGGGCTTGGCGGCTGGTGCGGCGACCTTGTTTGCAGGCACCGCCGATTTGAGCTTCGAGGGATCGAACTTGCCCTCACCGTGAATCTGATCGAGCAGGGCGTCGAACTCATCCTCGGTAATTTCGTCAGAGGCTGGTGCCGACGGTGATGCGACCGACTTTGCCCGGGATACCGGTTTTCCCGCGACCTTGGAGGCATCGAACTTGCCCTTGCCGTGGATCTGGTCCAACAGTTCGTCGAACTCCTCTTCGGTGATGTCGTCAGAGGCGGCCGGCTTGGTTGTTTTCGGCTTGCCGGTGAACTTGCCCTTACCGTGCAGTTCGTCGAGCAGGGACTCGAATTCATCTTCAGAGATGTTGTCGCCGGCGGGTTTGGCAGCCGGTTCCTGAATCGAATCCAGCAGATCCTCGAGCCCGTTGTCGCTGAGCTTCTGCTCTGCGGCCGCTGCAGATGCCGGCTGATCCTGCGCTGGCGCAGCTTCCTCAGCACTTGCTGCAGGCTCGGCAACCTCCTCAGCCTCCTCTTCCTGCCCGGTTTCGGCGACCTCCGGCTCATCAGCGGAGGACTCCTCATCCGCCGGCACGGCAAACCCATTGAGTCGCTGAATCAGATCGGGACTGGCATGCTCCGGCATCACCCCTTCCCGAACCTGGTTGAACATCACATTGACCACATCCAGCACTTCCAGCACCGCGTCCATCAGGTCGGGGCCGACGCTGCGCTGCCCCTGGCGCAGGATGTTGAAGACATCTTCCGACCGGTGACAGACCTCGACCAGGGGATCGATGGCGAGGAAACCGGCGCCACCCTTAATGGTGTGAAATCCGCGGAATACGGCGTTCAGCAGATCATAGTCTTCCGGCTGCTGCTCGAGATCGACCAGCTGCTCACTGAGTTGTTCGAGTATCTCTCCCGCCTCGACCAAAAAGTCCTGCAGGATTTCGTCGTTGACGTCGATGCTCATCTATTGCTCCAGGCCCCTTAGTCGCATACTTCTATATATCGTTCGATGAACGAATAACTAAAATCCCAGACTGGACAAAAGGTCGTCCACATCGTCCTGGCTGGTCACCTGATCACCCTGATCCAACCCTGGAATGGCCGGACCCGCGAGAATTTCCTTCTCCTTGATTTTGTCTTTATCATCTTCGAGCTTATGACCGGTGATGCGCACCAGCTTGACCAGTTTCAGCTCCACATCCTGTACCAGCGTAATCACCTTACGTATAATCTGGCCGGTCAGATCCTGAAAGTCCTGCGCCATCAACACCTCAGAGAGACTGCTGTGTAAATCGTTGGAATCTTTCCGGCTCTGTTGTAGAAAATCGTACAGTCGGTCGCCCAAACCCTTAAACTCGCCCTTATTCAGTATGCGTTTGCTCAGCTTGTCCCACTCCTCGGCCAGCTGGGCAGATTGCTTCTCCATCGTCTCCACCAGCGGCAGACTCTTTTCCACCGCGGTCAATGTACGGTCGGCCGACTGCTGGGTCATGGTAATAACGTAGTTGAGGCGCTCTTTGGCATCCGGTATTTCAACATTGGTCATATCCGAGATACGGGCATCGAGCAGAAAACCGTTGATGGCATCGTGCAACTCACGGGTCAGGCGCCCAACCTCGATAAAGAGTTCATCTTGCTTGCAACCTTGAGAGAGGGAATCGATCAGTTTATCGGCTTCGGCTTCGTTACCAGCCTGCAAGCACTCGACTAGTGTTTGGGCGAGTTCCAGCCGCGTTTGGTTATCCGGTTTTTGGGCCATGCTTGAACTCCCGTTACGGCGCTGATTCAGTTGACGCGTTCAAAGATCTTGGTGATCTTCTCTTCCAGAGTCGTTGCGGTGAAGGGTTTGACTACGTAACCATTGACGCCGGCTTGAGCCGCTTCAATGATCTGTTCACGCTTAGACTCAGCGGTCACCATCAGCACAGGGAGTTTAGCCAGCTTTTCGTCTGCCCTTACCGCTTTCAAAAGGTCGATCCCGGTCATCCCCGGCATATTCCAATCAGAGACCAAAAAATCGAAATTACCGTTCTGCAGCATGGGTAGCGCGGTCAGACCATCGTCCGCTTCCTGGGTGTTGTTGAAGCCAAGATCGCGTAATAGATTTTTGATGATGCGTCTCATGGTCGAAAAATCATCGACAATGAGAATCTTCATGTTTTTATCCAAGACTACCTCCCATCGCGTAGCCGAATGTGCCCGTCAAATCGAGCAGCGAAGCCAACCTGTTAATCTTCATCATGGACTAGCGACAACCACTCGGTCAGACGCGAGCGCAGTCGCAGAGTAGCCTGACTGTGTATCTGGCACACCCTTGATTCACTGACGCCGAGCACATGTCCAATCTCCCTCAGGTTCATCTCGTCGTCGTAGTACATGGCGATCACCAGCCGTTCCCGTTCCGGTAGACCGGCGATGGCATCGGCCAAGGCTTGCTTGAAGGCCGATTTCTGCAAACCTTCAAACGGCGTATCGGCTGAACCTTCCATCTGGAAGGGCAATCCGTCACTCACCGCCGTCAATTCATCCAGACTGAAAACGCGACATCCCGTAGAGTCCTTGAGTATCTGGTGGTACTCCACCAGGCTCATGCCAAGCGCCTCTGCCACCTCCACATCGCGGGCGTCACGCCCTTCGTTGTTCTCGATCTCACGCATCGCCTCCGCCACCATGCGGGCCTTTCGATGCACCGAGCGTGGTGTCCAGTCGCTGCGGCGGATCTCATCCAGCATGGCGCCACGAATGCGGATGCCGGCGTAAGTCTCAAAACTGGCGCCCTGGGTGGGATCGTAGTTCCTGCTCGCTTCCAACAAACCCAACATGCCCGCCTGAATCAGATCGTCCGACTGCACATTCGGTGGCAGCCGGTTCATCAGATGATAGGCAATCCGCTTCACCAATCCGGCATGCTGGTTTACCAGATCGTTGAAGCTCTTCTGGTCTTGTGTGGCGGTGTATGTCGCTAAACCGTTCACCGTCAAATCTCCCCGTATTGGCTTGAAAACTGAATTAGGCGTTCGACGAAGAACTGTAAATCACCACTGACTCCACTGGGTGCAGGCCAGTTATCGGCCTTCTTGGCCAAATTCTTGAATGCCTGGGAAACTCGGGACCGCGGATAGACCTCCACCACCGGCTTCTGGCTCTTGACTGCCTTGCGCAATTGTTCGTCGTAAGGAATGCTGCCCATATAGGTAAGCATAACATCCAGATACTGATCGGTGACCCGGCACATTTTATTGTATAGGTCACGGCCCTCCTGCACGCTCTTGACCATGTTGGCAAGAATACGAAAGCGGCTAATACCATGTTCCCGATTCAGTAGTTTAATAATAGCGTAGGCATCGGTAATCGATGCGGGCTCGTCACAAACCACCACGATCTGCTCCTGTGCCGCCCTACTGAAGCTTACCACCAAATCAGAGATACCGGCGGCGGTGTCGATCAGCAGCACATCTACATCGTTCGCCACCTCGCTGAAGGCATGGATCAGTCCGGCATGCTCCACCGGACTCAACTCCGCCATATGCTGCATGCCGGAGGCGCCGGGAATCACCTTCAGTCCCTTGGGACCGGTAACCATGATCTCCTCCAGGGAGCACTCGCCACTCATCACGTGGGAGAGATTCCGCTTGGCATGAATACCGAGGATGACATCGATATTGGCCAGCCCCAGGTCGGCATCGAGCAGCATCACCCGCCGCCCCAGTTCCGCCAGCGCCACCCCGAGATTGACCGAGACATTGGTCTTGCCCACCCCGCCTTTGCCGCCAGTGACGGCTATTACTCTTACCGGTGTCGGATTTACCATGCGCCGCAACCCCGTTGCCTGGTCTTCAATCTGTTCAGACATGTGCATGATCACTCGTGCCTCCGAAGGCGATTGCCAGATAGTCCTCATCGGGACTCTTTTCGACAGCCTCACACATTTCGATAGCCTGATTGACCAGGCTGGTGGCTCGCGCAACATGGATATCTTCAGGAACCCGCTGTCCGTCAGCCACGTAAGCCAACGGTAGACGCGCCTCGATCAAACCGGAAAAGACACCGCCCAGTTCTGCCGCTTCATCAATCTTGGTCAGCACCGCGCCGATCGGCTGTGCCGCGCCGAAGGCCCGGATGGCATGGCTCAGAGCCGAACGCTGGGTAGTGCAGGAGAGAGTCAGGAGGGTCTTGATCGGATGGTTGCCGGCGCTCATGAGGCCGAGTTTCTCTGTCAGTTTGAGATCCCTTTGCCCCATTCCGGCCGTATCGATCAGCACCAGACGCTTATCAGCAAAGGTATGTAGGGCGTGATTGAGTTCGTCCGGATTGGTTGCGCTGCGTACCGGCACATCGAGGATACGCCCATAGTTGAGTAGCTGCTCCTGGGCGCCGATGCGGTAGCTGTCGGTAGAGATCAGGGCCAGGTGTCGATTACCATGACGCAGACAGAATTTGGCCGCCAGCTTGGCGATGGTAGTGGTCTTGCCCACACCCGTGGGACCGACCAGGGCGATTATACCTCCCTGGTCGAGCAGGTCGCCTTTCACGATCGGCAACTCGCTGATCAGATGGTAGAGAGACTTGCGCCAGGCTTGCTCCGGAGTCTCCGCATCCTCGACCCGATAGGCCAGGTCACGGCAATGCACCGCATCGAGACCCAGGCCGATAAGGCGTCGCAGCAGCTCCTGAGTCTGGGGACGTCGCTGGCCCAGATCCCGCCAAGTCAGTTCGGAAAGCTCGTTCTCCATCATGCGGCGTAGCGCCTGCATTTCGCAGCGCATCTCACGCAGCACCGGATCCTGACTCCACTCCACACGGGGATTGGCGACCGTGCTTCTGGACACGGCCGGTGGCACGTCATCGAGCACGGGCTGTGAATCCTCGACGAAGTGGCGTTGTTCCGACGCGGGTTCAACCGCGACTGTCCGATGTGCCGGTCTATCTGCCTTGCGGGGGGACTGGACAATGTGGGTGGTATTTTCGAAGGCTTTCTCGTCGTAGTCGACGGCGGCTACCAGTTCGACGCCCCCTTCGACACTCTTATTGGAGAGAATCACCGCGTCAGCACCAAGGGACTCCTTGATCTGGCGCAAGGCCTGACGCATGTCAGCGGCGAAAAAACGGCGTATTTTCATGGATCGTAATCCCCCGGTCTGGGCTGGTGGATCGCGACCCTGGGGTTGGGATCCGTCAGCCTTCCTGTCGACTCTCTGTCGTTGCGTTACCTATCGTGGACACCACCTTGATCTGGCGGTTGTCCGGTATCTCGTTGTAGGAGAGAACGTGCAGCCCCGGTGCCGCGTGTTTGGCAAACCGTGCCATCCAGGGCCGTATCTGCGCTGCCACCAGTAGGATCCCTTCGTGGCCCTGTGCCTCCATCGCGGCCAGAGTCTCCGCCAGCGCGCTCTGCAATCTCTCCGCCAGACCGGGTTCGAATCCGGCCTGACTCTCATCTGATTGCAAGGTACGTTGCAATATCTGTTCCAAATTGGAATCCAGTACGGCCACAGGAATTTCTTCAGTAGTACCAGTAAGTTGCTGCACGATACCCCGGGAAAGTGCAACCCGGACAGCTGCCGTCAAAACGCCGGGGTCTTGACTCCTCGGGGCCTGAGCCGCCAAGGTTTCGGCGATTCGACGAATATCGCGAATCGGTACGTGCTCTGCCAGCAGGTTCTGCAGAATCTTCACCACCGCACTCATCGACAGGGTGTTGGGAATCAAATCCTCCACCAGTTTCGGCGCACTCTTGGCTAGCATGTCGAACAGCTGTTGCGCCTCTTCATGACCCAACAGTTCGCTGGCCTGATTCTGCAGAATCTCGCTCAGGTGAGTGGCCACCACGGTGCTGGCGTCCACCACCGTGTAGCCCAAAGTCTGGGCATGATCCTTCTGTTCCGGATCGATCCATACCGCATCCAGACCAAAGGTAGGATCCTGGGTGGCCAGGCCTTGGAGTTCGCCGAACACCTGGCCGGGATTGATCGCCAGTTCGCGGTCGGGAAAGATCTCCGCCTGCGCCATCGCCACCCCGTTGATGGAGATGCGATAGCTATTGGGGCTGAGATCCAGGTTGTCACGGATGTGCACCGAGGGAATGAGAAAACCCAACTCCTGGGAGAGCTTGCGCCGTACCCCCTTGATCCGGTTCATCAGCTGCCCGCCCTGATTGCGGTCAACCAGCGGGATCAGCCGGTAGCCCACCTCCAGACCGATCAGGTCGACCGGCTGCACATCTTCCCAGCCCAGGTCGCGCTGTTCCGGCATCTCCTGAGGTTCGGGTTCTACCTCCGGCGCTTCCGGCTGTTGCTGGCGCTGCCAGATCATCCAGGCGCCGGCCCCGGCCGCCGCCGCCAGGGTCAGAAAGGCAAAGTTGGGCATGCCGGGAATGATGCCCATGAGAAACAGCACTGCCCCCGACACCCCCAGGGCCTTGGGGCTGGTGAAGAGCTGGCTGACGATCTGGCCACCCACATCCTGGGTGCTGGCAACCCGGGTCACGATGATCGCGGCCGAAGTGGAGAGCAACAGGGAAGGTATCTGCGCCACCAGACCGTCACCGATGGTCAACAGCACATAGTTCTGCAGCGCGGTGGAGAAATCCAGGTCGTGCTGAGCCATGCCGATGGAGAGGCCGCCGATGATGTTGATGAAGAGGATCAGGATGCCGGCCACCGCATCACCGCGTACGAACTTGCTGGCACCGTCCATGGCCCCGTAGAAGTCGGCCTCGCGGGCCACGTCCTCGCGACGCTCCCGAGCCGTATCCTGGTCGATCAGGCCGGAATTGAGATCGGCGTCGATAGCCATCTGCTTGCCGGGCATGGCATCCAGGGTGAAGCGGGCGCTGACCTCGGAGACACGCCCCGCGCCCTTGGTCACCACCACGAAGTTGATAATGACCAGAATCAGAAAGACCACCAGACCGACCGCATAGTTGCCGCCGATGACGAAGGCGCCGAAGGCCTCGATCACCTTCCCCGCCGCATCACCACCGGTATGTCCCTCCAGCAACACCACCCGGGTGGAGGCCACATTGAGGGCCAGACGCAACAGGGTTGCGATCAGCAGCAGGCTGGGAAAGACCGAGAACTCCAGCGGGCGCCGGGTATAGACCACCACCAGCATTACCACCAGGGAGAGGGTGATGTTGAAGGTGAAAAACATGTCGAGGGCTATGGGCGGCAGCGGAATCACCACCATCGCCAACAACATCACCAATACCAGAGGCGCACCGAGGCCACGGGCTCCTGCCTGTTTGACGTTGGTTAAGATAGCAGTAGCGTCCATAGTGGATTGTCTCTCTAAAGCTTCAAGCTATAACGCAAAGCACGCCATGAAGCGCAAAGCCCGCAATGGCTGCCGGCGAAAATAAAGACTTGGCGCTCCTTTGCGCGCTTTGCGTTATAAATCATTTCAAACCTCATGCCTGTACTCCTCCGGCACCGTCAGATCCTCCGGCATCTGCGGCCGCTCACCACCTGCAGTACGATAGGCACGCAGTTGGAACACATAGGCCAGCAGCTTTGCCACCGCCAGGTAGAGGCCAGCGGGGATATACGCATCTATCTCGGTGTGGAAATAGATCGCGCGCGCCAGTATCGGCGACTCCACCAACGGCACCTTCGCCTCCTTGGCCACCTTACGGATATTCATGGCGATCAGGTCGGCGCCCTTGGCCACCATCTTCGGTGCATGCATGCGTTCGGGATCGTACTTCAGGGCCACCGCGTAGTGGGTTGGGTTGGTGACGATGACATCGGCCTTCGGCACCTGCTCCATCATGCGACGCTGAGCCATCTCGCGCTGCAATTGACGAATCCGGCCCTTCACCTCGGGCTTGCCTTCGGTCTCCTTCATCTCATCGCGCATCTCCTGGCGAGTCATGCGCAACTGCCGGTGGTGGTCCCAGAGCTGAAACGGCACATCAATGGCGGCGATCAGAATCAGGCACGAAGCAAGCAGAATCACCGACCAGCCGATCAGGCTGTTGAGGTGGCTTATTGCCTGAGCCATATCCATGGCATGCAGGGCGAGGTATTTCTCCAGTGTGGTATAGAGCAGCAGGACAGTAATGCCGCCGATCAACAGGAACTTGGCCATCGCCTTCACCAGTTCCACCAGACCACGTGCGGAAAAGACCCGCTTGATGCCTTTCAACGGACTGAGCTTTTCCAGCTTGGGTGTCAATGCCTCGCCACTGAAGGAGAAGCCGCCGAGTGCGATGGAACTGAAGATGGCAGCCAGGATGACCATCAGGAAAAAGGGCGTCAGGCTAAGAAATACCTCACCGACCCCCTGCCCCAAATGAATCAGCATGCTGTTGGCGTCGAAGATCTCCTCGCGGGTCAGCACGAAGCGTTGACTCATCATCTGCGAGAGACTGCCGCCCAGGGTCTTGCTCATCGCCACCAGGCTGACCACGCCGATCATGGTCACTGCCATGGTGTTGAGTTCCCGCGAACGCGGCACCTGACCCTTGCGTTTCGCATCGTCCAGCCGTTTCGCTGTCGGTTGTTCGGTTTTTTCCTGGCCGTCTTGATTCTCAGCCATGCTTCACCTCGTCACTCGCAAGGTCTGCATCATGAGTTGGAACGCCTCGTCCATGAACTGGGTGAAGACGTTGAACAGGTTGGGCAGGGTCACCCACATGAGGACGAAACCGAGCAGCATGGTGATGGGAAAACCGACCGAGAAAATGTTCAATTGCGGCGCGGCGCGCATCACCACACCCATACCCATATTGACCATCAGCATGGCGCCAATGATCGGCAGCGCGATCAGCAAACCGCCGGCAAACAGCCGGCTGCCCCAGGCGACGATATCGAGCAGGCCGTTGCGTGAGATACCGTCAACCGCGACCGGCAGGGATTGAAAGCTGTCCGCCAGCAGTTCGATGGCCAGCAGGTGCCCGTTGGAGAGTAGAAACAGCAGGGTTGCCAGAATCAGATAGAACTGGGCCACCACCGGTACCTGTACACCATTCTGTGGGTCGACCATCGAGGCGAAACCTAGGCCGGTGCTGTAGGCCACCACCTGCCCGCCGAAGACCAGGGCGCCGAACACCATCTGCAGAATAAAACCCATGATGACGCCGATCAGGATCTGCTGCAGCATGATCATGAAACCGGTATGACTCAGCACGTCGGCCGCCGGCATCGGCGGCAGGGTGGGAATCACTATCCAGGTGATCAGCAACATCAACATCAAACGGAACCTGACCGGAACCTGACGCGAACTGAACATGGGCGCCGCCAGCAGCATGGCGCTGATGCGCACCATGGGCCAGAGATATGCCGCCATCCAGGCATTGAACTGCGCTTCGCTAATCACCATGGCAGTGCCGCGCATGACCACTCAGTGGATCAGTTCCGGAATACTTTCGATCAGATTCAGCGAGAAGCTCATCAACAGCTGAATCATCCAGTTACCCGCCAGCATCAGCACCAACCCGACCACCACCAGTTTGGGGATGAAGGTCAAGGTCATCTCGTTGATCTGCGTGGCGGCCTGGAACATAGCAATCACCAGGCCCACAGCCAGCGCCGGCAACAACACCATGCCGGTGAGGATACCGACCACTTCGAGGGTGTTCTGGCCAATCGACATCACGGTATCGGGGCTCATGGAAAAACCTCCCTAAATCCGTGTAGTGAGACGCATGAAGGCACACTACACCAGAAAACTCGACGCCAAGGTGCCAAATACCAGCGCCCAGCCGTCGATCAGTACGAACAGCATGATTTTGAACGGCAACGAGATGATCATCGGCGACAGCATCATCATGCCCATCGACATCAGCACACTGGCCACCACGATGTCGATAATCAGAAAGGGAATAAACAGCAGGAATCCGATCTGAAAGCCGGTCTTCAACTCGCTGGTGGCGAAGGAGGGCAATAACAAGCTGAAGGGGACATCTTGCGGCTCGTTGAACTCGCCGAAATCGCCGATGCGCGCAAACAGGGCCAGATCGTCCTCGCGGGTCTGCGCCAGCATGAAGGCATGAATCGGCTTGGCGGCCGCCTCCAGCGCCTGGGTCGTATCCATCTCTTCAGCCAGGTAGGGCTGCACCGCCGCCTGGTTCACCTCGGTGAACACCGGCATCATGATGAAAAGGGTCAGGAACAGAGCCAAACCAATGAGAATCTGGTTGGAGGGCGTATTCTGGGTACCCAGTGCCTGGCGCAGGATCGCCAGCACGATAATGATGCGGGCGAAGGAAGTCATCATCATGAGCGCCCCGGGCAACAGGGTCAGGGCCGTCATGAATAGCAAGACCTGGATGGTCAGGGTATAGGTCTGCCCTCCCTGCCCGTCGGTCGCCACAGAAAAGGCATCGAGGCCTGGCGCCGCCTGGGTCACGCCACTCAATAGGAGACCGGCAATCAGCAGCCAACCTTTCATTTCTCGGCATCCGGTTTCGATGTGCTCTCTTCCTGAGCCTTGCTCTCTTCCTGGGCCTTGCTCTCCTCCTGGGCCTTGCTCTTTTCATGAGCCTTGACCTCTTCCTGCGCAAGATTCAATGCGTGTCGAAAAGCACGCTCGTCCAGCGGCAGGCGGTGCAGAGTACGCACATGCCCGGGGGCCACCCCCAAGAGTAGCCGTGTGTTCTCCACCTCGATCAACACCACCCTTTCACGAGCGCCCACGGAGACGCCGCCAAGTACCTTGATCACCCCTTTGCCACCCATCGGCACATGGCCATAGCGTTTAAAAAGCCAAGCCCCGCCCAGAATCAAAAAGAGAATCAGCAACAGACCACCGGCGGTCTGAAACAGGTTCTCGGCGCCCAATGGGCTCGTCTTCACGCCGAGTTTCTCCTGCACCGCTTCCGCAGCCAGCAGCGTCTCACTGAAGAACAGGCAGAGTGGCAGCCAACGAAACATCAATTGAGCCTCTTGACCCGTTCCGATGGGCTGATGATGTCGGTCAGACGCAGACCGAACTTCTCATTCACCACCACCACCTCACCCTGCGCGATCAGCGTGCCGTTGACCAGCACGTCCATCGGCTCGCCGGCCAGGCGGTCGAGTTCCACCACCGAGCCCTGATTCAGCTGCAGCAGGTTGCGAATGTTGATATTGGTGCGACCGATCTCCATCGAGATGGTGACCGGCACATCGAGAATCGCATCCATATTGACCGCCTCGCCACCCGACTCGTCGGTCAACTCGTCAAAAGTGGCAGCGGAAGTCTCCGGCTTGGATGCGGACTTCTCCTCACCTTGCTGTTCCAGGGCAGCGGCCCATTCATCAGCCAGTGCTTCGTTGGGATCTGTGTTGTTGTCATCACTCATGGTTGAACCCTCTTAGGGGAATCGGGCAGGCCATGGGCCTGCATATCAATCAAAAATCTTTCATTTCCTTTTCGATGGTTTTGCGCTCCATCTCCAGGAATTCCTGCAGCCCTTTTCGGCGCTGTTTCGGAATCCAGCGCGTCACCTTCAGGGAGTAGTTGCCATCAGAGACCCCGAGCCGGGCCTTGAAAATAGGCACACTAGCCGCTTCCACATCGAGCTCTTCCGGCATATCGAATGGGATAATGTCACCCTTATTGAGTCCGGCCAGCTGTTTCACTGTCATCTGTACCTCGGCCAGGGTGCTGGCGAGCTCCACCCGGGCGCCGAGAATCTCTTCCCGCAAGGACTGCTCCCAACGTTCGTCCCGCTCACCCCGGTCACTCTGTACACCGGCATCGAGCAATTCACGGATCGGCTCCACCATCGAATAGGGCAAGCAGATATGAAAGTCCCCGCCTCCGCTCTCCAGGTCGACATGGAAAGAGGTTACGACCACTACCTCGGAGGGACTGACGATATTGGCGAACTGGGGATTGACCTCGGAACCGCTGTACTCGAAGCCGACCCGGAATACCGGACGCCAGGCCTGTGCCAGGTCCTCGAAGGCCCGGGCGAGCAGCAACTGAACCACCCGGTTTTCAGTGGGTGTGAAATCACGCCCTTCAATCTTGGTATGAAAACGCCCGGAGCCGCCGAAGTAGTTGTCCACCACGCTGAAGACCAGTTTCGGATCGATCACGAAGAGTCCCTTGCCGCGCAGCGGTGGAACCTTGACCATGTTGAGACTGGTGGGCACGAAAAGGCTGTGCACGAACTCCGAGAATTTCTGCATCTGGATGCCGGAGACCGACAGATCGGCAGTCCGACGCAGCATATTGAACAGGCTGGTACGGAACAGACGGGCGAAGCGCTCGTTGATCATCTCCAAGGTCGGCAGGCGACCCCGTACGATGCGGTCCTGACTGGTGAAGTCGTAGGAGTTGATGCCGCCGGCCTCGGAGACCTCGCTTTCCGTGGCCACATCCCCGTTATCTACGCCGTGTAGTAGGGCATCAATCTCGTCTTGTGAAAGTAAGTCGCTGGCGCTCATGGTTTTATTGCATCACAAAGCTGGTGAAATAGAGGGCATCCACCTGACCCGGAGCCCGCAGATCTTTAAGGACCCGGTTGAGTTCATCCAACATGTGTTTCTGCAGTGATTCTTTAGCGGACCGCTGCTTCAATGATTTGGCGTCCACGGTGGAGAGCAGATTCAGCAAATTGTGACGGATCATGGGGTCGTTGTGGGTGATGAACTCTGCCAGCCTATCACCGGAAAAACGCACACTGACACCGACTTGCAACAGGCTCGGCTTCCCGGGTAGTGTCACCACGAAAGCGGGATCCAGCGCCTGGTACTGCACAGGACCCTGTTCCGGCTGGGCCTCTTCGGAAATCTGCCCGGCCTCAGTCGGCTCGCTCTCATCTCCGCTGAAGAGGAGAAAATAGGCAGCCACGCCGCCGCCGACCAGCAGCAACGCCACTGCCGCAACTATGATGAGCAGTTTGCTCTTGCCGGACTTCTCTTCGCCCAGATCAAGATCCTCATCCGTTTTATCATTCGCCATGTTGCTGTTCCTCAATCAAGCTACGCAAAAAAATGCAAGATAGATGCCATCCGCAAAAATGATTTTTTTGTTGTATTTTCAATTAGTTGTAATTGTTATTTTTTTGAATGCCAATTCCTTGACTGCCTATCCCAGCCAAATCAGGCATTTTTTCGTCGCCTACGCCCTGACCGTTCCCTGAAATTGACACACGCCACGGTATCCGACCCAACGGCGGGCTAAGGGTTTGTTTGACTGCTATGCTTTTATCACCTGAGTTTTGCAGGGATATTTCACATAACCCTTTATCCCATATTGATTAAATGCTATTAATTGCTCCGATAACCGATTCTTAACGAGCGAAATATCGCAGGTATTTGTGCCTAATCCTCCCGAGACAAAGCCCTTCGACGGACGATTTAGCAATCTTCCAACTCCACCGGCCGTTCTCATTCAACTGATCGATAGTTGCAACGATCCTCACATCAGTTTCGAACAATTGACGGAGATCATTCGGCAGGATGCCGCCGTCACCGCCAAAGTGATTTCGGCAGCCAACTCCCCCTTCTATCGCCAGTGGCAGGAAATCACCGACCTCAATCGCCTGCTGGTCGTACTGGGAATCAAGAGTGTCAGGACCATCACTATCAATAGTGCGGTCCAGCAGTTTTTCTCTCAGCTTGGCAGTGCTGCCGGGCGTGCCATCGATCGCATCTGGTACCACTCCCTGATCTGTGCCCACTGCGCCAAATCCCTGGCGGAACTCACCACCTACCACTCGCCGGAAGAGGCGTACCTGGCCGGACTGCTACACCGCCTGGGCCAACTCGTGTTGCTGCAGTCCTATCCTGATACCTACCAGACATTGCTGGACGAAAATTTATACGGCGAAAGCCTGGCACATGTCGAAAAGGAGCGCGTAGGTTACTCCTCCGCGGCCTTGGCGTCGGAGTTGATCGAAAGCTGGGAGCTTCAATCTTTCATCTCCGATGCGGTGCTCTACCAACATGAACCGGCCAAATCAATCCTCGACAGCACCCATCTGGTCAAATTGATCAATCTGGCCAGCGACCTGGCACGTTTGGAACAGACAACCGACAGCAGCGTACTGGAGCGGGCAGACCTGCTATTCGGCCTTAACCAGTCGATCCTTGAAAAGCTGCTCGATGAGTCCCGGGAAAAGGCCATCGCCGCTGCCAGCAGCCTGGACATCGCGTTACCCAACGAGACAGAAGACACAGCCGCATCACGGCATCACGAGGCCCTGGGAGAACGCGTCAGACAAGCGGCCCTGTTGGGCGGGACTATCGATCCGGTACCGGAAAAGAGCGATCTGCCGATGACACTGCAACAGATCCAACGGGATCTGGATTTACTGTTTGGTCTAAATTGCACCTGCTTTCTACTGCTTGATGGCGAGCATAAACGGCTTCAGCCCATCGATCCGGCACTGCCCGACGACAGTCCGTTGAGCGATCTGGTCTTCTCCATCGAAGCTGAACGAAGCCTGGCGGCCAAAGCATTTCTTCAACAGCAGGTCTACAGTAGCTGCGACGAAGAGCAGACCCGCGAAATTGCTGTCGCCGACAGGCAACTGAGCCGTTATCTGAATCGCGAGGGACTGATTTATCTGCCACTTGGGAGTCAACCACACCCCCTGGGACTGATCGTTGCCGGCACACACCCTCAAGAGTGGGCGGCACTCTCCGGTCAACAGGAACTGCTTGGTCTGTTCGCCTATGAGGCGGCGCAGACCGTGCTACGCCAGCGTGAAATGGAACAGCAGCATGCCCGCTTGATCGACGAGGAGCGGGCCGCTTTCCATCTCGAGGCCCGCAAGACGGTGCATGAGGCCAACAACCCACTGGGCATCATCAACAACTACCTGCACATCCTCGGAATGAAATTAGGCGAAGACCATCCGGTACAGGAGGAACTCAACATCATCCGCGAGGAGATCGACCGAGTCGGCAAAATCATCCTGCGCATTCGGGATATACCAGCAAGTGCCGAACACCAGCAGCGAACGGTTGATATCAATCAACTGATCGAAGACCTGGATAAGCTGTTCCAGTCTTCGCTGTTTCCGTCACGCAACATTTCTTCCACCTTGGATCTTGACCGTTCCATGCGCAGGGTCCGCACCCAACGCAGCCACATCAAACAGATTATGACCAATCTGGTGAAGAACGCTGTTGAAGCGATGGAACAAGATGGCAATTTAACCATCACCACGCGGGACAACGCGTTTCTCAACGGCAAGGCGCATATTGAAATACAGGTCATCGATGACGGACCCGGTATTCCCGAGGAGATCATGCAACAGCTCTTCACGCCTGTCACATCCACCAAGAACAGTACCCATTCCGGTTTGGGATTGGCCATTGTAAAAAACCTGGTGGACGAACTTTCCGGTCACATCAGCTGTACTTCCAATGCGGACAAAGGCACACGCTTTCAGCTCTATCTTCCGCGTATCGGAAAGTCGAAATAGACGGTAACCAACATGCGCTCAATCTATCCAACACCCTGGCGCGGCATCGAAGGAACGCTCGAAAAGCCACCGGGAAAAATCAGGTCCAACGTCGCTCAACGCAACTTTCAGGCCAGTGTGCTGGTAGTCGATGACGAGCCCCGGGCACGCGCCAGTCTGAAGGAGATACTTCGCCTCGCCGGCTACGCTGCCACGATGGCGGAAGGTGGGCGCGAGGCGACTGACCTGCTCGACGAGCATGGCTTCGATCTGGTGCTGCTCGACCTCAACATGCCCGATCTTGATGGCCATGGGGTGATGGCCCATATCAACGAACAGAAGATCGACTGCGATGTCATCGTAATCAGTGGCGAGACCAGCTTTGACCATGCAACCCAGGCGCTGCGTCGAGGAGCCCAGGATTTCCTACGCAAACCCTATGCGCCGGATGAGCTGTTACGAGCTATCGCCAATGCGCTGGAAAGGCGCAAGCTGAAACGGGAAAACAAATCTATCCGGAAACGCCTCGAAGAGTCGGAGAACCTGCACAAGTTTATTGTCAACAATTCGCCCGACATGATCTATCTATTGGATCAGGACGGCCACTTCGCCTTCGTCAACGACCGCATCGAAACCCTGCTCGGCTACAAACGGGAAGAGATCCTGGGCAAACACTTTTCCAAACTCATTCTGGAAGACGACATCGACCAGGCCACCTATACCTTCAATGAGCGCCGTACCGGGGATCGCGCTACCCGCAGCAGCGAACTTCGCCTGCGTTGCAAGGACAGCGACAGCCCGCGCTATTTCGACTCCCGCTCGGTACAGATCGAACTCAGTTCCATCGGCATCTATTCGCTCACCGATGACAACAGCAAAGAGTTCGTCGGCACCTACGGCGTGGCCCGCGATATCAGCGAACGAAAGCAAGCCGAGGAACTGATCAAGTATCAGCTCTTCCACGATCTGCTGACCAACTTACCCAATCGCACACTGTTTCGCGACCGTCTCAACATGGCGATGGCGCAATCGAAGCGCAGCGGCAAGAAACTGGCCATCCTCTACCTCGACATGGACCGTTTCAAAATCATCAATGACTCCCTCGGCCATTTCGTTGGCGACGAGTTGCTGAAAACGGTGGCGCAACGACTTCGCAGTGAACTGCGAGAGGCTGACACCCTGGCACGGGTCGGTGGCGACGAGTTCAATCTGCTGATTCCCGAGATCAACGACATCCAGGATGCGCGTAATCTGGCGCAAAAGATCCTCAATATGACCACTGCACCCTTCGTTATCAATAACGAAGAGATCCACATCAGTTTCAGCATCGGCATCGCCATCTACCCACAGGATGGCGACACCAAGGACACATTGATCAAGAATGCCGATATCGCCATGTACAAGGTAAAGAGCACCAGCAAGAACGGCTATGCCTTCTACGCCGAGAGCATGAAGAATCACTTTTCGCTATCGCTGGATATTGAAAATGGGCTACGCAAGGCACTTTCCACCGATGAGCTGAGGGTCTACTACCAACCGCAGTACGACATTCTCAATGGCAATATGGTCGGGGTCGAAGCGCTGGTACGCTGGCAGCATCCAAAGAGAGGACTGATTCAACCGAGTGAGTTTATCAGTGTGGCCGAGGAGTCAGGACTCATCATTCCGCTGGGCGAATGGGTGCTGCGCAGGGCCTGTCAGGATGTCAGGCGCTGGATGGATCAGGAATCGATCCGGCTCAGTCTGTCGGTCAACATCTCGGTGCAGCAGCTTGAGATGGAGCAGTTCGTCGCCAAGACATTGAAGATAATCAAGCGCATGCAACTACCGAGAAACATACTCGAGTTGGAGATTACCGAACACGCCATCATGCAGGACATGGACAAGGCGATAGAGACCCTCTCCAAACTCGCCAACAAAGGCATCCGCGTCGCCATCGATGACTTCGGTACCGGCTACTCTTCGCTGGGCTACCTGCAGACCTTGCCGATCAACACCCTGAAGATGGACCGTTCCTTTGTGCAGGGTATTAAATCCAAAGGCGACAACTCAATCATCAATGCCATCATCGCCATGGCCAAGGGCTTGAACCTGGATCTCATTGCCGAGGGAGTCGAGAGTAAGCCGCAGATCGACCATCTGTTAAGCGTCGGATGTCATCTGGCCCAAGGTTTTTTCTACAGCCATCCCGTTCCCGAGCAAGAGCTACTGCAACTGATTAGGGCACAGCGTCCAGGTACGGGGGCGGCATCGACAGCAAGCGGCAAAAAGCGGCCCGACAGCTCCTCTGGAGAGAGCGAACACACCAAGCCCTGATCGATGGCGAGACTGATCGGCATCTCCCTATCGAGCCGATTTCCCTCCATGCTATGATACGCCGCTCGGAAATCGGCGCCTGATGGCTGCCGCACAAAGTCTCTAACCAAACAGAACAACCATGGCTCAATATATCTTCACCATGAACCGGGTGGGCAAGATCGTTCCGCCCAAGAAAGTCATCCTGCGCGACATCTCACTGTCTTTTTTTCCAGGCGCCAAGATCGGCGTACTCGGTCTCAATGGTTCAGGCAAATCGACCCTGCTGCGCATCATGGCGGGTATCGACACCGAGATCGAGGGTGAAGCCCGACCCCAGTCCGGCATCCGCGTCGGCTATCTGCCGCAGGAGCCGCAACTGGATGAGACCACCGACGTTCGCGGTAACGTGGAAGCGGCCCTTGGCGAGGTAAAACAGGCATTGGCGCGGCTCGACGAAGTCTACGCCGCCTATGCCGATCCCGATGCCGACTTTGATGCCCTGGCCAAAGAGCAGGCCAAGCTGGAGGATATTATCCAAGCCGCCGACGGACACAACATCGAGCGCCAACTGGAGATCGCCGCGGACGCCCTGCGACTGCCACCCTGGGAAGCGGACGTAAAGACCCTTTCCGGTGGTGAAAGGCGCCGCGTGGCGCTGTGTCGGCTCCTGTTGGAAAAGCCCGATATGCTGCTGCTCGATGAGCCCACCAACCACCTCGACGCCGAATCGGTGGCCTGGCTGGAGCGCTTCCTGCACGAGTACACCGGCACCGTGGTGGCGGTAACCCACGACCGCTACTTCCTTGACAACGTGGCCGGCTGGATCCTCGAACTCGACCGCGGCTACGGCATCCCCTGGGAAGGCAACTACTCTTCCTGGTTGGAACAGAAGGAACAGCGCCTGGAACAGGAGGCCCGCGAGGAGGCCGCTCATATCAAGAGCATGAAGTCGGAACTGGAGTGGGTACGCAGTAACCCCAAGGGGCGCCACGCCAAGAGCAAGGCGCGGTTGCAGCGATTCGATGAGTTGCAGTCCCAGGAGTTCCAGAAACGCAACGAAACCAACGAACTCTACATCCCCCCTGGCCCACGCCTGGGCGATCTGGTGATAGAGGCCAAGGGACTGCGCAAGGCTTTCGGCGACCGGGTACTCTACGACGACATCACCCTCAATCTGCCGAAGGGCGGTATCGTCGGTATCGTCGGCCCTAACGGCGCCGGCAAGACCACCCTATTCCGCATGATCACCGGCCAGGAAACACCGGATGGCGGCGAAATGCGCATCGGCGACACGGTGCAGATCGCCTATGTGGATCAGAGCCGCGACGCGCTGGATGACAACAAGACCGTGTGGGAGGAGATTTCCGAGGGCCAGGACATCATCACCGTCGACCGTTTCCAGATGCCGTCACGGGCTTATGTAGGTCACTTCAACTTCAAGGGGGGGGATCAACAAAAGCGTATCGGCGACCTCTCAGGCGGCGAGTGCAACCGGGTCCATCTGGCCAAACTGCTGAAGAGCGGTGGCAACCTGCTGCTGCTCGACGAACCCACCAACGATCTGGATGTGGAGACCCTGCGCGCACTGGAAGAGGCATTGCTGACCTTCCCCGGCTGTGCTGTGATCATCAGCCATGATCGCTGGTTCCTCGATCGCATCGCCACGCACATCCTTGCCTTCGAGGGAGAGTCGGGCGTGATCTGGTTCGAAGGCAACTACGCCGACTACGAGGCCGACCGCAAACGTCGCTTGGGTGCCGAGGCCGATCAGCCGCACCGCATCAGATACAAGCGGCTGAGTAAGTGAGCAGAATCGCTTTCATCCGTTGTTGAACCGAGGGCGCCTATCGCCCGGCAAGCAGATGGCAGCAAGTACCCTATTCACCCGGCAACTCGCTATGTCGTCTTCACGGCTTCCACAGTCAGTTTTGATAACGCAGACTGCAGGCAGCCACGCTTCGGTTGAAGACGACCTATTTGCTCGCCGGGTTAATAATCAGACGGGTAGCGTGTAGGGTTCGCTCTCTATCCTATCCACATGCGGGGGTATGCGGCCGCTCTCCAACCAATAGACCAGCGCGGTCCACTGAAGCAGTTCCTGCTTTTGTACCGGCGGTTTGAGTTCGGTGACCGAACACCCCTCCTCCGCCGCATGCACATACCTCTGCGTATCCCGCAGATAAGCGACCAACGGGATCTCGCTCTCTGCCAGCATTTCACGAAGCTGTTTAAATGAGCGGGTGTTGAGACGCACCCTGTTGGCGACAATCCCGATCGGGATTTTGAGTGACATCTGGCGACAGAGGGTACTCAACTCTTGGAGAAACTCGAGGGTGACATGGCGGTCGATGGCTGAAGGGAGGAGCGGTACGATCACCGCGGAAGCGCTACGTAACAGATCCTGCATCTCGAGTTTTTTCATCGATGCAGGCGTATCGATGATTGCACGTCGGGTCTCTGCAGGTACGCGCCGTTGAAACGAGCTGGTCACCCCGCCTGGAGTCGGCTTGCCGGCAAATACACCATGGATCACAGACAGTTTCTGCGACCTCAGGTCCAGCCACTGTTTGCTCGATCCCTGTGGATCGTTGTCGACCAAAGCCGTCGGCGTCCCCGACGAGGCGTAGTAACCCGCCAGATTGGTCGCGATTGTTGTCTTGCCACAGCCTCCCTTGCTGTTGAGGATGAGTAACCTTTTCATCACACCGTACTAGCTCCAGTGGTGAGATCAACCGCATATTGATCCCATTGCGGCAGAAATACAACCCATAGAGCTATATATAACTGATTGTTAAAGTTGAATTAACTGTTGATCAGGTGTGTTGTTGCGCAGTTTACTGCCGGTTTCGGGGCGGGAAAGCGGGTTAAAACATTCCTTTGATTACCCAGCATAATCAGCCATGCGGCGTTAGAGGCGAGATATTGAGTAATGGCCTGAATAGTTTTGAGTTGTGGCGCGCGCTTTGCGCAGGATGTTTTTTTCACCCCCTCTCCCTGACCCTCTCCCGCAAGGGGAGAGGGTATGCATAGATCCGGAACGGATCTAAGCGGATAGCCTGTTTGTATAACCTGACAGGAAGCTATCCGTGTTCTCGCATAGAACGTCCCCACTCCCCTTGCGGGAGAGGGCCAGGGAGAGGGGGGATATCAAACCCGTGAGCGCAGCGAACATCTCAACTAAAAACTGTTGTGGGCTGGTGATCCTTTGGCTGAGGAATAGGGGTAATCAGGAAATATTTTTCCACATTACCCCAACAAGAGGATCGGCCCACCCCAGTCTGGTCACCTCGCCACAGGCCTGCTGCGACAGAAAAGACATTAAGCATTATTACCCATATATTCATATAGTTACGCACATAAAACCCGTCGGGGAAAAATAGGATTTTAGTGCTCAAGAAAACTGTGAACCAGTACCTGAAGCTTTTCTCATAGCCGCCGCCAGGGTGAGTAACGGTAGGAAGTTTCAGGAATATTAACAATGAAAAGACTCACCACCCTCTTCCTGGTCATAGTCACAACTATCGTCTTGACTGCTTGTGGTGGCGGTGGTGGCGACAGCAGCAGCGACAACCGCGATACCACGACTGCGCCAACTACCGGACGAGTGCTGTTATCATGGGTTGCCCCATCCACCCGCGCCGATGGCAGCTACCTGCCACTGACAGAGCTGGAAGGTTATCGGATCTATTACGGCACCTCCCCCTCCAACCTCAACATGCTGATCGACCTGAATGATGACAGCATCACCGAATACAGCGTGGATACACTACCCTCCGGTAACTACTACTTCTCTGTTACCACCTACGACGTTAATGGTTCTGAGAGCGGCTTCTCGAATATCCTCTACAAGGAAGTTTGAGCCAGCCAAAGTCAGCCGCCCCCAAAAGCCCCCTTCCGGGGCTTTTTTATGTTTACCGATTACACTCAAGCACTTCATAAACCACAATAAATACAACGATGAAGGCCCTCGCACTGGGGTTCAAAGATCCCTATATTCAAACCATTAGTCCAAATAAATGACCTATGCCAACCTGACTGACCCATGTGCGAGGAGACGGCAGGAGGAGATGACGATGGAAATGTGGCTTGAAGGGATGGTGATAGAGAAACGGTACTGGAGTGACAAACTCTACTCCCTGCGCCTCAAAGCGCCGGTCGATTCGTTCGTTGCCGGACAGTTCACCCGGCTGGCTCTCGAGATCGATGGCGAGCGGGTGGCGCGCCCCTACTCATTCGTCAACCCGCCCCATGACAAACTGTTGGAGATACACTTCAACGAGGTCCAGGACGGCCCCCTGAGTCCCCGCCTGGCGGCGCTGGAGCCGGGTGACCGGATCTGGGTCTCGGCCAAGCCCAACGGTTTTTTTACCCTCGACCAGCTGCCCCAAAGTGAGAATCTCTGGATGATCGCCACCGGTACCGCGTTGGGGGTCTACCTCTCCATCCTGCGAACTGAGCAGACCTGGCAGCGATTCCGGGATATCGTTCTGGTGCACAATGTGAGGAAAAGGGACCAGCTCAGTTACCGAGAGGAGATCGCCGCACTGAAGGCAGCGTATCGGGAACGATTCCACTATGCGCCGATCACCAGCCGGGACGAGGTGAAGGATGCATTGCACGGGAGGATTCTGGCCGCCCTTCAGGATGGTAGGTTGGAGGCGCAGGCCGCAGTAAAGCTCACCCCGGAGCAATCCCATGTGATGTTGTGCGGCAACATGGGGATGATCCGTGAGGTCTCAGCGGCCCTCGAGGCACGCGGCATGCGTAAGCACCGCAAGCAGGAGCCCGGACACTACACCACCGAGAAGTACCACTGAAGCGCCGCGCATACATGCAAAACGCCTGTGATATCTGTTGTCCGCAAAAAAACGCGGATTAACGCATATATAGCTCAGTAAAAGGGCGGGATTGGTGGGGCAGGGCCCCTGCCCTGCCAACTCGATCTGGCATAACCGCTTAAAAAAAATCTGCAGACATTCTGCGTTCATTTACGGACAAAAAATTTCTTGATTACCCACCATATGGCGTTAGCGGCGAGAATTGAGTATTCGCCTGAATGGTTTTGCATGCTGAGTTGCGCTTTGCGCAAAATGTTTTTCACCCCCGCTCCCTGGCCCTCTCCCGCAAGGGGAGAGGGGACGTTCCATTCGAGAACAGGGATAGCTTCCAGTTAGGTTATTCAAACAAGCTATCCGCTTACATCCGTTCCTAATCTATGCATTCCCTCTCCCCTTGCGGGAGAGGGCCAGGGAGAGGGGGATATCAAATCCGTGAGCGCAGCGAACACCTCGAACTTAAAAACTGTTGTGGGTTAGTTATCCTTTGGCTGAGTAATAGGCGTAATCAGGAAAAATTTTGGCGCTGAATCCACCCCCACGCCCACTCAGGTAACCGGTTCCAAAAGGCTGCGCTGCACCGTCAAGCCGATCTCTGCGGCATTCTGCACCACGTTGACGTCCAGTTGATCGAGCAGTCGCATCTTTGCCTGGGCGGTGTCGGATTCGCCTGAGATGATCGCCCCCGCATGCCCCATGGTGCGTCCCGGCGGCGCGGTGGAGCCGGCGATGAAACCGATCAGCGGCTTCTCCATGTGGTCCCGCGCCCAAGCGGCGGCCTCCACCTCCTGGGATCCGCCGATCTCGCCGATCATCAACACCGCGTCTGTCTCCGGGTCTTGTGCGAACAGCTTCATCAGGGTCAGGAAGTCGCAGCCGTTGACCGGATCGCCACCGATGCTGATGCTGGTGGAGATACCGAGTCCCAACTCGCTCATCTGCTCCACCGCCTCGTAATTGAGGGTGCCCGAGCGGGAGACCAGACCGATGCGCCCTTTTGGGTAGATATGGGCCGGCATGATGCCCACCTTGCACTCTCCGGGTGTGATAACGCCGGCGGTGTTGGGGCCGATGATGATGGCGTCATGGCCAATCAGGTAGCGTTTGACCCGCACCATATCCTGCACCGGCACCCCGTCGGTGATCACCACGATCACTTTGATGCCCGCTTCGATCGCCTCCATGACGGCATCGGCGCTGAAAGGCGGCGGTACGAAGACCACACTGACGTCCGCACCGGTCTTGATCACCGCCTCTTTCACGGTATCGAAGACCGGCCGGTCGATATGACTCTGCCCCCCTTTGCCCGGCGTTACACCACCGACCACATTGGTGCCCATGCGGATCGCCTCCTGGGCGTGAAAGCTGGCGTGCTGGCCGGTAAAGCCCTGGAATATGACCCGGGAGTGTTTGTTCACCAATATACTCATGCCGCCTCCCCACTTACCGCCTGTACCGCCTTTTCCGCCGCGTCGCTGAGCCGGTCGGCATGGATGTAATCGAGTCCGGAATCGGCCAGGATCCTGCGTCCCGCCTCCAGGTTGGTCCCCGCCAGCCGGATCACGATCGGCACCCCGATCGCCTGGTCCGCCATCGCCTTAACAATGCCCTCTGCGATCCAGTCGCAGCGGTTGATGCCAGCGTAGATGTTGAGCAGCAGCACCTTGACGTTGGGATCATCCAGCACAATGCGAAAGGCATTGGCGATCTTCTCCGGAGAGGCGCCGCCACCCACGTCGAGAAAGTTGGCCGGGCGACCGCCATAGAGGCTGATGGCATCCATGGTGGCCATCGCCAGCCCGGCGCCATTGACGATACAGCCGACACTGCCGTCGAGGGCGATGTAGTTGAGATCGTGGCCCGAGGCCTCGACCTCTTTCGGATCCTCCTCGTCGAAGTCCCGCAGGTCGCTGATCTCCGGCTGGCGGAACAGGGCATTGCCGTCGAAGGACATCTTGGCGTCAAGGGCCAGAAACTGCCCGTCCCGGGTGCTCACCAAGGGGTTGATCTCGACCATCAAGGCATCCTTGTCACGAAAACAGCGGTAGAGGCGCCGCATCAGCCTGCCTGCGGTGACGATCTGCTTGCCGCTGAGGCCAATACCCGCCGCCACCTTGCGGCACTGGAAGTCCTGCAGACCCACCGCCGGATCGACCACCTCGCGAATCACCTTCTCCGGGGTGGCCGCGGCCACCTCTTCGATCTCCATGCCGCCGGCGGCGGAGGCGATCAGGGTGATGCGCTGGGTAACCCGGTCGATGATCAGGCCGAGATAGTACTCCGACTGGATCTGCTGCATCTGCTCCACCAGCACCCGGTTGACCATGCGGCCGCTCTCGCCGGTCTGCTTGGTCACCAGCCTTGAACCGATGAGATTCTCAGCATGCTGTCGCACCTCCTCGAGGCTGCGGGCCAGCTGCACACCCCCCGCCTTACCGCGTCCGCCGGCGTGGATCTGCGCCTTGACCACCCAACCGTCGCAACCCATCTCCTCGGCCACCGAGACGGCCTGGTTGGCCGAGTGGGCCATACGCCCTTCGGGTACCGGGATGCGGTAGTTGCGCAACAGCTCCTTGGTCTGATACTCGTGGATATTCATGCCACCTCCTGCTTGGCGGAGAGGCGCTCTATCTGTTCCATCTTGGCAATCACCACCTCGGCCTGGCGGATGGAGGCGGCGTCGATCATACGCCCATCGAGGCTGACTGCACCCCGCCCCTCAGCGGCCGCCTGCTGCATCGACTCGATAATGCGCCGGGCACGGGTCACCTCCGCCTCACCGGGGGTGAAGACCTGGTTGGCCAACTCGATCTGGGAGGGGTGTATAGCCCATTTGCCCTCGCCGCCGAGAGCGGCGAAGGAGCGTGCCACCGCCAGGAATCCCTCGGGATCGCTGAAATCCCCATAGGGACCGTCGATGGGACGCAGACCGTAGGCACGGCAGGAGACGATCATACGCGACATGGCGAAGTGCCACTGGTTACCCAAATAGGCTTGGCGATGGCCCTGGGCATCGGCATCGTCCAGCACCAGATAGTCCGGATTGACCCCACCCATACTGGTGGTACGCGCCTGGGTGGAGGCGGCATAGTCGGCGACACCGAAGACCAGCGCCTCCAGGCGCTCGGGACAGGTCTGGGCGATCGCTTCCACGTTGGCCATGCCCATGGCCGTCTCGATCAGGGCGTGCAGGTTGATCGGGGGATATCCCTTGGCCGCTTCGATCTGCTCCAGCAACAGGGCGACGAACTGCAGGTCGGAGGGCTGATTGACCTTGGGAACCAGAATGGTATCCAGTTTATCGCCGGCAGCCTCCACCACTTCGATGATGTCGCGGTAGCAGAAATGGGTGTCCAACCCGTTGATACGTATAGAGACCGCGCAGCGTGACCAGTCATAGTGGTTGAGTGCATGGATAATGTTCTTACGTGCCTTGAGCTTGTCGGATACCGCCACGGCATCCTCCAGATCAAGAAAGACCAGGTCAGCGCCGGCTTCCGGTGCCTTTTCCAGCATACGTGGATTGCTGCCTGGTACGGCCAACTCGCTTCGGTGAAGGCGGTTCTTCATAGCCACATCGATACCTCCGTGGTTTTATCGTTATTTATCGTTATCTGCCCATCAGTGGAAAAATTTCCACACAATAGACCCGTATTTACCACAGGACTCGGTACCTTGACAAAGCGGCAGTCCGGTTTTTGTGCCTCTCTTCAGCTTTCCAATTGCCATTCTCATCCTATACGAGAGTACCGAAAACGAGCACACCAACCACTTGTTATTCCTCCTCGCGAAGCATCATTGGGAAGACCTTTCAATAGACGAAGCCATATGCATCCAGAACCTGCAAAGACGCTCTATTACGGTTTACCCTTAGTAATTATTGTCACTATTTTCCGCTATTTTTCCGAGTGGAAATTAAACCGACCGATAATCCATCAAACGGATTGAAGAACAAGTTCTCGCCGTCTAGGATAGCCAACATCTTTGCATTTAATCGTCGCTGCAAGCGTCAGCTTTTTTGCTTATGAAGGTTCAAAAAACCGGCCAGAGAAACTCTCGACCCAGCCAAAGGACCCAGACTCGGGAGCCGCCGGTTGCAAACAGACTTACTAACCAGGACATAAATATCATGACACTCAGGGCTACAAGAATGGCTCAGATCAAGGCGCGGCTCGCGCCCCGCAGGAAGTGCCCTTGGGGTGCAGGCAATGGCCCAGCCCTTGTCAAGAGCCGCAACGCCGAGCTGGGCCATTCTTGTAGCCCCTATCTTTTTGATATTCAACGGCAGGCCGTCGTGTGTTTGCTCACGGACTGCGTTATCAAAACTTGCTGTAGGAGTGCTACAGCGGCGTTTTGATGCCTTGCCGTGAGTAAACACACGACGGCTGAGTGTCATGATATTTATGTCCTGGTTAGTATCTGTCGCGAAGTCTGTCATGTATGGTTCGTGATATCTGTCAAGTTCCGCATAGGCTTCCTCTAAGCTGAAAATCGCCGTCGTCCTGAGCGATGGCAGAGGTGAACGTTAATGCGTGGTCTGGGCTAGCCAGTTATTTTTTTTGTAACGAACAGATCGTTGGTTATGGCATTAGAGCTGACGATTGCAACAGTTATCAGGCTAGTGTCCATCCGGAAACCACAACACACGACGTCCCGGCAAATGCCTGGATGGCGTGGTTTTTTTACAAAAGCATGTATTTCCGGATGGACACGAACTAGTTTTATTGTAGCAGTAAAATTGATATGACTTAGTCCAAGTCCTCCTGGCGTGATGGTTGCTTATTGTCCCCGAAGTTCTAGAAAACAATGGCATTTTAAATGTAGGGCGAGGGAAGGATCGTTTTTGGCATTCAGGATGTTATTCGAAACGAATTGCCACATCTTCAAGCGGGATACTGGGCCTGGCGCCGACTCCTGTCATGGCGAGCAGACCCCCGAGGAGGAGGCCAGGCTGGGGATAATGGATGGGCGGGCTTCGCAGGTGTCGTGGATTGACGCCCCTTCGATGACGCTCTGCGGT
>JBNKOL010000118.1:0-3947 GCA_050294655.1 Sedimenticolaceae bacterium
GCCATCCATGTAGGCGCGGATATATTCCCAATAGTTATAGAGATCCTCGCTGACACCGCTCTGATGGATCAGCGCCGTAGCCCGCTGGGGTTTCTCTCCCGGTTTGCGGTTGATCACATCGCCTTCGATGCGCAGGTTGTAACCCTGGGTGGCGCTGGCTTCGGTGGCCTGGGCGAAGTAGCGGATACTCCCCTCGCAGCTGTCCCAGTCGAGGATCTTGGTGCGGAAGAGAACCTGGAAGATCACCCGACGGTTGACCCGGCCGAAGATCATGGGGGGGGCGGAGGGCCAGAGGTAGAGTTCAACCAAGACAACGCCAGCAATGTAAATGTAATAATCCTTGAAGCTCGCTATCCAATCCAGCGTGTTAGCAATGTGACCATCGAACAATAAGTCGAGTACGACATTCCCTACAATCATCAGCGCAATCAACCCACTGAACACCCCCCGAATAAACTTAAACCCATAATTCACCTTCATACAGTGATCATTCATATCCAGCACCTGCCCCTGCTCAAGAGGCGGATATTGGCTTTGTCGAGTGGTGTTTAATCGCTGCATGATCAATCGTCTTTGAAAGTCTTGGTTATCTGGATCATCTGATCCGGCAGATCGACCTGATCGGGGAAGTAGCGGAAGCCATGGAGACAGCGCTGCCGTCCTTGACCTTGAGGTTTAGAATGATGGGTGTCCTCTTCCTTCACTGATGACGGGAACATAGGCATTGAGCGGATTTGTTGTGAAGTGAATTGCGTTTTCATCCATGATTGATTTTCCTAATTGTCTGATATGAGCTTCTATTGGGTCACTTTTCGGCCTGCTGTTTCGGGTACCATACTTTTTCAGCTTCGTCACAGCGGCAGGCTTCTTCCATCTCATGGGGGAAGGGGTTCGTCTCAATGTGCTTTTGCAAGTAGTAATAAAGGATTTCTGTGGGGTAAGTAATAGCAACCCAAACGATACTAAATGGAAGTATAAACACGATATTGAAAAGCTTGGACAAGAGTGAGATCTCGCCTTTCCACAAGGGAAACAGCCTGTACTGCTGTCTCAGCTCCTGCAGGGCGTTGTCGCCAAATTCATGTGACGTATCCGGCATGGGCAAATGTTCCGGCCCTTCCTCCATGTAGCGCCGGATATACTCCCAAAAGGCAGCGGCCTGTTGTTCCTTGGTCAGATCAATGTCTTCGACACCCATCAGCAGAACGCTAAAGGGTGAGCCGTCTTCTTTGTGAAACTCAATGTTGATTTGGGGATCCTGGAATGGTGCGCCCATGGCACTCAGGCCAAACTGCACTTTGAGTTGGGCTTTGAGTTCGTCCCAGTTTTCCACATGGGTTTTGCCCTGCCAGTGAAAGTAGATCTTGCGGGTTTTGCGGTTGAAGCGCAGCGGGAGATGGCTTTTCCAGACGTGGATGGGCCAGAGGAGGCTGAGGCCGAATCCAACAACTGCGATACTCGCTGCAATTAAACCCGTGCGGAGCGTTTCTAAATGATTTTCAGAAACAATCGATGTTATTAACGCAATCACAACGCACATCATTCCCATCCAAATCATCCACCAAGCCCCACCCCCTCTTCCTTTCCCCAGGATGTAGGCGCTTTTCGATTGCACATCGAGACAGCAGTCGCTCATGCGCACCACATTGCGGTCCGCCGCCGGTTCGATATCGAGGGCCTGATCAGGCGCCATAGATGGGTGATTCATCGGCTTCGCTCCCTTGAGGCTCCGGCAGAGTAATGGACAGGTGATAGAGCTTATCGGTCATCGGGTTCGGCCGGTAGCGGATATCGAAGGTGACCTGGTGTTCGCCCTCGTGCTTGCGCAGGTAGTAACGCAGGCTTATGAAGGTGCCGCCGTCCTGACGGTCGTACTCCATCGGGACGTTGCCCCGGCCGTTGGCGCTGACGGTCAGGTAACTCTCGCCACGCACATAGCCGGGCAGGAAAACCACCGCCTCGGCCAGATAGTAGTCGGAGAACGGCTGTTGCGACCAATCCATCTCGATCCGTTTGGGCGCGTGGAGCGCCCGGTAGAGCGTGGTCAGTTCCGCGTTCAGGTCGTCAAATTCGTTGTCGCCCGTCAGTGCCCGTTTACCGAAGGTGGAGGCGTCTAGCCAGCGCTCCACATCGCTGTCTTTGGCCGCATCGCCGCTCCATTGTAGAAAGTAACTGCCCACCATCAAGGCGAAACCCAGCGCGACCCAACCCATTGGGGTCAACAATAAGGTCGTGGTGCCGGCCACCAGCGCGGCGGCGCCATAGGTGGCCGCCGTACCGCCGGCGGTGACGACTACGGCGGCGTGGGCGTACCAGAGCCCGGCATCGGTATCGCCCTGGCTGATCAGCTTACCGCTGCGGATGCCGAGGGTGGCGCCGGAGAGGAAAGCGCCGGCATAACCGAAGAAACGCACCGTGCCTGCGCTCATCGCCCGCTCCACAACCTTGTACTGGGCCATGGATGAGGACCGGGCGTAGAGCGCCTGTTTGACGCCATCGAAGGCTTTCGGCGCCACGATTTTAAACGCCCACAGCCCCGAATTGATCCCACCGCCAACGGCGGCTATGGCTGACCACAAATTTGTGTGGCTTTCAATGTCTGAACCATCAAACTCCACCACCGCCCGCTTGAGGTTATACAGATAGAGCAACCCCGCCAGCCCCGAGATCCCCACCGTGCCCATGCCTTTCAGGGGCTTGGTGACGCCTTTGCCGAAGAAGGCCCTCTTCTCCGTATCCACCTCCACGACACCGAATGTCTTGTAGCCGTCGAAGCGCAGGTTCTGCTCCCCGCCGCTCAGGGTCGTGCTGGGCGCTGTTTTTGGCGGTTTGATGCCGAAGCCTTCAAAGTAGAACTTGTGAAAGGCTCTTCGGGTCGGGTAGGTGACCTTGACCACGAATTCTTTGTAGCCCACCTCCATGCGATAGAAGAAGTCTGTCAATGCCTGCTCATTGATGTAGCGCCCGAACATGTCATTGATCCTGTCCGCTACAGCACCGCGCCATTGGCCGGGCTTGTTCAGGGTATAGGCGGTGAAGGTATACGCCAGACTCTGGGTGCCTATGGTGGCGGGGAAGCGTTTGTAGAGCGCTTCCATCAGGGTGGCGGTCGCCTCGCTGATGCTGCCGCTGCGGTCCGCGGCGGTATCGACGGCCTTTGCGAGTGGGTTCTGATCTTCTCTCTGAGGGCTTTTTTCCGTGTAATCGATGGCTAATCTGGCTTCATCCTGTGCGCGAGCGGCTTTGTACTCACCGAGCAGTTCGCGTAGTTCGGTATAGCCGAATGCGGCTCGGTAGAAGGGGCTCTCTTCACCTGAACTACGCAGCCAGGTTTCGAACAGGGCGATTTCCCGCTGCATGATCGGGTCGGTGAAATCCCCGTTCGATTGGTTGGGCAGGCCAATGAGAGAAGCGATCGAGCGGGCGAAGCTGAGTTCGAAGTGGCGCCAGCCGGTCTCGCCATCCATGTCGAAGCTGGCCCAGGCTGAGCCGAGTTGACTGGGTTTATCCTGGGGTTGCCAGGTCTTGAGCCAGGCGAGGCGGTCGAGGCGTTGGTTGTCGAGCTGTTTTTGCAGGCGGGCGACTTCGGCGTTGAAGCCATTGAGAAAGGCCTGTCTGGCCGCTTCGTCCACGTGTTTGGCGTAGCGTTCGGTGCGGGGGCTGTCGGCCATGTCGGTGCGCACCTGCTGTTCGAACTCGGCCAGGCTGGGTTCGGGTTTGCCCCGATTAGCCGGTTCGGCGCGCCAGTGTTCCAGCCGCAGTCTGGCCAGGGTTTCGGCATCGGTGCCAGGGTTGTAGCGGCTCTGGTAGAGGCGCTCGATGGTCTCGGCCACCAGTTTCTTGCGATAGCGCTCCTGCAGCTGTTGGTCGGCTGAGGGTTCCGGTTCGGTGAGATAGGCGGCCAGTGCGCTCAAACCATCCTCCACCAGCGCCGCCAGGTCGTGGCT
>JBNKOL010000119.1:0-12654 GCA_050294655.1 Sedimenticolaceae bacterium
GCCCACCGATATCCTTGCCGGAGCGACACTGACCCCCGCGTTCAAGCGGCTCAACCCGCGCGGCCAGGTTCCGGTGCTGGTCGACGATGAGACGGTGATCTGGGACTCCATGGCGATCCTGGTCTACCTGGCCCGGCGATATGGCGATGCGACCTGGTTACCGGATGACCCGCTAGGCGAAGCGCGGGTGATGCAGTGGCTCGCCGTCTCCGAAAACGAACTGCTCTATGGCCTGGCCCGTGCCCGCGCCAAGATACTTTTCGATCGTCCCTATGACCTGGCACTGTGCCACCAGGACGCGCTACCCGGGTTAGCGGCGATGGAAGAGCGCCTGAACAACCACCCCTGGCTGGCGTCGGACCACCTCACCATTGCCGATATCGCCTGCTATCCCTATGTCTCGCTCGCCGGGGAGGGGGATTTTTCTCTGCAACCCTATCCCTCGATCAGGGCTTGGTTGAAAAGGGTTGAGGAAATTGATGGCTGGGTGCCAATGGTGGCGAAGGCCGAATAGCCCAAGCGGCCTGATTCCAGAGAGTGGTGACGGCATCTCAGAAGTAAAAACGACAACTCCGGAGAAGATAATGGATATTACGAAATTCAGCATCAAAGAGGCACTGAATCGATTGGAGAATGAAAGTTCAGCGAACGATCTGTCCGTGAGGGAAAAGCATCTTGTAGGTCTGGCAGTCACCCTGACGAGAGGTTGCCATGATTGCACCAGCCGCCGAATCACCGAGGCGGTGGAATTGGGCATTGAATACGCCACCATCGAAAAACTCGTCAACCTCGTTGCCGCTGTCAATGCGGGTGTTGTGCTGCGTACGGCTGTTGCGAGCGCAAACAAAGCCGATACAGAAGCCGCCTGTAACGACGGCATTTGTGATATCGGAATAGCATGAAGGCCGCTACCGGGAAACTTCACATAGAAGTTCCTTATTATTAACCCGGCACCAGTATCGCCATCGTTCAAGGCTTGAAGCCCCGAACATATTGATTGTAAAAAGAGAGGCACACAGCGGCTGAACGATACTGATAATAGTGCCGGGTTAACAGTTGCCGGCTCAACAATATCCCTGGAATATCATTATCCAAATCGATAGGTTAAGGTCATGCCTAAGGTACCGAGCAAGCTCGATGCACCGAAACCGAAGACAACATCAACCACAATCAGTAGAGAATCTCCAGGCAACCCTGTCATGACCGATCAAGTACTCACCGAAACGCAAGACCACATCATCACCATTCGCATGAATCGCGCGGAGAAGAAAAACGCGCTCACCGGCGACATGTATAGCGGCATCTGTGATGCGCTGGACCAGCTCGAAAGCGACACCAACCTGCGCGTCGGTGTCATCACCGGCACCCGGGACTGTTTTACCGCGGGGAATGATCTGGTGGACTTTCTCAACAACGCCGGCATCAATCATCAATCACCGGTGGGACGCTTCCTGCGCACCCTGCCCGGCCTTACGAAACCGCTGGTGGCCGCTGTCAACGGCCCGGCTGTCGGCATCGGCACCACCATGCTGATGCACTGCGATCTGGTGTATGCCGCTCCCGACGCCGAATTTCAGATGCCCTTTGCCAGTCTGGGCTTGTGTCCCGAGGCCGGCTCCAGCCTGCTGGTACCGCAACTGGTGGGCTATCGCAAGGCCACCGAGTTATTGATGCTGTGCGAGACATTCGATGCGGAGGCGGCCAAAAACATGGGGATTGTCAACGAGGTGTTGAGTGTGGATCAGTATCAGGCCCACGCGATCGCTAAGGCCCGGCAACTGGCCAAGCTACCCCCAGCCTCTATTCGCGCCACCAAAAAACTACTGCGCAAGGCCAATGCGGACCAGTTGCAGAGCATTATGAAAATGGAAGAGGAGTACTTTATGCAGATGCTCTCAGGCGCGGAAGCCAAGGAAGCGTTCAGTGCGTTCCTGGAGAAACGCAAGCCGGATTTTTCGAAGTTCTTTTAAGCACTGTCGTGGAGGGCCCTGCCCCACCCATCATGGCCGAAGATGCCGGACCTGTACCACGTCCCCCTTGACTGCTTGCAGGTGGCTTCTGCGCGAATCACCGGCAAGCAGCTCGTTGCATTCAGCTCCTTCGAGCTCCAACAACAGTGAGCCATGGATTCCCCGGTCAAAAACTCAAATCTCTTTCGAACTAGCGTCTAAAATCAGAGCAACATGCCGAACCCAATAAGAAGCAGAACCACCTCATGTCCACCAAACCCACCCCCATCGCCAAGCTGCGCAACATCGGTCTGATTGCCCACATCGACGCCGGCAAAACCACCACTACCGAGCGTTTTCTGTTCTATGCCGGGCGGACACATCAAATCGGTTCGGTGGATAGCGGCACCACGGTGACCGACTGGATGGATCAGGAGCGGGAACGCGGTATCACCATCGTCGACGCGGCGGTGACCGCCTTCTGGAACGAGCATCAGATCAATCTCATCGACACCCCGGGACACATCGACTTCACCGCGGAGGTGCAGCGCGCCCTGCGGGTACTCGACGGCGCGGTGGTGGTGTTCGACGCCTCCCAGGGTGTCGAGCCTCAGAGCGAGACGGTATGGCGTCAGGCCGACCGTTACCAGGTGCCACGGCTCTGCTTCATCAACAAGATGGACCGGCTGGGGGCGGATTTCGATCACGCCGTGACGGACATCCGCGAGCGCCTCGGCGCCAACCCCGTGCCCCTGCAACTACCCATCGGCGCCGAATCCCGGTTCGAGGGGGTGATCGACCTGATCACCCTGCAGGCAATCCGCTGGTGCGACGAGCTGGGCGCTCATCGGGAGTACGACACCATCCCCGAAAATCTGCAGGCCATGGCGGATAAGGCTCGTGCCAGCATGATCGAACGCATCGCCGAGGAGGACGATGAACTGCTCACCTTCTGGCTCGACGGCAAACCGGTGGATGAGACACTGTTGAAAGCTGCCCTGCGCCGCGCCACTCTTGCCAATCGTATCGTACCGGTTATGTGTGGCAGCGCGCTCAGAAACAAAGGCGTGCAGCCCCTGCTCGACGCCGTAGTCGACTACCTGCCCTCGCCCCTCGACATCGGTGAGATCGCCGGCCGCCATCCGGACAACGACAAAACCCTCACACGACAGCCGGACGATCTGGCTCCGCTCAGCGCCCTGCTGTTCAAGACCGTGACCGATCCCTACGCCGGTCGTCTCGCCTATGTACGCGTCTACTCCGGCGTCCTTAAAAAGGGCGACAACATACTCAATCCACGCTACGGCCGCCCACAAAGGGTCGGCCGACTCGAACGCATGTCCGCCGAACACCGGGAGGACATCGACGCCATCCACGCCGGCGACATCGCCGCGCTGCTCGGCATGAAGGAGGCTGTCACCGGCGACACCCTGTGCGATCCACACCATCCTCTGCTGCTGGAGTCGATCAGCTTTCCCGAACCGGTAATCAAGATCACCGTGACACCGCAAACCGCCCAGGACCACGAGCGTATCGCCGAAGCTCTGCAACATCTCGCCGAGGACGACCCCACCTTCCGCGCCGAAACAGAGGAGGAGACGGGGCAGACACTGATCGCCGGCATGGGCGAGCTGCATCTGGAGGTGTTGATCGAGCGGCTCAGGCGCGAGCAAGGCGTCAATGTCCGCACCAGTACGCCAAAGGTCGCCTACAAGGAGACCATCAGCCGTGCGGTCGCCCAAGCGGAGGGCCGCTTCATCAGACAGACCGGTGGCAAAGGACACTACGGCCATGTGGTGATCGATCTGGCACCCGGCGGAACCGGTGAGGGGCTGACCATTGAAAACCGCGTCACCGGCGGCGCCATCCCTAACGAGTTCATTCCTGCGGTGGAGACCGGCATCCGCGAAGCGGCCAACAACGGTGTGATCGGTGGCTATCCGGTCACCGACCTGCAAGTTACTCTGGTGGACGGCTCCGCCCACGACACCGATTCCAATCCCCTCGCCTTCAAGGTCGCCGCCGGCATGGCCCTGCGCGATGGCCTGGAGAAGGGCCGCCCGGTGTTACTCGAACCGGTGGTGCGCGGCGAGGTAGTTACCCCCGAGGAGCACCTGGGCGACGTACTGGGACAACTTACTGCCCGCCGAGCGGAAATCGAAGGCGTCAGTGACAAACCGGGACGGATCAAGGCGATCCGCAATCTGGTTCCTTTATCCGAAATGTTCGGCTATGCCACAGAACTGCGATCCGCCACCCACGGACGCGGCTCGTTCACGTTGGAACTCGACCACTTCGCACCCGTGCCGATTGAGGTGATGCAGCGATTGGGATTCAATATCTAAGCACTCTGCAGTCGTAGGTCGAATTAGCGAAGCGTAACCCGAGGCTGGATTGATATATCGCCAATCGTGTCGGTTTACGCTTCGCTAACCCGACCTACCTGGCAGCGAAAGCCGATCATTCTGGATTGTGGTCGCGGGCAGGAGTCCTGTACTGAGAGTGCGCCATCACCGTGATGACCTAGTGTAGTGTCCTATACTGCACTAGCGCTCACTGGCGCAGTGATTTCTCTTACGCCTGCTGAGAAATCCAGATTTATTTTGCAAGAATTGCTTGCCATCAAGAAAACGAATAGAAATAAATCCGCTTTACAGCGATCATTGCTTACCTACACGCCGTTCGGTTCAAACCCCTGTAATTTCCGGCCATATATCCCAATCATTAGCGCCTAGCCAGTGGGTTACCCCATCGGTTAAAATAGATTTTTCCATTTATTTTACAACCATCGATACCAGTTATTATTATTAAATGCTACTTTTATCCAGAGTGAAGGAATATATAGCTGCGCTGACAGATCACCATCAGTCACTATCCGGATAGAGCTAATTTTCAGGAGAATTGAAGTCAATGGACAAGAGACTAAATATCAAATCACCTCAGCTAGTGCAACGCAAAAATATTCTTTCTCAGAACAAATACAAAAGTAAGACTTTTACGCTGCTTTTCAGCTTCTTAGCCATGACCCCGTATATCATTAATACTGCAAATGCAGAGATCTACAAGTATCAAGATGACCATGGCAAATGGCACTTTAGCGATAAGCCGAGACAGACTAAAACAAGCACCATTACAGTAGTTACTTCCAACAAATCAGACGCAGAATCAACGGATATCAATTCGGAGCTTTTGAAGCAATTTCAGCCTTCGAACCCTATCGAAAAAGCGACTTTATCTACTGTTTCGATAGAGACGCCGATGATGAGTGGTTCAGGATTTTTCATTTCGGACAACGGCCATATCATCACAAACAAACATGTAGTTAGACCCGCTGAAACTGACCAGTGGCAAAAACTGCACGATAAAATGGAAGAGCGTAAAAAAGCTTATAAAAAATCAGAAATAACAATACGCCAGAAAAGCGCCTCTCTAGGAAAGATGAAAAAGAAGCTTAAAGCATACGAACGCAATATTGAGAGGGAGACATCCAGCACTCAAAGAGACGATCTAAAGAGTGAATATCAAGCATTGAAAGAGCAGTACGACAAGGACGCAAAAGAGTACAGAGAGATAAATAGTGAATTTCAGGCCAGGCGCAGGGAATTTAATGAAGCACGCGCGGAATTCAATAGAAAAAGCAGCCTCTCAATGTTTGCTACAAGTTTCGACGTATTTATCAAGGATGAAACAAAACTGACGGCTCGCTTGATACATATTAGCAAAGATCATGATTTGGCATTACTTAAACTGGATGGCTATATAACTCCATTTCTATCACAGCAAGAGAAAGCTGCGGTGCATCAGGGAATGAAAGTGTACGCAGTAGGCAGCCCTTACGGCATGAGAGATTCTGTAACCAGTGGGATTGTCACTCGATTTGATGATGACTATATTGTCACCGACACACAGATATTACCAGGCAATAGCGGCGGTCCTTTACTTGACGAAGCCGGGCATATTCTTGGGGTAAATACCGCGAAGGCGGCTGAGCATGTTAGCGCAGAGGGTTTTGGGCTTGCTCTGCCAATTGATCTTATTCTGAAGGAGTTCAATGATTACCTAAGCATGGATAATACCGATCAGTCAGACAGCGAGCAATGAAAGCTCTTTTTCTCTGTCCGTCCACCTACCTTTAGGCGCCCTCTTGTTTTGCCTGACCCGAAGACAAATGCACCTGTCCCGTTTTTTCTCAATCCAACGTCGGGCAACGCTTCGCTAACCCGATCTGGCTGGTAGCGGAACCCAATCAACCAAAATCGGTCGGCTCCCCATCGATACTCCGACTGTTCCTTGTCCGCCAATATGCCTCGATACCCGTGCCGCCTTTTTTCTCCGCCCACTCGGTCAGCATGTCACGTTGTCCCATATAGTCGAACAGCGGCACGCCAAAGCCACAGGAGCTGGCCACATGCTCTACCTGCATGACGATCACCTGCCGAGCGCCGGGCAGCCTCGGAAAGCGGCCGATGTGAGCCTCCCATTCTTCACTGCCTTGCTGGTGGCTGCTGGCATGGCCATATAAGCGCAGCACCTTGGGTTCGCCTTCGAAGGCACAAAACATGAGGGTCATGCGGCCGTCTTTCAGCAGGTGGGCGGCGGTTTCGTTGCCGCTGCCGGTGAGGTTGAGCCAGACCACCCGATTGGGGTCGATGATACGCAGGCTGTCGAGCCCTTTGGGCGACACATTGATGCGACTGTCCGCGGTTGCGGTGGCGACGAAGAAGAGTTGTTGGCGAATGATGAAATCGGCATGCTTGTCGGTGATTCGATCGTACTCTTTGCCCATATTCCCTCCTCGTTTGAAGGGCAGCGACGCCCGTTATTTGTCCATTTTGACCCGCCCACCGAAGAATCGTCCAGTGAGGCTCCCCTTGGTTTGCAGCCACTCCATGCGCTCGCTGAACAGTTCGCGCGCCAGCATAACCAGGGAACGCAGGGTACGGGTCTTGGTGATATCCATACGCAATTCATGCTGCTGTGAAGCACTGGCCCAGGGTCCACCGTTGTGTTCACGGATAAACTTGCGCATCTGAGTATAGAGGACGTTTCTCAGGGCGGTGACCACTTCCTCTTCGGCCTTTTCCGGGTCCTTGCCCAACAGTCCGTGTTTGAACTTGATGGCCTCGTCTGGCGTGACCAGCTTGAGAGTGATGCAGTCGTTGTCCAGCAGATGCTCCATGATCGCGCGCCTGTCCTTGAGACGCTCGGGCATCGTCTTCCCCTCGGGCATATAGCCGGAGGTCTTCTTTTCCTCATTTGTTTGCGAGGACGATGTGGCTGCGACACCCGGCGATTTGGGTTTCTCATCCGTTGCGGGGGGCGAAGACGGCTGTTCGCTCCGGATTTGATCAAGCTCATCTTCGAGCCATCTCAACTGGTCATCAAGGATGACCTGAAAATCGGCCGGGGTACTGTCATCGGCCAGCAGGGCGATAATCGCCTGTTCCATGATCTCCACATAGTAGCCAATAATAGTGGGATCGGTGACGCCACGGGACTGACAGGTCACAAACACCCGCCCCTGGATATTTACCTTGATCAGCCTTTTGAAGTTTTTGTCCATTGCCGCTGGCTGTCCCCGCAATCATGAGAGCGTCACCATCTTAAAACATAGTTGAAGAATGGGTTCATATCTATCGGAATTTACGGGACTTTCTTTAGCGACCTGGCTGCCGCCCCTCTTTCTGCATTGATTTCCGATGCCTATTCGAGCTCCATCACCGCATCCATTTCAATCCCGGCATCCTTCGGCAGGGCCGCCACGCCGATGGCCGCGCGCGCGGGGTAGGGTTCGGCGAAATAGTCAGCCATCACCTGGTTGACCATCGGGAAGTGGTTCAAATCGGTAAGAAAGACGTTGAGCTTGACCACATCGGCGAGGTTGCCGCCGGCCGCCCGAGCCACCGCCTGCAGATTGTCGAAGACCCGCCGTATCTGTGCCTCGATGTCACCTTCCACCATCTGCATGGTCTCCGGCACCAGCGGTATCTGGCCAGAGAGATAGACGGTCTGGCCCACCTTGACGGCCTGTGAATAGGTACCGATAGCCTGGGGGGCCTGGTCGGTGCGGATAATTTCTCGACTCATAAAAACTCCTTTGCGTAATTGTGAATGAAAGCACGCCATATTCCCGTTCTGACAGATCCATCAACTACGAATCCATACATATGGAGCCTCCGAGTCAGACCTGGGCGAACGGATTATCGATCAAAAACAGGCCGATTCAAGGCGCGGACCGTAGCACGGAAGCACTGCTTTTTCGCGCCAGGATGTCAGCCCATCTATTCCGAGGATCCTCAATACAAGACGCGGGTTATTCGCATCACTGAAGGTAGTGCCCGTACATGGCGCAGGATACGCGCCAGATGCCGTCGGTTTGTCACCGTAATCACGAAAACCAGGGTTGAAGAGAGACCATCACGCTCTTCGGATCCCACGTGTTCGATATTGGAACCCTGTTGCGATATGACCGAAGCCACCGAGGCGAGCACGCCCCGTTGATTATTCGATTCCACCCGCACCTTGGTGGAGAATTCACCCTGCACATCGGCTTCCCATTCGGCCTCGATCCATTTATGTCCATGCTTCTTATAGTCGCCCAGGTTGCGGCAGCCCTGCTGGTGGATAACGATGCCCTTGCCGGGATTGAAGACGCCGACGATGGCGTCTCCCGGTATCGGCCGACAGCAGTTGGCGAAGTTGACCACCATGCCTTCGGTACCCTTGATTGCCAACACTCCGGCTGCCGGCTCTTCGGGGGCATTCGCCTCGGCGGCCGGTGAGAGTTCCTCCCCGGCCAGACGCCGCGCCACCAGCAGCGGCATGTGGTTGCCCAGAGCGATGTCGGCCAGCAGCATATCCAGTGAGTCCAGACGAAACTCCTGCACAACCCGGTCGATCTGCTCCTGGGGAACGACATCGAGTTTGAGATTGAGCAGATTGAGTTCCCGCTCCAGCAGACGATGACCGAGGCTGACCGCTTCCTGGGTCTGCAGATTCTTCAGGTAGGAACGGATGGTGGCCCGCGCCTTGCCCGTGACCACGAAGTTGAGCCAGGCCGGGCTGGGGCCCGCGGTCTCGGAATTGATGATCTCCACCGTTTGGCCGTTATGCAGCCGGGTGCGTAGAGGCACCAGTCGCCGATCGACCCTGGCCGCCACACAGGTGTTGCCCACGTCGGTGTGCACGCTATAGGCGAAGTCGACCACAGTGGCTCCCTTCGGCAGCACCATGATGCGCCCACGTGGGGTGAAGACGTAGACCTCGTCGGGAAACAGGTCGACCTTGACATGTTCCAGGAACTCCACCGAATCGCCCACCCCCTGCTGCATTTCCAACAGGTTCTGCAACCAGTCGGAGGCGCGCGACTTGACCCACTGTCCGCTCGCTTCGCCGGTCTTGTACATCCAGTGGGCGGCGATGCCCGACTCGGCCAGCTTGTCCATCTCCTCGGTGCGGATCTGGATCTCGATGGGGATGCCCTGGGGGCCGAACAGTACCGTATGCAGGGATTGGTAGCCGTTGGCCTTGGGGATCGCGATGTAGTCCTTGAATCGACCCGGCATCGGCTTGTAGAGGTTGTGCACCACGCCGAGCACCCGGTAGCAGGTATCGACCTTGTCGACCACGATGCGGAAGGCGAAGACGTCGACCACCTCGGAGAAGCTCAGTTTCTTGCCCACCATCTTGTTATAGATGCTGTAGAGGTGTTTCTGGCGGCCGAAAACCTCGCACTGAAAACCCTCCTGCTCGAGACGGTTGCGCAGCGACTTCTCCACGTTCTCCACCAGTTCCCGGTGGTGGCCTCGGGCGTCGGCCACGGCACTCTTGAGCGCCCGGTAGCGCATCGGCCAGTAGGCGGCGAAGCCGAGCTCCTCCAGCTCCAGACGCATACTGTTGATGCCGAGCCGGTTGGCGATGGGCGCGTAGATATCCAGCGTCTCTTTGGCGATGCGGCGCGATTTCTCGGGACGCATCACACCCAGGGTGCGCATGTTGTGCAAGCGGTCGGCAAGCTTGATGAGGATGACACGGATATCCTGGGTCATCGCCAGCAACATCTTGCGCAGACTGGCGGCTTGGGCCTCGGCCTGAGAGTTGAAATCGATCTTGGACAGCTTACTCACCCCATCGACCAGTTCGGCGATCTCGCTGTCGAAGGTGTCTGCCAGCTGCTCCTTGGCGGTGGGGGTGTCCTCGATGACATCATGCAGGATAGCCGCCATCAGGCATTTATGGTCCATGCGCATCTCGGCCAGGATGCGTGCCACCGCAACAGGATGATAGATATAAGGTTCACCGGTCTGACGATGCTGACCCACATGGGCCTCGGCGCCGAAGAGATAGGCGCGATAGACCTCGCGGATGTGATCCGGAGTGAGATAGACCTCGAGATAGGCACACAGGTCACTGATCAGGAAACGTGGCGTATCCTGATTTTTCTCCAGCAGACCTAAGGGGTTACTCATCTATGGCTCCATTGCATCAGTACAATGGATTCTGAGCCTATTTCGCCCCGAGTTGCAAGCCGCGGGGAGGGTGTTGAGCGGAAAGCACGCGGCAGCCTGGCCGGCCGCCGGCATCAGGAAGGTGTTTATGCGTTGTTGTCGTCCATGGGGGTGACGTCGAGATTGAGCAGCGACTCGTCGACCACCAGATCCTCTTCGGCCAGCTTCTCTTCCACGTCATTGTGAGTGATCAGGCCATCGGCAATCTCACGTAGCGCCATCACGGTGGGTTTGTCGTTCTCCCAGGGCAGCAGAGGCTCGACACCGTTGACCAGTTGGCGCGCCCGCTTGGTGGCCAGCAGCACAAGATCAAAACGGTTGTCCACATAGTCCAAACAATCTTCAACAGTCACGCGCGCCATCGGGAGGTCTCCAGAAAATCGATCAACGGCCTTTCAGCCGGAAAAAAGAGGCAAATCATAAACCATGGCTGGATGCAATGCCAATCTCCATCATTTGGTACGCCCCAGGCCGGATTCCAGCGGCCAGCCGGCTGCCGACACCCGGATTCGTGGTCACCGGGGGAATCACACACTGTTCGCTGCTATTTCGAAGTCTTCGCTTAAGGCATAATTCGCCGGTGAACACTGCTAACAAAAGCCTGCTGCACCGCCCCGAGACGCTACTGCTGCTGATGGCGGTGGCGGTACCCCTGAGCTTCGCCACCTGGCGTACACTGCTGAACAACTTCGCCATCGAGCAGGCCGCCTTCAGCGGACAGGAGATGGGCATTCTGCAGAGCCTGCGCGAGGTCCCCGGCTTTCTTGCCTTTGGGGTGGTGTTCCTGCTGCTGATCATCCGGGAACAGAAGCTCGCCATCATCTCGCTTGCACTACTGGGCATCGGCACCGCGCTGACCGGCCTGTTTCCTTCCGTGATCGGCCTCTATCTCACCACGGTGATCATGTCGATCGGCTTCCATTACTACGAAACCCTGCAAACTTCCCTGGCACTGCAGTGGATCGATAAATCCCGCGCCGCCGAGACCTTCGGCCGATTGATCGCGGCGGGCTCTTTCGCCTCCATTGTCACTTTCATCATGATCTGGATGGCGGACGATCTGCTGCAACTCGACTACCAATGGATCTATCTGCTGATGGGCATGCTGACCCTGATCGTCGCCCTGATCGCCCGGCTCGGCTTCCCCCTTTTCCCCCAGCAGACAGAGCAGCACAAACACATGGTGATGCGCAGGCGCTACTGGCTCTACTACACCCTCACCTTCCTATCCGGCGCCCGGCGCCAGATCTTCGTGGTCTTTGCCGGTTTTCTGATGGTGGAAAAGTTCGGTTACAGCGTCTCCCAGATTGCGTTGCTCTATCTGGCCAACGCCACCCTGAACATCTTTCTGGCGCCCCGCATCGGGCGACTGATCGGACGCATCGGCGAACGTCGAGCGCTGCTCATCGAATATGCGGGGCTGGTCCTGGTATTCGTCGGTTACGCCTTGGTGGAAAATGCCACTGCAGCGGCTGGCCTCTATATGCTGGACCACCTCTTCTTCGCCATGGCCATCGCTCTGAAGACCTATTTCCAGAAAATCGCGGCGCCGAAGGATATCGCTGCCACCGCCGGGGTGAGCTTCTCCATCAACCATATCGCCGCTGTGGTCATCCCCGCGGTTTTCGGCATCATCTGGCTGAGCTCACCGGCGCTGGTGTTTGCGCTCGGCGCGGTGATGGCGATCGTCTCCTTCAGCTTCTCCCTGCTGATCCCCGAAGATCCCGCCCCGGGCAGGGAGAGCCGACTCTCCCTTGCCGCACAGACCGATTACTAACCAGAACATAAGTATACGGACACTCACAGTTGCAGCGCACTGGTCAGGGTAGCCACTTCCTCTGCCGATTCTTTGAGAATCGGCCGAGAGGGTATCCGCTCCCAGTACCATTTCAATCGAAGCCGCCGCCCCGGTTTCCGTGTTGCCGCCATCCTTCTTGAGTGAGCCATTCACCTCATGGAAGGGAGATGCGACCGGCGCCAGATCTTCCGCCAGCAACAAGGTGTCACCCTGGGTAGGCGGTGGCATGGCAAGAAAACCCAGCCAGAAGGCTTCCATGGCATCCATTGCCGCTTGCGGAATGGTCAATGCCTCTAATACGGCGCGATCGAGCTCGGTTTGCAACTCCGCGAGGTTTGTCCCGAAGAGAGAGAGAGAGAGAGAGGAATACGGGTATATGGCCATTCTAAGAAGGCTTAAC
>JBNKOL010000120.1:0-6195 GCA_050294655.1 Sedimenticolaceae bacterium
CATCCGGCCATTAAATGGGCAACTCGCCGGTCTGGAAATCCATTCGTTTTCACGGCATTGCAACTGAGTACAAGTCAACTAAGCTTAAATTATCGGCCACATCCTTTTGCGTTTTCAGCCAGAACAACAAGAATACTCATGCATTGCTCAATATAACAGTAAGAGAGGATCATCCCATGATAAAACCATTCAGGGTACAGGGTGTAATTGCGGTTACGACCATGGTGTTACTGAGCGCTGGAACTGCCGGGTATGCACAAGAGGAAATGGGCAGCGACACCATCGGTAAAATTGAATTCCAGAAAAATTGTGCAGCCTGTCACGGTAAAGGGGGGAAAGGTGACGGTCCACTCATCGAGTTTCTGAAACAGACACCACCTGATCTCACCTTGATAAGCAAAAACAACGGCGGCGTCTATCCTCAAGAGAAAGTCTACGAGTGGATAAGGGATACGAAAAAAATCAGGGCGCACGGCACCGACGAAATGCCGATCTGGGGTGACCGATATAGCAGGGATATCATCGAATTCTATGGCCCGGATTACACGGGGCCTGGCAGTTCCGTCAGACAACGCATTCTTGAACTGGTCTTTTATATTGGGACGATTCAACAAAAGCCATGACGGTTAAGTCATTTTTTCAATCTGTCACAAGCAGAATATCGTGGGCAAGTCTTGCCTTTTGCCCATGTTGGGTGAAAGAGTTTGTCGATGAGGTGTAATGTGAAATAGCGAAAGCAAAACACAAGATTGACCCGTTTCACCGGTGGCTAGAAGGTGCCGGAGCGGTCGTGTGAGGTTTTCAGTTCGAAGCTGTCAGAGGTGGATTTTACGATCTTTGGTGGTACCTAAACTTACGGTTGAGGGTCTTCTCTTGTGCAAGGCGCGCCTCTAACTCGGCCTTGGGACGACGCGGTCAGATGCTTGATAAGCGGAGTGAGGGATTGCGCGAATTAGATGTCTTTGGACATCTGTTAATCCTTTGTTAATTATCTTAAGGAACCTCTGATCAATTCATGAATTGATCAGGGGATCCCTAGCTATTACGTGCGCTTTTCGCCTTGATTCGGAGTATTTCATCTCACCACACCCTCGATCCGGAATTAACCAGAGGGTCTTTAATGCATCCTGTATACCGAAGCCCGGCAGATACATCTTCAGTTTATGTGTGTCTTCCGGGCTGCGAAGTGCCTATTGTTAAGGTCCTTTAATCTTAAAGCCAAGAATATTTTATGGGCATGCCCCTTTTTGACGACTCAAACGGGGAATAAGGAGGGGTGGGCTCCGCGGCCCTTACCTCAAAACATTCGTATAAGCAAATACGAACTTTTGATATTCATTCATTGAGTTACACACCCCTCGGGAGATACTGCGCAGGCTTGCTACATCGCAACATGCGATTGCCACAACCGATTGAAAAAGCGAAAAACAACTGCTCACAAACACTCAGCGCTCTTAATCTCGAACTCGATCCGGACACTTCATATATTCTGCGCGCTTTGCCATACCGAATGGAAACTTGAAGTTACACATAAGTAAAACAATGGCACTGAAAACAGACGCGGCGTTGTAAAGAAGATAAAAATATTGGATTTGACTTTGCATACGGCCAAAAAGTTAGATGAATACGTAAATTCAGAGCTAGCTATTCAATATCGGAAGAGTACCAAAGGGAGTGCATTATCATTGGACCCTGCTTGAAATGATTGGAAAAACTGATATGGAACCATTATGCAAAGACACCGCCCTTACTCTCGTCCGATTTCCGGCTATTTATTCGGCGTTACACTCCTCCTTGGTTGTACCGGATACTTCAACCATGCTTATGGCGACACCCCCCTTGAACCGGTCAACGTCCTCTTCTCACCCATACGCATCACAGAAGGCGGCGATAAACGGCTCTATGTCACCGATGCAAAATCAAATTCGCTTTTCATACTCAATAATCTTCTGACCGTAGCCGAACTTCAGCAACTGGATCGGCCCCTTGGCGTGGCGGTGGATTCCACGGGCAACATTTATGTGGGCAATGACGGCCGGGACAATGTCGAGGTCTACGACTCCACGGGCACCAAGTTGAGAGATATCGGCATCGGTAATATTCAAATGCCAAATGATCTCGCCCTTGACCTGGCGGGCAACCTCTATGTCGTCGACAGCCTGGCCAACAACGTACAAGTCTATGCCCCGGACGGAGCGTTGCTGCGCACCATCGGGGAGACACTGTTTCAATTCCCTGCTTCCCTGACCATCGCCTATAACGTTCCGGGCGGCGGCGCCGGAGAGCTCTACGTTGCCGACCAGGGCCATGCAAAGATCAAGGTTTTCACCCTCACGGGCACCTTGCTGCGAAGCTTTGGCACCCGCTTGCCGATGGAGGAGCCCGACTGGCACGGCAAATTCGTTCAGATTCAAAGCCTGGCGGTGGACCAGATGGGACGCCTACATGTGCTGGACAACTCCCTGAGCAACGTCCAGGTCCTCGACCCGGCGGATGGCTCCTATATTGAGCACTACGCCAGCATGGGAACAGCGGAAGGAGAACTCTACCTGCCTCTCGACATCTTCATCACGGCTGAAAATCAGACCATGGTGACCAACAACGGGAATCATCGCATCGACATGATTCACGACATGAGCACGAACACTGGGCAGGGCGAATAATGAGTAAATACAACCATCACAGGGTGCTGTCGCCTGGCTATTGGCTGCTCGGATTTTTGCTTCTATTCAGCTTGTATGCCGAGGCCACACCGAGCATCCATAACGGTGTCGCTATCGCCGACTACTGTGTCTATTGTCATTTGGATCCCGACAACCCATTCGGTCCGGTCACGGTCTGGCGCGGCGAAGCGCAGGCCACTCTCTGCCTGAGCTGCCACAATCCCACCGGCATGGCCTACGCCAAAAGCGACGTGGCCCTGCATCGGGTCGAGAACGGCGCACGTATCATCGATTGCGGCTCCTGCCACAACCCGCATACGGGCATGAACTCCGACGATACCCATGCCGGCGGCTCCAGGGCCCTGAACCTCAACCTGGTCAGGAACAACACCTCCAAATATGTGCCGGGGGCCCTCGAGGACGCGATTTTCCAGCAAAAACCCGATCACTACGCCTTCGCCGAAGGTAACGCGCCCTATAACGGTATCTGCCAGACCTGTCACCAAAACACCGCGGTGCATACCAACGACGCCGGCACCGACCACAGCCACAACATCGGCCTGCCCTGTACCGGCTGTCATGTCCACAAGTTCGGATTCATGCCCCGCGGCGCCGGTGATTGCTCCTACTGCCACAATGTACCCCGTGGTGATAACGGCGACGGTACCTTTCGCCGCCGCCAGATCTTTGATGCCAACGGCGACTTTCTCAAGACCTCGCATCATGTGAAGGCAGACATCGAAATCAGCGACTGCCGAACCTGCCACTATCTGGAGGAACACTCGCAAGGCACCGTCATTTTGCAGGACCAGGATCAAGAGAACGTGATCTATCGTTACGACCCGAACAATCCGGCGGCGCTGGAGCCCTTCTGCCTCTCATGCCATGATGCGGACGGCGCGCTCATCGGCGGCGGGACGCGGCCCTTCAGCGACGGTGTGACCGTACCCGACGTGAAGGGAACGCTCGGCAGCGAATGGGCCAACGCGGCCCATAAGAACCGTCCCTACGCCAACAACGGGGGCTCTCCCCTGACCTGTCTAGGTGACGGTTCAGGCGGTGGGTGCCACACAAACGGCCACGCCTCCGACAATGAAAAGCTCCTCTCTCTGAACGCCGGCGCCGACGTTAATCAACTCTGTTTCAACTGCCACAGCGACGGCAAGGTCATCAACGAAGCCATCTCCGGCCCGGCCTTGGCCAGCAGCATCGAGGGGGCCTTCAATCTCTCCGCCGTACACAACATGGAGACCACCTTCAAAGGGGGAAGCTATAATTTCGCCCTGCAGTGCACCACCTGCCACAATCCCCATGTGGTGACGGGCAGGCATACCGATGTCGCCACCGGCCAGTCGCCGGTTACCCGGCCCGACTTCTCCCACAGCCCGGCGGACAATCCGCGGGCCATGGGCAGCGCGCTGTGGGGCGCCGTCAGCGGCCAGAAGGCGAACGACTACGACACAAACGGCACCTACCGGACACCGAAGAACGATCTCTTCTCCGGCGCCGAACTGCCCGACTACAACACCCTATGCCTCGACTGCCACGGCACAAGCGCAACCGCAATGCCGACACCCTCGAGCGACAATCCCGACTCTCACGGCGGTCTCAGCTGGTATGCCGATCCCCACGGCAAGCAATCCGCCAACATACCGAATGGCGGCGGCGCGATCCCGGATTGGTTTACCGCCGGCAAGGCGACCGGCTGGGACGGCGACGACTGCGTCAAGACGGAAGCCGAGTGTTGGCCGGTCATCACCCGGGGTATGGGCGAGCAGGTTTGGACCCGCCCGCCTTACAACCAGGAAGAGCGCATCGCCGGCGCCAATTTCGTGCTGCAGTGCGTCGACTGTCACGAGGCCCACGGCTCCAACAACAGCTCCATGATCCGCACCAACCCCAACGGCGGAACCGGCACCTGGATCTGGAACACCCTATGCAACAACTGCCACTACTACTACAGCGACTGGCATGCGGGCATGTCCTGCGGCAACGCCAGTTGCCACGTCTCTGACGGCTCCGACCGCATGTACTGGACCGGCACCAACACCATTCACCGGATGGGTGGACGCAGCGGTGCCGGCGGCACACGCACCTTCGACCCCGAGCTGGTGGCGGATATCCGGTTCGAGAACAACCTTAACGACACCGGCAGTTGGCGCATGCACGGACGCTGGTTCGACACCCAGGGCAGCTATGCGACCGGCAAGAGCGGCAAGGCCGTGGTGTTGAACGGCGATCAGCCCATCGAGCTGGGTACCCGCAACAGCTACTGGTCCACCGACGAAGGGAAGCACGGCACCTGGAAATACACGGAGATGAAGTACAACACCACGCTGGAGGCTTGGGTAAACCCGAGCGACGGCAGCAACAGTGAGCAGATCATCTTCACCAAACACGTCCACTACAACGACGGCGGCTACCGGCTCTCGCTAAAGAAGATGAACGGCGGTCTCGCCCTGGTCTTCTATATCAACGTCAACGGAGACAGCAGCGGCGTGCGCGGCGCCTACAGTGCGGTCAACGTACCGTTGAACAAGTGGAGCCATGTGGCCGCGGTATTCGATACCGCCGGGCCGGATCGCAATCCCCTCGATCCCTCCGTGGGCCGAATTCGCCTCTATGTCAACGGTGAGGATGTCACCACCAGTGACAGCAGCGGCAGCCTGATGCAGCCGGGCGCGGGTGAAGACTACATCTATCCCTACAGCGAGCACAGCCCCGCCGAGCAGGCGATGTGTTACAACGGCACCTGGTGCGCATCGGCCTTCTCCGTCGGCGGTGTCATGTGGGGCAGCGGTTACCGCAGTGGCTTCATCGGCATGCTCGACGAGGCCAAGGTCTGGAACGTCAGCAAGCCCCTTAGCTACTTCCAGGCCATCGATGGCGCCGCGGCGCCGCGTATCACCAGCGTGTCCGGGGCCATCGGCAGCACACAGCTGATCGTCAGCTTCTCGGAAGGGGTCTACGCAACGAACGGCGGCGCCCTGCAGGCATCGGACTTCAGCTATACCAACGGCACCGGAACCACCGTCATCGCCGTGGATCACACCGCCGGCTCCAGCCGGGCCACGCTGACGCTCAGCAGCCCCTTGAGCCTGGCTGACGATATCGGTACCGGCCTGGTTCAGGTCACCGGTCTCGACGAGTACGGCAACCCCAGCGAGAACAACGCGATAACCGTCGCAGCGGGGGGCGGCTGCCCGAGCGGTCAGGTGACCTTCGCCTTGAACGAAGCGGCGGGCAGCAGCTATGTCCTGGACAGTCAGGGCTATATCGCCGGACTGGTCGCCAACCCCGCCGCCGCTCTGCCCGGAGACGGCTTGCTACACGCAGACGCTGCCAACTATGTAACCTTCGACAATAATGTCGATTGCTTGCTGGCGAACCGAGCACAGACCATCGAGATGCGTATCAAGCCCACGGGTATCGGTATCGATCCCTATATCAAGCGGATCCTGGCCAAGGACACTGGCAACAACTATCAAGTCTCCGTGTGGCGCGGCAACCCGGCTGTCTTCCCGGCATTCAC
>JBNKOL010000121.1:0-4624 GCA_050294655.1 Sedimenticolaceae bacterium
AGATGATTCTCGCAGGCACCCGCCTGTGAACGCGGGGTGATCTTCGCGGGGTGGGGTTGCCCCTTCACCACCGACTCGTAGAGATCGGGCTGCGACTGCCAGAAGATAACGCCGATACCCTTATCCTGAGTATGAGTAACCACCCCCATCACCTCGTAGAATCGACCTCCGCGGTAGATCTCGAGCTCCACCAGGGCACCGGTCAGCAGGTTCAAGCTCTCGGTCTGCAAATAGATCCCTTGCACTGAGCAGTTCACCGCGCGTGCCGGAAAGGCCCGCTGTTTACGGTAGCGGATGTAGACATCCCCACTCATCGGATAGCGTTTACAATAGCGTCTCTCAACGGACATGGTTGTTTTCCTCTCCAATTCCTGACAGCGCAAAGTCTAGGCGGCCCGGGTGACACTCCAGTGACAACCAAATGAATCCTTTCTGACAGCCACACTCCCCCGATGGACCTGATTCCTGTTATCCTTGCCGCCCTTAACAACAGCTTCAGCAACAGCCGAAATGAAGACGCAGATCGAGCAACTGGTAACCGCCGCCCTACAGCAGCTGGCCGATGACGGCCTGCTCCCACCGGCACTCCTGACGACGCCGAAAATCGAGCGCGCCCGGGACAGCAAACATGGCGACTTCGCCACCAACATCGCCATGGTTCTGGCCAAACCCGCCGCAACCCCCCCCCGCGAGCTGGCCCAGGCACTACTCGAGGCACTGCCGGCCTCCGAGCTGGTGGAGCGCTGTGAGATAGCCGGGCCCGGTTTTATCAATTTCTATCTTTCAGCTACCGCCTACCATCGACTGGTGCCGCAGATTCTCGCCCAGGGTCACGACTACGGGCGCAGCCGGCAAGGCGCCGGCAAGCGGGTACAGGTGGAGTTCGTCTCCGCCAATCCCACCGGACCCCTGCATGTGGGCCATGGCCGCGGTGCCGCCTACGGCTCGGTGGTGGCCGATCTGCTCGCCGCCGTGGGCTTCGAGGTGCACCGGGAGTACTACGTCAACGATGCCGGACGCCAGATGGATATCCTCGGCACCTCGGTCTGGCTGCGCTATCTGGAACTGTGCGACGAGAACCTCACCTTCCCCGCCAACGGCTACAAAGGGGATTATGTCTGGGACATCGCCGCCACCCTGCATCGCGATCACGGCGAGGCCTATAGGCACAGCGCCGAGGAGGTGTTTGCCGATATCCCCGCCGACGAGCCGGCCGGTGGCGACAAAGAGACCCACATCGACGCCCTGATCGAGCGCGCCAAGTCGCTGCTGGGTGACAACCGCTACCGCTTCGTCTTCGAGCTGGGGCTCAACACCATCCTCGATGACATCCGCGACGACCTCTCCCTGTTCGGCGTCAACTATGACCAGTGGTACTCGGAGCGTAGCCTGACCGAGAGCGGTGCGGTCAACCGCGCCATCGAGCGCCTGCGAGCCGGCGGCCAGCTCTACGAAAAGGAGGGGGCGCTGTGGTTCCGCTCCACTGATTACGGCGACGAGAAGGACCGGGTGGTGGTACGCGACAACGGCCAGACCACCTACTTCGCCTCCGACATCGCCTACCACATGGACAAGCTGGAGCGCGGTTTCGATCGTGTCATCGACGTCTGGGGCGCCGACCACCATGGCTACGTACCGCGGGTAAAGGCGGCCCTGCAGGCCCTGGGAGACGATCCCTCGCGCCTCGATGTACTGCTGGTGCAGTTCGCCATCCTCTACCGGGGTGGCGAGAAGGTGCAGATGTCGACCCGCTCCGGTCAGTTCGTCACACTGCGCGAGCTGCGAAAGGAGGTGGGCAGTGATGCCGCCCGTTTCTTCTACGTCATGCGCAAGTGTGAGCAGCACATGGACTTCGACCTGGATCTGGCCAAGTCCCAGTCGAACGACAACCCGGTCTATTACGTGCAGTATGCCCATGCCCGTATCTGCAGCGTCTTCGAACAGGCGGCGGAGCAAGGCATCAGCTTCGAAAGCGAGCCGACAGCGGTCGACTATGGCCGGCTTACCGAATCTCATGAACAGGTCCTGCTGACCAGTCTGTCGCGCTATCCGGAAGTGGTCGAGGCATCGGCCCTCAACGAAGAGCCCCATCTGCTGACCCACTATTTGCGGGAGCTGGCCAACGACTTCCACACCTACTACAACGCCCACAAGTTTCTGATCGACGACGACGCACTGCGCGACGCCCGTCTGCAGCTGATCCTGGCCACCCGCCAGGTAGTGCGCAACGGTCTCAATCTATTAGGCGTCAGCGCACCGGAGAAAATGTAACCCATGGCGGACTACAAACATCGGGCCGGTCCGAAAAAGAAAAAGAGCAAGGGTAGCACCAGTTGCAGCATCTGGTTCTTCGGCGGCGCCATGGCTGGCGCCTTCGTGGTCGGGTTATTGTGGTTGAAACTGGGTGCCAACCTGGGGAATGCGCCTGTACCCGGAGTGAGCCAACCCAAGCCAACACCCAGCGCACCGAAGAACGAAGCGCCCAAACCCACTTTCGAGTTCTATACCATCCTGCCAGAAATGGAAGTCGTGATTCCGGACGAGGAGCTGATGGCACCCGAGCCCTCTGAACCGACCAATCAAGCACGGGTAGAAACACCCCAATCAACTCTGCCGTCCAACACCGCCTACATCCTGCAGATGGGTTCCTTTCGCAAGTACGAGGATGCCGACCGCATGAAGGCCAAGCTGGCCCTGATCGGTATCGAGGCGGAGATCCAGAGGGTGAGCATCAATAATCGCGACACCTTCCATCGGGTACGCAGCGGCCCCTACCACAGCCAACGCCAGCTCAACGCCGCGCGCCGGTTGGCGAAGGAGAACAACATCGCCACATTGGTGATCAAGCTAAAACAGTGAGGGCCAACTCCAGCCAGCGCGAAGTCGGGACACCCATAAGCAAAAAAAGGGGGGCTCTCGCCCCCCTTGTTGCAATTGTCATTCCTGTTATAAAACAGAATAACTAGTCATCACTGCTTTTTCTCCTTTTCCTGCTAGAGCTTTCTTCCTCATCGTCGTCGCTGTTCTCCTCACTGTCTCCGCCGGAATTGCCGGGATTTTCCCACTCTTTGCCGTGACAGCTGTAACAGCTCATGGATGAATTCCTGTCCGCTGTGTCGATGGTGTGACAGGAGAGGCAGTCGGATACGCCATTATCATCCACATAGTCCGGATGTTGACGCTCTGGATTACTCCAGCCGAAGGGATGCGAGCCGCCGTTATTGCCACCACCATTGTTATTGCCACCGCCATTGCTGGGGTCTTCCCATTCCTTGCCATGACAGCTGTAGCAACTCATCGGCGAATTCCTGTCCGCTGTATCGATGGTGTGACAGGAGAGGCAGTCGGCTACGCCATTGTCATCCACATAGTCCGGATGTTGCTGCTCTGGATTACTCCAGCCGAAGGGATGTGAGCCACCGTTGTTTCCACCTGTGTTTCCACCTGTGTTTCCACCCGTGTTTCCACCTGTGTTTCCACCGCCGTTAGCACCTGGCCGCCACCAATGAAAACCTCCTGACTGAGGATCCTGGCAAACACCGTCCGAGCTATCGGTTCGATTGTTGCAGTTGTTATCGACGTTGTCGTCGCAGACCTCCAGTGCAGCAGGATTAATTGCCGGATTGTTGTCATTACAGTCCATCGGACCGCAACTGCCACCTTCGATACTGTAACCGTCACTATCCTGGTCGGTACAGTTGGTCGCGCAACCCACGGCATTCAAATCAGCTGTGTCGATTCTGCCATTACAGTTGTTATCGATACCATCACCGCAGGCTTCCACAGCACCCGGATTGACCAAGGAGTTGCTGTCGTCACAATCAACGGGACCGCATGTGCCGCCATCAATGTTAAAGCCATCGCCATCCAGGTCGGTACAAGCAGTCGAGGTCGAACAACCGACCGCGTTGGGATCACTGGAATCGACCAGGCCGTTACCATCGTTATCGATATTGTCGTTACAGATTTCAATCGCACCCGGGTAGGCGTTGGGATTGTTGTCGTTGAAATCCGCAATGCCGCAATTTCCACCTTCGGCGAAGTAACCATCATTGTCCGAATCGGTACAGGTCAAGACAGTCGGCGGACAGAAATACTCATAATCTCCGCTGTTGTATGCGCTCATACCGGTCGAGTTTTGATGACAAGCCGCATCGCAATCCATTCCCTGAAACTCCGGCTTAAGCGTGTAGCCGTTGCTCGAACAATATGATGTGACGGTATTGACGAAGCTACTCATAGCACTCGCTTGGTTTACTCCCAAGAGTGCGACACCGCCCATCAATATGAAGATTGGACTCCATTGTTGTTTCCAATGCATTTGATTATCTCTCTAATTCCATTAGTTTTTTTGAAAGCCGGTAGATAAGACTAAATCCCTATTCCGACCACCCTGACATTGACTTAACCTTCACACCCGAACTCAATGTGTTGCATGAAAAGTGAAGATAGAATGAGCGTATCAATACAGGTCGTTGCCATGCCGACGGCCATCATGAATTAAATTCGTATGCAAAAACGTGAGTTCCCTCACGTTATTTGTGGGATTTATATCCCATTGTTTTTGTTTTGGGAATTTTTTCTCAAGATCGATGTCGCTCCGAACAAAGCTCGGCGTATCTTG
>JBNKOL010000122.1:0-20621 GCA_050294655.1 Sedimenticolaceae bacterium
GCAGGTAGACCACCGGCAGCTCCTGATTACCGATCGCCTCGGTCACCAACTGGATCGCTGTCTTACTCGCCTGCGCCAGCACAACCTGGGCTTCCGCATCGCGTCTGGAGGCCTCGAGCCGGCCCTCCGCTTCCAGGATCGCCGCCTGCTTGTCGCCGTCGGCGCGGGTCACGGTGGCGCGCCGGGCACGCTCCGCCGCCGCCTGCTCCTCCATCGCCTTCTGCATGGTGCCGGAGGGGTTGATGTCCTGGATCTCCACCGTCTTCAGGGTGATGCCCCAATCGGAGATGTCGTCGGAGATGGAGTTCTTCAGATTGGCCTTGATCTTGTCGCGGGAGGAGAGGGCGTCGTCCAGATCCATCTCGCCGATGATTGAGCGCAGGGTGGTCTGCACCAGGGTCTGGATGGCTATCTCGTAGTTCTCAACGCCGTAGACCGCCTTCTCCGGCGAAAGGATATTGATGTAGGCCACCGCATTAGCGAGTATCACCGCGTTATCCCGCGTGATGACCTCCTGGGTGGGAATATCGAGCACGATATCCTTGGTGGTGACCTTATAGGATACCGCATCGACATAGGGAATGATGATGTTCAGTCCTGGAGCCAGCGTGGCATGGTATTTCCCCAACCGCTGCACCACCCACTTATAGCCCTGTGGCACCAGGCGCACCCCTTTGGCCAGAGTCACCAACACCAACACAAACAGGGCGACAACAACGTATAAGCCTGCGTTCATCTCCATCTCCTTTCAGCCGTATATTAAACCTTTTCCACTAACAATGAGTTGCCGGATACGTCCTTCACCCGCACTCTATCGCCTTCCGCCAGGGTGTCCGATGAGATGATCAGCCACTCGTCGGCGCCCAGAATCGGTGCGGGAAAACGCATGCGACCGCGCCGGCTTTCACCCGGCACGCTGATCACCTGACCCACCTCACCGACAATCGCCTCGCGGGAAAGCCCCGCTTTGGTGCGATCGATCGATAAGGGCTTTAGATATTTGAACCAAGCCGCCGCGAGGATCACGGATAACAGGGTCCAGATCAATATCTGCCAGCTGACCGAGAGGCTCGGAACAACAAACAGAATACCGCCAACCATGATTGCGGCCACACCGAACCACAAGATGAAGAAAGTGGTCAGAGCGATCTCGCTGAGCACCAGCAGCACACCGAACACCACCCAGTGCCAAAATTCAATTTCGAATGACATGCCACTTCTCCAAAAAAGATAGATTTAACCCGATATCGGTCCACATAGAATATCAGGTTTCTTGATGCTGCAGATGCCTACCCAGCCCAGAATGTTACAGAATCCATGCCGGGGAGGGCGGGAACAGGCGTAAGAGAGCGGTGAGAAACTCCAGGTTCAATCCGCAAGCAGGCCACCGCCAACCCCCCGGGGGGCTTCGGATCGGTTCCGATATCTATGAGGAGTTGTCGATATTGCGCAATTTACGCTGCAGCAATCCACTGCTTAAAGCGAGTCGAATACCGACTGAACCCGTTGCTCGATCTCATCCAGATTGGGAATATAGACAGGACTCATATCGAGCTCGACCACCTGACGGATGAGCGGATCAACCATCTCCTCGTTATTGGCAGAGGGCAGTACATTGTCGACGCTCACCCGGGCAAGGCTGGGTATCGCCTGCACCACCAAACCGATATGGGAAAACAGAGGATGACCGTTCAAGGTGTTCATGATGGCGATCCTACCACGATGGCCTGGCGTCACCACTTCCCCCCCCTGCATGGCTTCAAATGAGACCACTGGAATTATGATTCCGCGCCAGGCCATGTTGCCCAGAAACCACTCAGGAGCACCCTCCACCGGGTCGGGAGACTGGTAATCCATAACCTCGGCGACTACCGCGTTGGGCAACAACAGCTGGCGATCACCCAGCGGGATCAAAACGCTACGTACCTCTTTGATCACCGCTTGGCTCATCGTCTGCTCTCCGCCAGAACCTCATTGATATTATCGAGCAATTCCGCCTCCTGATAGGGCTTGCCGAGACACCTCTTGACGCCAAGATCCATGGCCCGTTGGCGGTGTTTGTCGCCGACACGGGAGGAGATCATGATGATGGGCAAACCATAATAGTCGACCGAGTTATTGATATGGCGCGCCAGTTCGAAGCCGTCCATGCGCGGCATCTCGATATCCAACAACATGATATCCGGCACCTGCTCCTGCAGCATGGCGACGGCCTCGACGCCATCCTTCGCCGTCAACACCTCCATATCGTTGCGCTCCAACAGACGGCTGGTGACCTTGCGTACGGTGATAGAGTCATCCACCACCATGACACGCAGACGATCCTCGGCGCGCTTGCGCTCACTGGCCCGCACCTGCTCGGTGCCGATGACGTGAGTGGCGTCCATACGCACCAGCGCCGCCAGATCGAGAATCAGCGCCACCCGGCCGTCGGCCAGAATAGTGCCGCCGGTGATCCAGCGCACACTGCCCACCTGTTTGCCGAGCGACTTCACCACCACCTGACGGGTACCGAGCAGCTCGTCAATCTGCAGTGCCACTTGATGCTCACCAGCGTGCAGCAACAGCAACGGCAGCCAACGGGCGGTCTCCGGCACGTCGTGCTGACCCATGCCCATCATGCGACCCAGGTACTCGACCTTATAGTCCTTGCCCGCATAGTTGTAGCCGCTCTTCTCGCCGGCATAGCAGGCCAGCAGATCCTTACGGCGAATCCTGACAACACCCTCCACGCTGCCGTGGGGAATGGCGAACACCTCTTCGCCGATACGCATCAGCAAGGCATCGGTGATGGCCAGGGTCAACGGCAGTCGGATAATGAAGCTGGTGCCGCGGCCCGGATGCGAATCGATTTCCAGGGAGCCGCCCAGCTGTTTCACTTCGCTGGTGACCACATCCAAGCCTACGCCGCGGCCCGAGATCTGTGTGACCTCTTTAGCGGTACTGAAACCAGGCAACAGCACGCACTGGATCAGATCGTCATCGCTCACCTCGGCATCGGCATTAATCATGCCCTGATTGATCGCCCGCTCACGGATGGCTTCGATATCGAGACCCTTGCCATCATCCGAAAGGGTGATCAGCACATCGTTCGCTTCGCGGTCGAGATAGAGCGAAATGCGGCCCATGTCCTGTTTGCCGGCCTGCTCGCGAATCGCAGGCGTCTCAATACCGTGGGAGACCGAGTTGCGCAGCAGATGCTCCAGCACCGGGATCATGCGATTGAGGATGCCGCGATCGAGTTCCCCCTCGATGCCGACACACTCCAGATTGGCCTTTTTGCCGAGCTGCCCGGCCGTCTGCCGCACCAACCTTTGCAAACGCGGCACCAGCTGGGCGAAGGGCACCATGCGGGTGCGTAGCAGACCGTCCTGCAGATCGGTCGAAATTCGTGATTGCTGCAGCAGCAGGGTATCTGTCTCGCGTTGCAGATCCGACAGCGACTCGTTGATATTGCCCAGGTCGTTGACGGTCTCGGCCAGCGCCCGTGAAAGCTGTTGGATGGTGGAGAAGCGATCCATCTCCAGCGGATCGAATTCAGCCTTCTCCCGGTCGTCCTCATTGTCGCGATCCCAGCGGTAGAGAATCTGCGCCTCGGTTTCGAGTTCGAGACTGCGCAGCTGAGAGTAGAGACGTGAAACGGTCTGTTCCAGCTCGGTCAGGTTGAAGCCGAGCACACTGTTCTGCTGTTCCAGGCGGGCACGATAAATACTGACCTCGCCGGCGTGGTTGACTAGGCGATCCATCAGCTCGCTGTTGACCCGGACCTGCTCCTTAGCGCGCTTGGCGCCCTCCTTGTCTTCCGGTTTTGTCGTGGAGAGCAACTCTTCCAGGCCACGATCGAGGGGAATGATCTCTGCTGTCTGTATCGGTGGCTGCTCCGCCTTCTCTTCTGGTGCTTCTGAGAGTTTAGCGAGGAGCTCGCTATCGCTCTCTGCTTTTTGCTGGATCGTCTCCACCAACCCCTTCATGGAGGTCTCCAGTTCGCCGCCCAGGAGGGCATGCAGGCCTTCCACCAACGCCTCGGACGCCGGCACCTTGCCGGTGGAACTGATCATCTCCAGCTGATGTGCCAGATGGTCGATGGCGTGACGCGCGGCATCGGTCACCACCGGGATTGGGTCGACCTCCTTCTCCACAAGGGCCGTCATCAGCGACTCCACCGCATGGCTGAGATCACCGACCGGCATGATACCGGCCAATCGGGCACTCCCTTTCAGGGTATGCAAATTACGTTGAACACCTTCGAGAAGTGAAAAATCATCCGGCTGATCCATCCAGCGCTGGAAGTGGGTATCGATCTTCTCGATGAACTCCTTCCCCTCTTCCACGAAGATCTGCACCAGCTCTTCATCTTCGCCCACGTCGAGCAGAATATCTTCTTCAAGCAGAATGAAAGAATCATCCGCCTCCTCTGCACCCCCGGCTTCACTGTCGCCAAGCTCGAAGTGGGATTCATCCTGGCCGCTTTCGGACAGCTCGGCAACGGGCTGCTCTGCGGCGCTCTCCTTGGCTGCAGGCGACACCTCGCTCCGTGCTTGCTCCGCTGCCTCATCGGACGCCATTTCCGCCCGGATATTGGGGTCAACCTGTCCCTCTGTCTGAAACGGGCTCGACGACTTCAGCAGGGCCTCGATATGCTCATGCAGCCGATTCGATAGGGGGATGCCGGCGGAGCCTTCTGCTGCTTCGGTCTGTGTCGCCAGCAGGTCGAGCACCTCGCGCGTGGTATGCAGTACCTCTGGATTCGCTACCAGCTTGCCGCTGGCTACCGCAGCCAGCAGGGACTCGAGGGCATGGCTGAGATCACCAACCGGCTCGGCGCCGGCCAGTCGGGAACTTCCCTTGAGGGTATGCAGTGCCCGTTGCATCTCATCCAGTGGCGCATGTTCGGTCGGATCGTCGCTCCAGCGACCGTAGCTCCCCTCGAGCGAGGTCAAAAGTTCCCTTGCCTCCTCGACAAAGATCTCGGTCAGTTCCGGATCGCCTTCGAGGTGGAACAGTTCCTCATCACTCAGAAAGCTTAGCGGCTCTTCATAGTAGTCTGAAACGCTCTCCTCTCTGCCGGACTGCGCCTCCAATTGCGTCGCGTCGATCTGGTCCAGCTCCTGCTGAAGCAGGTGATCGACCGGCTCTTCTGCCAACGGCATGCTGGCCGGCGCGTTCCCGCCAGCCGCCCCGAGTGCCTTAACCAAATTGACGGAAGAGGATATTTGTCCACCTGCGGCGGCCTCTTCGGTCTGGGTCACAAGATGATCCAATACCTCGCGCACCAGTTGCTTCACAGATTCATCGGCTTCCAGTTCACCACGACCCAGCCGGTTATACAGGGTTTCCAACGCATGACTGAGATCACCTACCGGGGTGATATTAGCCAGGCGCGAACTGCCCTTGAGAGTATGCAGCGTCCTTAGGATATCGTCGGCAACGGCGTTGTCACCAGGGGACTCAATCCACTTGGCGTAGCTCTGCTCCAGATTTTCCAACAGCTCCCGAGCCTCTTCGACGAAGATATCGATCAGCTCCTGATCCTCACCCAATGCGAAAGGCGCCTCCTCTTCCAGCTCAATGCCGGAGGCTTCCTGATCGGTATCCTGTTCAGACAGCGGAACCTGGATCAGCCCAAGCGATTCGGAGACTTCCTCAACATCCAACTGATCCACCCGCTCGGAAGGAGTCTCCAGAGAGATCGCCTGCAACTCCTCGTCCGCCACGGATTCACTATCTGCGGCACCCTCCAACTCGGGCGCAACCGCGTATGCTGCCTGCTCATGCACACCCAGTTCTCGCAAGGCCTCCTGCAACCGACTCAGATAGGCCTCGAAAGGAGGTTCCGGCAATGCTTCTTCCGGCATCCAGTCGAGCAGCTTGCGAAAACAGCTGACACAACCATTCAGCAGATCCGTGACTTCGCCGTCGGCCAAGCGCTGTCGTTCGTGCAGGACACGGGCATAACTCTCCATCGACTCGGCCAATTTCGCGATCGGAGTGATCCCGGCCATGTTGGCGCTGCCACGTAGCGTGTGGCAGGCACGTACCACCTCTTCCGGCACCCGTATCAGTGGTTCGCTGCCGGTTGCCAAAGTCAGAAAATCCTCGATCTCCTGTAGATGCGTTTCCGATTCCTCAGCAAAGATGCCAAGCAGTTCGGTATCGATCTCGATCTCAAGATCGGAGTCGGTGAAGCCTTCAAGCTCGATCCCCGACTCTCCCAGCTCTTCACCGCCTTGTTCACTGCTCAGGGTCTCCCCTTCACCGCTCGCGGGAAGCTCGGAAGAGAGATCGAATTCGGAGATGCTGGAGGTAAGATCAAGGGATTCAATCTCCAGAGAAGACTCACCCTCACTCTCCAGTTCATGTGGCAGGGCCCCAGTATCCAGCTCCTGCGGCAGCTCCATCTCTATCAGGGATTCGGATTCATCCTGCGCCTCGCCGCTGTATTCCTCTTCCGCGGATGGAGCTTCCTCGAGTGCGTACTCAAGCTCCGAGGGCTCATCCAGAGTCAGCTCGATGATTTCCGACGGCTCTTCGGCTTCGGGCTCGGCGGCAAGGGCTAGCGACTCATCGGTCTCCGCTGTCACTGCAGCCGGAGCAGGTTCAACAACCGGCAGCGGCTTGCCATCGGCCAGAGCAAAGGCCTCCGCTTCCAGGCGCGCTACGTCGACATCCGGTATCTGTCCATTCTCCTGACAGTCGATGAGGTCCGGAAGCGCGGCGATTACCCGCTCGAGCAGGTTCATCATATCCGGACTGACCTTGATCGCATCATCGATCAGACGATTGAGCATATTCTCCATCGACCAGGCCAGTTCGCCGATGGTTTTCGCGCCGACCAGACGCCCGCTGCCCTTGAGGGTATGAAACGAACGGCGGAAGGTGGTCAGGGCATCTTCATCGGCGTGATTCTGCTGCCAGCGCGGGAAAGAGACCTGTATGCTCGCAAGCTCCTCGCGCGCCTCTTCCACGAAGATCTCCAGAATTTCCGGATCGATCTCTTCCAGGGCCGGCTTGTCGATGGAGGCTGTCGGCTCCTCATGGACTTCAGCAGGCGCCTCAACCACCTTGACAGGTGTCGGCTCAGCCGCCCGTTGCTCCTCGAACTCGACCTCCAGTTCCGTCACCTCCGGCGTGGCCGGTTCATCCAGCTGCAGGCTGCTCTCGCCAAACTCCAGATCGCTGACATCTTCTTCCTGCAGCTCAATACCCTCGGTCTGATCGGCGGAACCCGCCAGATCGATCACTTCTGCAGGTTCAGAGTACTCAGTGACCTCGCGGCCCTCGCTGAGCAGACTGCCGAGCGAGGCATTGGCAATAGCAAGGATTTCGCGCCGGTTACCGGCACCGTCGACCAGGGTCTCCAGATAGTATTCGATGGCGCTGATGACATCAGCCAGATAGTTAAGCTGGTGACGCTGCGGCAAGGCGTTTCTGCTGATGAGGTCCTGTTTAATGAACCCGCTGGTCTTGGCCATGATATCGGCCGCTTCGATAAGATTGAGGATGCGCAGTGCACCCTCGACCCGCTTGAAAGATTCCTGCACGGTGACCAGCAACGAGGCATCATCGGAAACTTCGGTATAACCGATAATGGCCTCTTTGGCCTTGGCGATATCGACCTTGGCCTCCCGCACCGTCTGTTTGATCAGATTCTGATACTCGCCTTCCGGCAGATCCAGGCCCCAACCACCCTCTTCCGGTGCGCTCTCACCGGAGATGTGCGTGGTATGCAGCGTGCTGAGGGAGGATTCGACATAGAGTATGTCACCGGCCATCTCCATCAGCTCGAACTCTTCCGGCATACTGCCCTGTTCGACCAGAGATTTGACCTTTTCGGCTTGGCGGTTGAGGCGTGAACGCAACGCCCCCTGTCCGATCATGCCGAGGGTGTCGGCCAGTTTGCGTATCGGGGCTTCCAAGTGCGCCAACATCTCCATGTCCGCATTCTCGTCGCGCATGAAGAGATCGAGGATATCCTTGATGCGCGTGAGTTCGATACTGACCGCATCGCGGATCGACTCGGCAAGTTCCGCATTGGATCCCGAGAGACCCTGCCGACCCTGGGCCAGCTGATCCTCGGACGGCATCACTTGGTCGAGATTGTAGGCCTCCTTGACCTGAAGGATCAGCTCATCGCTGCTTTTGGCGCGGGCAATGTAGTAGAGGAGATTCTTCAACAGCGCCGAGGAATGTCCCTCCTGCACCGCCTGCTCACCGCCGTCGATAATCATTTTCAGCTTGCGGTCAATGCGGCTGAAGAGCTGCTTGACGGCAATGCCTGGGGCGATGCTCCCCTCCATCAGGCCATGCATCAACGCCTCGATAACCCAAAACAGACGGTGTACCTGCTCGGTGCCTGCATTCTGATGAACAGCCCGGAACACCTCCTGCAACATTGGCCACCCCTGCTGGGTGTCACGCTGCCGGTACCAGCTAAGCAGTCCGATGTGAACCCTTTGCCGTCGCTGCTTGATCAGTCCCGGGAGTGCTTCGTTGGGCTCGCCGCTAATACGTTCGTCGGCGCTGGCGCCCTCGATTTCAGGTTTGAACAGGGCCGCCTCTGAGAGCAATGGAGCATCACGCACGGCGCGCAGATCGTTGAGCAACGGCAGGATGATCATCGGGATATCCGCGTCACCGCCCTGCAGCTTCTCCAGGTAATCGGGGAGCTGGATCAAGGCCAGCATCAATGCCTCGGCGGCATCCTCCTGCTGACGCACGCTGCCTTCACCCATGGCGCGAACCACCAGCTCCATCTCTTCGGCCAGCATGCTCGGGCCGTAGACCTGCACCATCTGCAGCACTCTGGCAATCTGGTGCAAATGGTCGCCGCAGCTCTGCAAGGCTGTGTTGTCATCGGGCGACTCGACATGGCTCTCGAGTGCCTGGCGGGCCTGACGGATAGAAACATCAAGCTCTTCCTTGACCCAATTCAGCGCGCCGAAATCTTGAGCGTTTGTCATACAGGTGCTCCTGGGGCCAAACTGGGCTGGCGCCGTTCCATGTGTTGCGGATCTCTATTCATGGCCTCGCACTAGGCGTCAAGAGGGCAGACGGAAACCGGCAACCGACTTCTGCAGCTGGTCGGACAGGTCCGCCAGCTGGCCGATGGAGTTGGCCGTCTGATGGGTACCCTCTGAGGTCTGGTTGGTAATCTCCTGGATGACGCTCATGGTGTCTTTGATGTTGGCCGCCTCTTCCGACTGCTTCTGTGCAGACCCGGCGATCTTGCCGGTTAGATCAGCGATATACTCGGAGACGCTCTCGATCTCTTTCAAGGCCTCGCCGGCATCCTCCGCAAAGGTGGCACCTTTCACCACACCGGAGGTACTGGCCTCCATGGAGGTCACCGCCTCGTTGGTATCGGCCTGGATGGTCTTAACCAGCGCCTCGATCTGTTTGGTGGCGTTGATGGAACGCTCAGCCAACCGCTGCACCTCGTCGGCAACCACCGCGAAACCGCGGCCCGCCTCACCGGCCATGGCGGCCTGCATGGCCGCGTTGAGGGCGAGAATGTTGGTCTGATCGGCGATGTCATCGATCAGCTCCACGATATCGCCGATCTCCTGGGAACTCTCACCCAGACGTTTGATCCGTTTCGAGGTCTCCTGAATCTGTTCGCGGATATCGTCCATACCAGCGATGGTGTTGCGTACGGTCTCGGCGCCGGTACTGGCGATCTCCACCGCGCGCCGGGCCACTTCGGCCGACTCGGTGGCGTCTTTCGACATCCCGTCGATGGCGCTGGTCATCTCCTTGATCGACTCATTCGCCTGGGTGATCTGTTCCGCCTGGTGCTCACTCGCCTCGGCCAGATGCATCGCGGTGGCACGAGACTCCTGGGTGGCGCCGGATACCTGCTCAGAGGTCAGGTTGATGGTGGTAACCAGTTCACGCAGCGCTTCGATGGCATAGTTGATAGAGTCGGCGATGGCTCCGGTGATGTCCTCGGTCACGCTGGCGGTCACGGTCAGGTCGCCGTCGGCCAAGTCGCCCATCTCATCGAGCAGCTGCAGAATGGCTTTCTGATTGTTCTCGTTCTGCTGCTTGCTGACCTGCTCACGGCGCTGGGCATCGAGGATCAGCTGGAATCCCAACACCACCAGCAAGATGGCGGCGGTGGCGCCGAAAATGGCGATCATGATAGGACCGGCCTTGATGCCTAGGATAGAGATACGTCCGGGGGATTCACCAAATGCGGTAATCAGCGCCTCGGCGGCATTACTGGTCTTGTCCGATGCTTCGTTGACAGTGGATGCAGCTTCCAGGGCGGGCAGAACTTCGGGAATGTTCTGGATGATCTCGGCCGCATTGTCCTGAATGGTGCTGAACAGGCTGGTCACGTCATTGAGCCGCTGGCGGGAAATCTTGTCGGTAAGCTTAGCGATGCCGAGGTCACTGTCACCAGTTTTCAGACCTTCCAGCACACGCCCGAAAAGATCGGCGTCACGACTGAATTGATCGATGGCCGCAGCTGTCTTCTGCCCCCCCTCCAACACTTGATTGACATTGGAATTGATACGCTGAATGAGCATTGACTGTTCGGCCACGGTAAAAACCTGACGGCTGGGCGCGTGACCGTTGATCAACACTTCCGAGAGTTCTGACAACAGTTCCTGCATCTGCGGAACGAACTCCGATATCACAGCAGAAAACTCTCCGATCACCAGGATGTTCTCTTGCGCTTTGAGGATTTCGTCGATGTTCTGACGCAAGACCAGCCACTCATTCTCCAACCCGCGCACTTTGGGCATCACCTCGTCCGGGACAGCTGGCAGGTCGACGCGTTTGGAGCCATTTTTCAGCTCCCACATGATGGTCTCGAAACGATCCCGGGTCTTCTGCAGAGTGGTAAAGGATTCCATCTCGCCACGGGCGGATGAGAGGGCGTATTTGGCTATTCGCTGTGCCAAAACCTGCTGCTCGGCAATACGAATCAGATACTGCTCATCGTAGGCGTCCCGCTTGGTTGTGTGCAGAAATGTCGCCAGTGCCAGGATCAAACTCACCAACACCACTATGGACAGTGTCGTGATGATCTTATTTGAGGGCAGTGCACCACCCGCGCCTTTACGTTTCATTCTTCATTTCTCCCGAAAGCTTAAGCCCATTTCCTAAATCTTTGCCCTAACTCAGTGTGCGGCAATCTGGAATGCCGGATCATCCGCCAGCGCGGAGAGACTGAATACCGGCCATGTCATGCCATCCTGGTCAAACTCGAACTTCACATACTTCTCGAATCTATTGTTCGACGCCTTCATCTCTCTTGCGGTCTCTTTGGAAAAATGGCGCATACCGACCATCTCTCCCACCAGCACACTTGTGTAACCGTCCCCCATGTCGATGACAAGCACACGGCTGCGTCGACCACGCCGGGTCTTTTTCCCAATCAGGAATAGCTGCAGATCGATCACAGGTATCAGGGTGCCACGCACATTCGCCACACCCAACATCCAGGGCTTGGTACCGGGAACCAGGGTCAATGCTGTAGGAAAGTTGAGGATCTCCTTCACAGCATTGAGGGGGGCAACAAGGCGACTATCACCGATGTAGAACATGACACCTTCCCAAAAACTATCGATCAGCTCTTGTTGCGGCAGACCTTTTGCCCGCTCCCTGCTACGCCTTTCCAGATCGCCAAGCAGGCCGACAATCGCCTGCGGCGTATCCAGTATTTCCATATTCTGCTGCTGTTCAGTCATTCAGAAGAGCCTTGATCTTGTGCACCAGCTCTGCCGGCGCAACCGGTTTCACCATGTACTCGTCTGCGCCCTGGCGCATACCCCAATTAATATCGGTCTGCTGGTCCTTGGTAGTTACCATGAGGACCGGGATGTCTGCCGTGACTTCGTTGTTCTTGAGTTTTCGCGTGGCCTGAAACCCATTCAGCACCGGCATCACCACATCCATCAGAATCAGATCGGGATGAACCCGGATAGCTATCTCGATACCTTCCTGGCCATCCTTCGCCACGATAATGTTGTAGCCCTGTTTTTCAAGAATCTTCTTAAAGATGTGGACTTCAGTGGGAGAATCATCAACCACCAGAATAGTCCCCTTCATCCCACCGGATTCTTCTAAAGTTACCGATTCTTCCTTGCCGCTCTCACCCTTGCGAAATAAGTTTTTAATCATTGTCTGATTCCACCCGGAGTCTAATGTCAACCGATACTCGTCCAATAACGTCAATCATGCAGCGCGCTTCACATAGCGTCTGATCGCACCCAACAGTTCGTCTTTCGTAAAAGGTTTTGTCAGATACTGTTCCGAACCTACGATACGCCCACGGGCTCGGTCGAAAAGGCCATCCTTGCTGGATAACATGATGACCGGGATGTTCTTGAAAACATCGTTGTGTTTGATCAACGCACAGGTCTGGTATCCATCAAGCCTAGGCATCATGATGTCTACGAAGATGACATCCGGATGATGATCTGCAATCATCGCCAGCGCTTCAAAACCATCCGTCGCTGTAGTCACTTCGCAACCTGCTTTCTTGAGCAGACTCTCTGCCGTGCGTCGGATCGTCTTACTGTCGTCGATCACCATGACTTTGACGCCGGAGATGTCCATTTCAGTGTCACCAGCACTCACGTTCTAACCCTCATGTGACTGATATTCTGATTAACCGACACGCTTATTCTCCTGGTATCACTGTAGTCAAACCCCATAACTGCCACATCTGCATCCCCCCCCGATAGTAGAAGATCATTTCAGCCGGATAGCCGGCCTTGAGCAGCCCCTTGATCGCCCTGGGGGATTGACCGCAAGCAGGACCGTTGCACCAGAGCACCAACTTCTTGGCGGTGGTAAAGTCCCATTTGTCGGTTTTCATTTCACCATCCATAAAACCCATCTCTTCCATCTTACGTGAAAAACCGCTCACATCGACCCGCCGCTTCGCGCCAAACAATTCGAACGAATGTTGAAGTTCCGGGGAGCTTGCATCACCGAATACAGTGAACGGGATATTGATCGAACCGGGAATGGTACCGCGCTCAAACCACTCAGGCGTACGCGCGTCGATAATCAGACCTTTGTTGTCCCTTAACTCGTTCTCCATGAAGTCGAATACCTCGATCTCGCCGACGGTGGTCACGCGGGGATCGACTTGCTCCGGCTGAATGCAGAAAGGGGGACACTTGCGCGCGGTTTTCGCAAAGTAACCTTTGAGTTCGTAGTCGGGATCCTGGACCCGTTGAACCTTCACCGACCGACCCTCATGGATGACATGCAGAAACGGTTTATCTGCAGTCAGATTAATCATCGCCGTTTCGCCACCGGCCGGTTCTTCGGCCGAAACCGACAGGGCCAAGAGAAGTGCGCTAAACGATATGAGATGTCGGAGTGGCAACTTCATGGTTTTCCTCATGGTACAAACTCTTCTGGGATTCCCAATATACGGCTGATATCTACCCGGCATCATTGATGGAGGAAACGATCCATGATCTTTTTTCGTATCTCATCGATGGATGCACCGTCGCGATACTCCAAAAAGACCTCTTCCCGGGTTCGCTTCGGCAGTTTCAGGTAGAAAGTGTAGCTCCCCATATAACGCGCCTTGAGATCCTCTTCAAATGCCTGCAGGCTGAGCCCATCATCCTCTGGAACCAAGGTTTCGCCCGATTCACTCAGGGTCGGCTGGACCTCGGCCTCCACCTTCTTCGCTTCTTGTGAGATGGCGGAAAGGTAAGGATCCTCTTCAGCCATTACACTCAAACCGCCTACCACGGTCAGCAACACACCCCAGAACACTCGCCTGAACACCATGAGAATCAACAAGTTAAGACGAGTCACATGGATTGGCATCAGACTAAACCTCGGTTTACTATATGGACTACCACACCCACGTCATCCTTGCGGGAAGGTCAGTCGTCGAGTCTCTCTCCTTCAGGTCAGATCCAATAACCACATAAAACCATGCCAAAATAGCAAGAGAGCCTCTCCGCATCAAGAATACACTTCCCGTTTTGATCATTACTTATTGGCAGCCAAAGATAAATGCCACTTCATGTAAGGCCTATTAGCGGCATAGTGGAGAAAAACTTAACTCTGTTTTTCATCCCAAGTAAGATGGCGTCCATGAATGATCGAGACAATCCCCCCATTGCAAGCGGAGACCGATGGACAGCCGGCCACGGTCCCCGCTGCCGTGTCCTAGGGCCTGTTAACACGAATCCGATAGGCTCTGTTGTGCCTGAAAAAGCGCCAATCAAGGCGCGAGAAGAGAAGTTTGGTGATTCCAAATGAACGACGAGCAACGCTGAGTGGCGCTTTTTCAGGCGCAACCCGAAGGGCTGGGGCTATGTTTCCGCCCAGCGGCGTTATCATTCGCTCATGTAGCGTGACTACACCTCGCTCATTCTGCCTTGCTGGACGAAAAAATAGCTCCAGCAGAGCCTATCGGATTCGTGTTAACAGGCCCTAATACGATGAGCGACCCAATCCGGCTCGGCGTGGTGATGGATCCCATAGAGTCCATCAAAATCCACAAGGACAGCACCTTCGCCATGCTGTTGGCGGCCCAGGCACGTGGCTGGCAGCTCTCATATATGCAGCAGCAGGATCTGAGCCTGCGTGACGGCGTCTGTCACGCTCGCATCCGTGAGCTGCGGGTAGAGGACAACCCCGCCGGCTGGCACCGGCTGGGTGAAATGCGGGAGATCCCGCTGCACCAGTTGGACGTGGTGCTGATGCGCAAGGATCCCCCTTTCGACATGGAGTACATCTACACCACCTACCTGCTGGAGACAGCGCAAGCCAAGGGCTGTCTGGTGGCGAATCGGCCACAGAGCCTGCGCGACGCCAACGAAAAGCTCTTTACCAGCTATTTTCCCCAGTGCACCCCAGCCACGCTGGTGACCCGCCGGGAAGAGGAGATACGCACCTTTCATCAGGAGCACGGCGATATCATTCTCAAGCCGCTGGGTGGCATGGGAGGCGCATCGGTGTTCCGGCTACCACCGAACGACCCCAACCTGGGTGTCATCATCGAGACCCTGACCCAGCACGGTAGCTGCTACACCATGGCGCAGCGCTTCATCCCAGAGATCACCCAAGGAGACAAACGGATACTGATGATCGACGGCAAACCGGTACCCTATGCCCTGGCCCGGATACCGGCGAAAGGCGAAACCCGGGGCAATCTTGCGGCGGGTGGCCGCGGCGAAGGCATCCCGCTAAGTGACCGGGACCGCTGGATCGCCGCCCAGGTAGGCCCCGAATTACGCGACCGCGGTATCCTCTTCGCCGGCCTCGACGTGATCGGTGACTACCTCACCGAGGTCAATGTCACCAGTCCGACCTGTATCCGAGAGCTGGATGCCCGCTTCGGCCTCGACATCGCCGGTGAGCTGATGGATGCCATTGCCGCCAAGCTGGGGGCCGCCAAGGCGAATCCAGCAGGCTCTGCAGCCCCTGAAGAAGCGCCGACCCAGGCGTGAGGAGAGAGGTTTGGTGACGCCAAATGAACCACGAGCAACGCCGTGCGGCGTTATCATTCGCTCATGTAGAGTGACTACACGTCGCTCGTTCCGCCTTGCCGGGCGAAAACAGAGCCCCGGCAGGGCCTATAGGATTCGTGTCAACAGGCCCTAACCAAATGCAACTGATCGGAGAGCAGACCGACCGCCTGGGTGTAACGCTGCTGCTGGCGGCGGCGCTCCACGCCTTTGTGATTCTCGGCATCACCTTCGCACCGCTCGACCCCAACCGTCCCAAACACCGCCAGCAGAGCCTGGAAATCATCGTGGTGAACCCTGTCGCCGAGCCCCCCGAAGAGGAGGAAAAACCCGACTTCCTGGCCCAGACCAGTCAAACAGGCAGCGGCGAGCAGCGCGAGCCGGTAAAACCGAGTTTCGAGGAGACCCCCCTACCGATGCCGCCGCCGCAACCCCGGCAGGTCACACCAAAACCCCAACAGAAGCTCCTCACCACCGAAATCTCACCACACAAGACCGAGCAGGAACAGCCACCGGATAAGATCCCGGTCCAACTCAGCACAAGCCAGCTGCTGAGCAGCAAAAACCGGGAAATCGCCCGTCTCACCGCCGAGCTTGAACGCAAGACCCAGGCCTATGCCAAGATGCCCAAGCGCAAGGCGATCAGCGCCAGCACCAAAGAGTACAAGTACGCTGCCTATCTCGACGCCTGGCGCCGCAAGGTGGAACGAGTTGGCAATCTCAACTACCCGGACGTGGCCAAGCGCAGGAGCCTCTACGGCAACCTGGTGCTGCATGTGGCAGTGCGCGCCGACGGCGGTGTGGAGCGTATCCGCGTGTTGCACTCATCGGGCCACAAGATCCTCGACGATGCCGCCGTGCGCATCGTACGCATGTCGGCACCCTTCTCACCCTTTCCGGAGGAGATCCGTAAAGAGACCGACATCCTCGACATCACCCGCACCTGGCAGTTCCTACGCACCGGCCAGTTCGGATCACAATGAAATGTCACCGAGGTAAAGACAAAACGAAACCGTGAAAGAACACAAAAATGGGCATCGTCTTGCCGAGAGAAATGCGCAAAAATTCAGGGTGATTGGCGCGCATTGGCCGCCAATCCCCGTAGGGCTATGCCACATCGCCAGTTTCAAATGCTCATTGCTCACACAAAGCCCAAACAACCGCACACAACGGTTGCAGCCGAACCGCCACGACTGGATACTATAGGCATGCCTGTCGAGACCAATCTCACTCACCATTTCCTCATCGCCATGCCGCGTCTCGAGGACCCCAACTTCTTTCACACCGTCACCTATATTTGCGAGCACACCCGTGACGGCGCCATGGGGATCGTTATCAACCGCCCGATGGAACTGCATCTGTCTGACATATTCGAGCAGCTGGAGATCCAGATCAGCTCGCCCAAAACCGCCGAGCAAGCGGTCTATATGGGCGGCCCCGTGCAGAGCGACCGGGGTTTCGTGCTACACGACTCCTCCACCGAGTGGAATTCCACCCTTCGGGTCAATGCAGAGATCAGCGTGACAACCTCGCTCGACATCCTGGAGGCGATCGCCGCCGACAAGGGACCGGCAAAGAGCCTGGTGGCCCTCGGCTACGCCGGCTGGGGCGCCGGACAGCTGGAAAATGAGCTGGCGCAGAACGCCTGGCTCAGCGGTCCCGCCGAAAGCGACATCATTTTCAATCGCCCCAGTCAGGAGCGCTGGCAGGCGGCGGCCGATCTGCTGGGCATTGATCTCAACCTGCTTAGCGGTGATACAGGACACGCTTAGGTCACCGGGTTACATGAGAGGACAAAAAACAGATGGGCACCCTGCTGGGTTTCGACTACGGCACGCGCAAAATCGGCGTCGCGGTGGGTCAGACCCTGACCGCTACAGCGAGTCCGCTTGAGACCTTGCAGCTGGTCAACCAGCAGCCGGACTGGACGCGGATCGGCCGCTTGATCGAGGAGTGGCAACCCGAGGCCCTGGTGGTGGGATTGCCACTCGATGTGGACGATAGCGAGACCGACGCCACCGTGCCCGCGCGGCGTTTTTCACGCCAGTTGGAGGGACGCTTTCACCTCAAGGTCTATCTGGCGGATGAGAGGTTCACCTCTTTCGAGGCCAGGGACAGGCTGGGACACAAGGCCAAGCAGCGGGAAGAATACGATGCCATGGCCGCCAAACTGATTCTGGAAACCTGGTTAGATGAGCAACGAAACTAACAGATTCATGGACACCGGGGAGGTCGAGTCGCTGATCGATATGATGAGCGGCAAGATCCGAACCCTACTGAATGAGCGGGGCATCGGTGACCCCCTGATGATCGGCATCCGCACCGGCGGCGTCTGGCTGGCGGAGCGCCTGCACGACGAGCTGGGACTGAAGGAACCGCTTGGCACCCTCGACATCTCCTTCTACCGGGACGACTTCACCCGCATCGGCATGAACCCGGAGGTTCATCCGTCCGACCTGCCGGTCCCGGTCGATGACCGCCACATCATACTGGTCGACGACGTGCTCCACACCGGACGCACCATTCGCGCCGCACTGAACGAGATCTTCGACTACGGTCGCCCCGCCTCGCTGATCCTCGCCGCTTTGGTCGACCGGCCGGGACGCGAGCTACCGATTCAGCCCGATGTGGTAGGGCTCCACCCGGATCTGGATGCCGACCAACATATCACTCTGATCGGTCCCGACCCACTCGGCCTGGTATTCGGCGACAAGAAGAACCGCAATTCCCGCAACAGCGAGCAAGGATAGGAGCCATGAGCCAAAGCAACGCTGAACTTCAACTCGACGAAGCGGGGCGGCTGCTCCATTTCCTCACCATCGACGGGCTCGGCAGAGAGATGCTGACCGAGATTCTCGATACCGCTGAAGGTTTCACCGGCGTCTCCGAGCGCACTATCAAAAAGGTCCCCTTGTGCCGCGGCAAGGTGGTCTCCAACCTCTTCTTCGAGACCAGCACCCGGACGCGCACCACCTTCGAACTGGCGGCCAAGCGGCTCTCAGCCGATGTACTCAACCTCAACATCAGCGCCTCGGCCACCTCCAAGGGCGAGACCCTGCTCGACACCCTGCGCAACCTGGAGGCGATGCACGTGGACATGTTCATCGTGCGTCATGCCAGCAGTGGCGCCGCCCACTTTATCGCCAAGCATGCCGACCGCGGGGTCGGCGTGATCAATGCCGGCGACGGTCGTCACGCCCACCCGACCCAGGCCATGCTCGACATGTTCACCATCCGCCGCCACAAGCAGGAGTTCGTCGGCCTGCGGGTGGCCATCGTCGGCGACATCCTCCATTCACGGGTGGCGCGCTCACAGATCCTGGCCCTCAATACCCTGGGGGTCTCGGAAGTCCGCGTGGTGGCGCCGCGCACCCTGCTCCCCGCCGATGCCCGCAGTCTCGGCGTGCATGTCTATCACAACATGGAGGAGGGGATCCGGGATGTGGATGTGATCATCATGCTGCGGCTGCAGAAGGAGCGCATGCTGGGCGCCCTGCTGCCTTCCGAACACGAGTACTTCAGCCTGTTCGGACTCACCGAGAAGCGCCTCGCCCTGGCCGACCCGGATGCCATCGTGATGCATCCGGGCCCGATCAACCGGGGCGTGGAGATGGACTCCAAGGTGGCCGACGGCTCCAAGTCGGTGATCCTGCAGCAGGTCAGTTACGGTATCGCCATCCGCATGGCGGTGATCTCCATGGTCATCGGCAGCCAGAACCTCCGCATGCAGGAGGTCGCAGTATGAAAAAGAGCAAGAAAGACATCAGCATCCTTGGCGGCCGGATCATCGACCCGGCCAACAGCATCGATCAGATCACCGACCTGCATATCGCGGACGGCAAGATCCTCGCCCTCGGCGAGGCTCCGCCGGCGTTCGAACCGAGCCTGACCATCGACGCCAGCGGCAAGGTGGTCTGTCCCGGACTGATCGACCTCAGCGCCAACCTGCGCGAGCCCGGCGCCGAACACAAGGCGACCATCGCCAGCGAAACGGCCGCCGCCGCCAGCGGCGGCATCACCACCCTCTGCTGCCCGCCCGACACCTATCCCGTGATCGACACCCCGGCCGTTACCGGCCAGATCCGTCACAAGGCGCGCAAGGCCGGCTTTTGCCGCCTGTTGCCCCAGGGCGCACTCACCCGATCCCTCGACGGCGAACACCTGAGCGAGATGGCGGCCCTGAAGTCGGCCGGCTGCATCGCGGTCAGCAACGCCTATGTCCCCTTGGTCAGCACCCAGGTAGAGCGCCGGGCCATGGAGTATGCGGCGACCTTCGGCCTGCTCACCATCATCCGACCGGAAGACCAGGCCCTGAGCAACAACGGTTGCGCCCACGAAGGCAAGGTGGCCGACCGCCTGGGGCTGCCTGGCATCCCGGAAGCGGCGGAGACGGTTGCCGTGGCGCGCGACCTGGCACTGGCCGAGACCACCGGTGCGGTGATCCACTTCCATGCGCTGTCCAGCGCCAGCGCGGCGCGCACCATGGCCTGGGCCAAACGGGAGGGACGCCGGGTCAGCGCCGATGTGGCGATCCACCAGCTACATCTGACCGAAATGGATCTGGAGGGATTTGACAGCCTATACCACGTGCGGCCGCCGCTGCGTACCGACAGCGACAGGGACGGCCTGCGCGCAGCCGTGGCAAATAACGTCATCGAGGCCATCAGCTCCGACCACCAACCCCATGAGGCGGACGCCAAGGCCGCCCCTTTCCCCGACACGGAACCCGGCGTCTCCGGACTCGAAATCCTGCTGCCATTGACCCTGAAGCTGGTGGAACAGGGGGTGATGGAGCTGAGCGACGCCATCGCCCGGCTCACTTGCGGTCCGGCACGCATTCTCGGCCTGCCCCTGGGCACCCTGAGCCCCGGCAAGGTAGCCGATGTCTGCATCTACGACCCGGAACAGCGCTGGTTCGTGGAGGCGGACAAGCTCATCAGCGGCGGCAAGAACACCCCGTTCCAGGGCTGGGAGATGCCCGCCCGTGTCACCCATACCCTGCTCAAGGGCCGGCTGGTTTACAATCTGACTTCGTGTTAACAGGCCCTAGTATGAACAAACCCCATCGCGACACCATCTTCCTGGAAGAGGCGAAGATCCTCTCCCATCAGGCCTACGAGGGCGACCAGTTCGTCATACGCCTGCTGGCCCCCCACTGCGCAC
>JBNKOL010000123.1:0-9490 GCA_050294655.1 Sedimenticolaceae bacterium
GTTGGGCAGCATTGTTCACGTACGTGCCATGCGCCCTGTAGCTCGCGCATTAGGTCGGTAAAGGAGCAGCCCAATTGCCGCTAGAGCCGCAAACAATGCTCCGGTGATAAACGTGGCTGAAGCGCCGAATGCGCTCCATAGCAACCCTGCAATTATGCTTGCGAGCAGGAGTGCTCCGCCACTCACGAGATTAAAAATCCCGAAGGCGGAACCGCGAAGCTCAGCGGGCGTGGTATCCGCAACAAGTTTCGAGAGTAATCCCTGGGTGAGCGCCATATGCAGCCCCCAGAACGCTGCGCCCAGGAATGCCATCCAGGGCGACGTAGCAATTAACAATATTACATCTGCGACGACAAGTACAATCAGTCCGAACACCAGAAGCATTCGTGCAGAAAGCCGGTCAGCCATTGCGCCCGCTGGGTACGCAAACATAGCATAGACAATATTCATGACAATCATTATTGCGGGTACATAGCCGATATCAAGCCCGATGTCCTGCCCACGGAGAATCAAAAACGCTTCACTAAAACGCGCGAGGGTAAAGACTGCTCCGAGTGCAACGACAAGCCAGTAACGCAGAGACAAGCGCTTCGCATTCGCAAACGTCAGGCGATTTTCAGGTCCCGCGATATGTTCAGAGTGAGTAGGCTCGCGCACCGCAACGATCAGCAGAAACACCGCGAGGAATGCAGGGACCACCGCGACCCACAATACCGCCTTAATATCGTTCGAAAACCAAATCATGAATGCAACCGCAAGTAGCGGCCCTACAAAAGCGCCTACCGAATCAAGCGACTGGCGCAAGCCGTAGGCGGCACCTCGCATCTGAGGCGATACGATATCGGCGACCAGCGCATCGCGTGGTGCTCCACGGATGCCTTTACCGATGCGGTCGACAAAGCGTGCCCCAAAAACCCACCCGATCGTTGTTGCGAGCGGGAATACAGGTTTGGTGATGGCCGCCAGCGCGTACCCAAGTACTACAAAGATTTTGCGCTTCCTGAAGTAATCACTAACTACACCCGAAAAAACCCTGGCAATGGCTGCTGTGGCCTCAGCAACACCTTCGATTATTCCAATTGTGATCATGGATGCACCGAGCACCGTGGTCATAAATATCGGTAACAAGCTGTGGACAAGCTCGGATGAAGTGTCCATCAACATCGAAACAAACCCAAGCGCCCAAACGCTTCTCGGCAACTTTCGATAAATGCCTTCTTTGGCAGTTAATGATTCAGGGTTGCTTGGTAGGGAAGGGATCATGAATGCTGTTTTCTTGCTCTGCCCAACGTTCAGCGAGCCGGTGGAGGCGCGTTAGCGCCGGAATCCGTGTTGCGCTTCTTGTATGGCAAATTACTATTCATTTAACCACCTTCATGGCAGTGACGGGGGACTTAGGAGGTAAGTCATCTGGAGCATGAGTAGTGTTTTCAATATCCCATCGGATAAATCTGCAAACCTTCATATTCTCTTCATATTTTAATATCTGTCTTTCAATCAGCTGTCTAACAGTTATTTCTGGTTGTTTTATAAATGGTTGTTGAAGAAGCTCAGAGATATCTTTCGGGTCTTCAGCTGCAATGTGCTTTGCCATGTCATGTGTAAATATTGAAAATCCATCGTCTTCAAACGGCTTTATTGTTTCACAGGCAATCTCAATCATGACCCCGATGCGACCACTGTGATTGTAACTTGTGATTTGTTTGCTTATTGGCACTTTTTGTTGCATAACAATTAATTATGTGGACGGCACATCAAATGTGTTATGACTCCGGCACATATAATTGCAATACGACGCCAGTTGTTCCATAAAAGTGCTCACATTGGTTAAATATTGCAAGGAGTGCGTACTCTCATGGAACCTGAAGAGCATCAGCCTGGTTCATTTATGGGGGGTGCCATGGGGGCGGTGACAACTGACAATATGAAACATCAGCAATTGTCACCGACCTCTATTTCCGCCATTTACCAAGCATTAGCAAACGTTAACCCCGCAGCATGGCAATAACCGAGGCCGTTTCCGGAAGTATCCCGCGCCAGAGCTGGAAGGACTCTGCAGCCTGCTCGACCAGCATGCCCAGGCCGTCCAGTGAGCGGGCTGCATGATGCTCATTGCCCCAGATTTGAAATGCGGTGGCTTGCCGGTTGTAGAGCATGTCATAGCACCAGCCTCCCTTGCTCAGTATGTTGTCGGGGATAGCCGGCACCTGGTCTGAAAGGCCGGCTGCGGTGCCGTTGATGATCAGGTCGAACTGCATGCCCTCCAATTCATCCAGGCCGCAGCCGGCAACCTGGCCATACTGGGCGAGTCCCTGAGCCAGGGAGTAGGCCTTGGCCGCAGTGCGGTTGGCGATGATTACCCGTTTCGGTCGCTGTTCCAGCAATGGCCTCATAACCCCGCGCACGGCGCCCCCGGCGCCGAGTATCAGGATGCGCTTACCGGTGAAACGGAAGCCCTGGTTGACGCTGAGATCCCGTACCAGACCGATGCCGTCGGTGTTGTCGCCCCGCAACTGGTTGTTCTCCAGGCGGATGAGGGTGTTCACCGCACCGGCGGTATGGGCTCGGGGACTCAGTTCATCGGCCAGTCGCCAGGCCTGCTCTTTGAAAGGGACGGTGACGTTGAGACCGCGTCCCCCCTCGGCCAGGAAGCGCCGCACATCTCCGGCAAAGTCATCCAGGCTGCCGAGGATGCGGCCATACTCGATCGGCTCGCCGGTCTGGCGGGCGAAGGCGGCGTGGATCTCAGGCGAGCGGCTGTGTTCGATGGGGTTACCGATGACGGCGTAGTGGTCCATGGCAGTGTTTCTTCAACTCGTATAGGCGGGTGATTCTGGTTGTTGGCGGGCTTTTGAATCTGGCGGTTGGGAGTGTTGATAAAGCGTTTTGAGTGCTTGGTTTTGAGTTGGTGGTGCTCGCTTCGCTCACGTTTTGACTCGCCCTCTCCCTGGCCCTCTCCCGGGGGGAGAGGGGGTGCCAAGGGATGGGCTGGGTGCCGGGTAAATGGTAGTTCCCTTCTCTCCTCGTGAGAGGGCAGTCAAAACAAAACGTGCAGCCCGCCGTACACAACTCAACTCAAAACACCTCTCACCGAAGCCACTCCGCCGCCTGTTTGGCGTAATAGGTCAGGATGCCGTCGCAGCCGGCGCGTTTGATGCACAGCAGAGCCTCCATCACCACCGCCCGCTCATCGAGCCAGCCGTTCTGCGACGCCGCCTTGAGCATGGCATACTCGCCGCTCACCTGGTAGGCGAAGGTGGGGACCTGGAAGGTCTCCTTCACTCGCCGCACGATGTCGAGATAGGGCATGCCCGGCTTGACCATGACCATGTCGGCCCCCTCCTGCAGGTCGAGGGCTACCTCATGCAGGGCCTCGTCGCTGTTGGCCGGGTCCATCTGGTAGCTGTATTTGTTGCCAGCCCCCAGGTTGGCGGCCGAGCCTACCGCATCGCGAAAGGGGCCATAGAAGCTGGAGGCGTATTTCGCGGCGTAGGCGAGGATGCGGGTGTGGATGTGGCCGTTCACCTCCAGCACCTCGCGGATGGCGCCGATGCGTCCGTCCATCATGTCCGAGGGGGCCACGATGTCAGCGCCGGCCTCGGCGTGGGAAAGGGCCTGCTTCACCAACACTGCCTTGGTCTCATCGTTGAGCACATAGCCCGTGTCATCGATCAGGCCGTCCTGGCCATGGGTGGTGAAGGGGTCGAGGGCCACGTCGGTCATGATGCCCAGTTCGGGTACCGCCGTCTTGAGGGCGCGCACCGCCCGCTGCGCCAGACCGTTGGGGTTGTAGGCCTCGCGGGCGTCTTCGCTCTTGACCGAGGCGGGGGTGACGGGGAAGAGCGCCATTACCGGTATGCCCAAGTCATGGATTGTCCGGGCCTCCTCGACTAACAGGTCGATGCTCAGGCGCTCCACACCAGGCATGGAGGGCACCGCCTCCCGCTGCTTTACTCCCTCCAGCACGAACACCGGGTAGATGAAATCGGCCGGGGAGAGTTCGGTCTCGCGCATCAGGCGTCGTGAGAATTCGTCTCGGCGCATGCGCCGCATGCGGGTGGCGGGGAATGGGGATCGGTGCTGGCTGTTCGTCATCTGGGGCTCCCTGCGGGCTTGGGCGAAACGCCTAAGATAACCTATCATGCACGCCCCTAACCACTCATTGGAATTAGAATCGGTCCCCCATGAGCCAAAAAACCGCCCACAGCCCCTACATCTATGATGTGGACGAGGCGACCTACGATGAGAAAGTGATCCAGGCTTCTCGGCAACAACCGATTCTGGTCGATTTCTGGGCCGAGTGGTGCGCCCCCTGCCGCTCCCTGTCGCCGGCGCTGGAGCGGGTGATCGACGAGTTGGAGGGACTTGTTCTGCTGGCCAAGGTGGAGGTAGACGACAACATGCGCCTTGCGGGGCACTATCGTCTGCGCGGCTTCCCCACAGTGATTCTGTTCGTCAATGGTGAGGAGGCCGGCCGTTTCCACGGTTCCCGCGCCAGCCACTGGTTGCGGGATTGGATAGACGAGCATCTGAGCGGCTATCCGGGCCAAGTGAGCGGTGATTGAGGAGGGTATCTATATGAATCTGATTCACATAATCACGCATTGTCTGAATGCGAGCTATGAAGATCAAAATTACTTGTTGATTATCAATTAGATATAGTAATTTTTCCTGCTTGGAAAATGACCGAAAAAGTCTAAAGTTCTCGCCGGAGCCGCCGCCACCATGAGTAAGTGGCAATGTAGATGGTTTCGATCCTCCTCCGGCGCTATCAACAAGCGCATTAAACCCACCCACACTCCCCCGGGTGGGTTTTTTTTATTCTCTAAGAGTGGCGCCAGTCAGGGCGTCGTGAATCGCAGTCGGCCGGCTGAGCCCACCTGTTGCGCCATGTATCACCATATCCGGATCCCTGCCGCAGCGGATGTGCGTCTGTAGCGGTGTGCGCGCCGGCGGTCGGCCGCTGAGATTGGCGCTGGTCGAGACCAGCGGCATGCCGGCGGCATGGCAGAGTGCCGCCGCGACGGGATGCGCCGTCACCCGCATGGCCAAGGTTGTGTGCCTGCCCGTCAGCCAGCGGGGTACCCAGGAGGCGGCGGGCAGCAGCCAGGTGGAGGGGCCTGGCCAGTGACGTTGCACCTCAGCGAGACGATCATCGGGGATCTCTCCAATGAAGGGTTGCAATTGCTCGAAACTGCCGGCGATCAGGATCACTCCCTTATCAGGATCGCGTCGTTTGATCGCCAACAGGCGCATCACCGCCGTCTCATCCAGGGGATTACAGCCGAGTCCGAACACCGATTCGGTCGGATAGGCCAGGACGCCGCCTTGTCGCAGCAGATTAGCCGCCAGCCTCAATCGCCAGGGATGCACGGGGCAAGGGGTAGTCATGATCGTCGAATGGCGTGGCCGTAGATTAATTCAGGGCGTGATTCATGTACGAGACCATAACCCAAGCTCTCTGTAGCGAACAAATTCTTCCTGCGGGGGGACTACAGGATTGCCCCAAATTGTGGAATAGTTAGCCCAGCGCCTCGTGGAAAGGGAAGTCAGAGGGAGTTCGTCAGGTAGGTTGTCCCGGCGGGCCGTCCACAGAGGGATCGGAGGCTATTGCTGGGACGGGGAACTGCCGGGATGTTCACAATTAAATCAATTCGATGTCTGTTTCTTCTCTTCTGCCTGATGGGTCCGGGACTCGTCAGCAGTCAGCCCCTGCGCTACAACCTGGCGGAGAAGCGCTGGCTCGACCAACACCAAACGCTACACCTCGGGGTTGTCGAGCAGACCCCGCCGATACTCTTCTATGCCGGTGGCAGTAACCCTCAGGGCCTGGTGGCTGACTATCTTCGGGCGGTGGCAATGCATCTGGGATTGCAGTTGGAAATTACCCGCTATCCCGGTTGGCTTCAGCTTGCGGCAGCTCTACGCGACGGTGAGGTCGATGCCATGGGAGGCTGGCCGGTGGGTTTCGACCACACCGGATCGGTGCTGCCGAGCCGCCCCTACTTATACCTGCCGGTGGCACTTTATGGGGTCTCTGAAATCCCCGCCGCAGGCTTGCCGGGGCTGCGTGGAGAGACCCTTGCCGTGCTCAAGGGAACTATCTGGGAGCAGTTAGCACAGATTGCGCCGGACGTGACAGTCACGCCTTATCCAACACTGGAACAGGCCCTACAGGCGGCGGCCAACGGCCATGTTTATGCCTATCTGGGAGATGCCGCAAGTGCCGACTACCTGCTTAAACGTCAGTCGATAGGTGATGTGGAGCAGCAGATGCAACTCGATCTGACCTATGACCTTGCGCTGGCGACGCGGCCCGGCAGTCCGGAGCTGTTGAGTCTGCTACAGAAGGGACTGGATCGCATCGGGCCGGATGAGCTGCAGGAGATCTGGCATCGCTGGCCTGGTGTGGAGCGGCCGCAGCCATATTCCTCGGGGATCACATCGATGCTGCTCTTGATTCCCTTGGCGTTGGTTTGGAGCGCGCTGCTTGTTTGGGGGGTGAATCGCTATCTCGCACGCAAAGAGAGTATGCGCCATATCAAACTCAAGCAGACGATCCGCCGGCTTCAGCGTCGAGAGAAGCGACTCAAGGAGAAGCTGATATCACTCAAGCAAAAGACCCTGGACTATCGGGGTGAGTCACGGCAGCATCGTGAGCGTCTGCACCTGATGGAGGATGTGCTGCCGAGTGCCGCCTGGGTTTGGGAGCCGTCCACGGCTCAGTGTCAGTGGGATGAGCGCATGTATGCGCTCTTTCGGGTGGACTCGGACCAGTTCGATCCGACTCCGGACGCCATCCTCGAGCGGGTGCATGCGGAGGACCGTGTGCAGGTCGCCGCCCTGTTCCATCAGCCCGAGGGGGAGACCGAATCCCGCCTCACCTATCGGGTGCTGCTGCCGGATGGCGAAATCCGCTGGTTACTCGATTTCAGTTACTACAGCATCGATCAGACGGGCGGCGGTGCGCAGCGGATCGGCCTCTGCTGGGATATCACTGACTATCTGCACTCTCCGGAGGGAGGTGGAGATGCCTCGGCGTTCGGTTGAAAGCTGAATGGCGGCAGTGGATACTGGCACCTTTCAACGCCCGAGTTGTCACAAGCTGCAACAGGTCCTAGGAAATCAACAATGATAAGGTTTGCAACCCTACTTCTGTTTGGTCTTTTATTTACCTCCATCCTGCCGGCAGCGGCCACCGCTACGCCCTCTGACCGTGTCAAGCAGACGGTGGATAGTGTGTTGGCGGTAATGAAGAACCCGGATCTCGATGCCACCCAGCGCCGCGACCAGGTGCGTGACATCGTCAGGCAGCGCTTCGATTACGAATCCATGTCCCAGGTTATCCTTGCCACGAATTGGCGCTCGGCCACGGCATCGCAACGGGAGCAGTTCATCACCCTGTTTCGGGAACTGCTGGAGCAGACCTACTTCTCCGCCATGGACAGCTACAATAATCAGGAAGTACGCATGGGGCGGGAGCGTCAGAAAGGCAAGCTTGCCGAAGTGCAGACTTTTATCACCTCCGCCAGCAAGGAGGTACCGGTCAGCTATAAACTGCGCCTTCGAAACGATGACTGGTATGCTTATGATGTTACCGTGGATGGGGTCAGCCTGGTGAGTAACTACCGGACCTCATTTCGTAACCTTGCGAAAGAGAAAGGGATGGACGGGCTGCTTTCAGAATTGGCGCAGAAAGTGGCTGCACTCAAGACAAAGAACAAGCAGGACAAACAGGAACAGTAGGCGCCTCAAAACGGTCTCTCAGCCATTGCTTCGATGCGGAGACTGTTCTTACGGTCTGGTAGCCATGGAACCCTGACATCCAATAACAATACACACCTGCCAACTGAAGGAGAGATCGATGTACAAGAAAAAAATGATCGTTTTGACCCTTGCCTCGCTGATGACCCTGAGCATGCCCCTGATCGCCGAGGAGGCCGCGTCTGAGGATTCAGCGAGTGCGGGAACACCGGAGTCCGCACTCGCCCCACCTGAAGCCGAGGCACCGGCCTCCACTGCATCTCCAAGCGCAGGTGACGACCGATTGAGCGCCATGCAAGCACGTTGGCGCGAGCGTGATGCGCGATACGAGGAGCTCAAGGAGCGGGCCAAGGAGGCAGGTGTCATGCTGCCGGACGAACCACCCTGGCGAGCCAGCGGCTGGGCAGGAATGCCCGACATGAGTGAGCGCATGCAGCGTCATCCGGCGATGATGGCGATGACGCCCGAGGAGCGCATGGCGATGCGGGAGGAGCGCTACAGAGAGATGCAGGCCCGGGCCAAAGAGCGCGGCATCGAGATGCCGGACAATCCGCCATGGGAGGCCCGCCAGTCCGCCATGGATGAGGAATGGGCCAGGCATCAGGCGGTGATCGACGCTATGACCGACGAGGAGCGCGCCGCCTGTCACGCCATGCATCGTCGCCATATGGGGATGATGAGTCGCGACATGCCGGAACGGCCGATGATGCGGGGGCCGATGGGGCCAGGCATGATGGGGCCGGGTGCAATGGGGCCGGGTGCCATGGGTCCGGGATACGGTTATGGCCCCAATCCCTACGCACCGCAGAATTTCTGGGATCCCAACCAGTAACGACCGACCCGAAGGTAATGTGACCGGCTCCGCCAACCTGCGGGACCGGTCCGGCTACTCCTCCTGCAATATCTTCACTGCTTCTTCCCGCGAGAGATAGCGGTCCGGGCGGGGAATCAGTCCCGGCACCCGTTCGCGATAGCGCTGGTAGCGTGCGCCGTGATAGATCAACAGCTTACGCTCTTCCAACCATGAGCCGATTACCAGGTAAGCGGTGATCATCAACGCTGAGACCAGTCGCGCAGCATCCATCTCCTGGCTCCAGATTAAAACCAGGCCCAGGCTGTACCAGGGGTGGCGCACGAAGCGGTGCAGCGGTGAGATATGCAGGCGCTCCTGGTCTTCGATCTCGTGCAATCGCTGGTGCAACTGGCGCAGCCCGATGAATTCGCGGCTGTCGTAGTAGCGCATAGACCAGCCAAAGCCGATCACAGCCAGCCCCATGAGGGTGAAGCGCAATCCATCCCAGGTTCCCTCATAGCGCCAAAGGAACTCTCCCCCAAGCCGCCACATAAGCCATAACGGCGGCAACAGCAGTAGGATTGCCAGGGCGTTGAACAGGAGGCGGTAGCCTGGCATCAGGTTAGGCCAGCGGGAGGCGACACGGGATTTCAGCCACAGCGAGGCCAGCAGGGAGTGGAGTACAAAATAGGTCAGCCAGAGCAGGCCCAACAGGATCAGTTCATAGGTCATGTGACTTCCCGCGTAAACGGCGGCCGCTTGCGGTCGGCCAAGGTAACGAGGTGAAACTTCAAGGAACCTCTGATTAATTCTGGATCGAGGGTGTGGTGAGATGAAATACGCCGGATCAAGGCGAAAAGCGCACGTAATAGCTGGCTATTGCGAAGCTTTTCAACGCAGAGCCGGAGCATTTCAGCCGCCACACACCGATTC
>JBNKOL010000124.1:0-11892 GCA_050294655.1 Sedimenticolaceae bacterium
TCGAGGGTGTGGTGAGATGAAATACGCCGGATCAAGGCGAAAAGCGCACGTAATAGCTGGCTATTGCGAAGCTTTTCAACGCAGAGCCGGAGCATTTCAGCCGCCACACACCGATTCATGAATTGATCAGAGGTTCCTTAAACAGTGAAAGGGGAGCTCAGCCTACGAACTTGCCCCGTTGCAGCCGTTGCGCCTCCATCAGCTCCAGTTCACGCGAACCGGAGATGACCACCTCCGGGTCGGGCACGAAGTCGAGTTCCGGTTCAAGCCGTTCATAGGGTACCGAGTTGAGGATCACCTTCATGGCATTGAGCCGGGCGCGATGTTTGTCATTGGAACGGATGATGGTCCAGGGGGCATGCGTGGTATTGGTACGCCGCAGCATGTCATATTTCTGCTGGGTGAATTCGTCCCAGCGGTCCTGGGCCTGGACGTCGATTTCGGACAGTTTCCACTGGCGCAGGGGGTCTGTCTTACGGCGCTCGAACCGCCTTGCCTGCTCCTCCTTGGTGACTGAAAAATAGAGCTTGACCAGAATGGTGCCCTGGCGCACCAGGTCCTTTTCAAAACCGGGACAGCCGATCATGAAGTTTTCGTACTCCTGCGGGGTGCAGAACCCGAAGATCGGTTCCACCATAGCGCGGTTGTACCAGCTGCGGTCGAACAGCACCACTTCGCCGCCGCGGGGGCACTGGGCTACATATTTCTGGAAGAACCATTGAGTTTTCTGCTCCTCGGTGGGTTTGCCGAGGGCTACCACCCGGTAGTGCTTCTCATTCATGTAGCGGGTGACCCGGCGGATGGTGCCGCCCTTGCCTGCGGCATCGCGTCCCTCGAAGAGGATGATCATGCGCTTGCGCGTGGCCTCCAAATGCTGCTGCATCTTGATCAGTTCCGCCTGGTAGGGCTTGAGCTCCTCCTCCTGGGCGAATTTTCGGACCGCTTTTTTCTGGGTCTTCTGCTCCTTGTCGGCACTGGTCTTGAGCTTCTGATAGTCGGAGAGCAACTCCTCGAGGCGGACCGGCTGTTGGTCGATGAGGATGGTTTCAGGGTTGGTGTTCTGGTCGTTCATACTTCCCCCCTTCAATCTGGTGCTATGTTGTTTTTAACACGACATACTGCGTTGCCGGGTTATGGCGCTAGCCTGAATCCGTGGATTCTTGCACGCTCTGTCCCGATGGACTTATTTTTGGATTCGGCTTAAAGAACCTCTGATCAATTCATGAATCGGTGTGTGGCGGCTGAAATGCTCCGGCTCTGCGTTGAAAAGCTTCGCCATAGCCAGCTATTAGGTGCGCTTTTCGCCTTGATCCGGCGTATTTCATCTCACCACACCCTCGATCCAGAATTAATCAGAGGTTCCTTAACTCCATGCTAAATCATTTTATGGCAGGCTGCCGCAGTTTCTATGCGGCCGGGTAATCTGGCTCAAAACCGATAGGCCGACTCAATCTGGTCGCGGGTCAGAACGCCTTGGATGCGCCAGAAGTGTTGCCGGTCGTACCATTCGATATAGAGCGCTTCGGCGCTGCTTTTATTCAGGGTTTCCAGGGCGTCCTGCAGGGTGGCCTGCATGCGCAAGGGAGCGAGTTCGAAGCGCTGGGCAGGGATCTCCAGTAGCTTTACCCGCTCGTCCTCCTGATCCTTCAAGTAGCGGACCAGGTCGATCGCGGGCATCAGCACCAGGTGCGTTTCACCATCGCGGATCACGATCCACTCCGGGGTGTGTTCGAGCATCTGCTGTGCTTCCCGGCGGGTGACCTCCGGCAGCGTCTGCACGAAGTGGCGGTTCATGAAGCGGGCGGCCCCGGTACGCCGGAGCGACTGCATTACTGGATTGGTGTGGTGATCGAGTCCGCTGGACTGCAGCAGGGTATGGAACATGGACGATTTGCCGAACAACTCGCTGTTGATCAGGCTGGCAACAACAATGGCCAGCATGCCCGGCATGATGATATCCGGATTGTGGGTCAGTTCGATGATGGCGGTGAGGGCGGCCAGGGGGCCCTGCAGAGCCGCGCCCATCACTGCCCCCATGCCAATCAGGCTGTAGACGCCCGGGTCTGAGACCTGACCTTCGAACAACATGCCGGGTAGCGGTGCGATCATGCCGCCTACCGTGGCGCCGATAAACAGCGCCGGACCGATGGTGCCGCCGGGAATGCCGAGTCCAATGCTGGCGGCAGTGGCGAATAGTTTGGCCAATAGCAGCAGGGCCAGCAGACTGACAGCCAACTCCCCTAGCAGCATCTGGTTCACCGTGTCATAGCCGATGCCCATCACCTGCGGTACCCAGATTGCACAGAGGCCCACCAGGACGCCACCCAAAGTGGTGCGAACCCAGATGGGAAGCTGTTGGCTTTTGTTGGAGAAAAGTTCAATCAGTTGGACATAGGCGGTAGCGGCCAAACCACAAACGATCCCCAGCAGCAGAATGAATATCAGCTCATGCAGGGAGCCGAGATGCAGCACCGCGACATCGAATGCCCTCTCTCCATCGAACATCAACAGAGAGAGGCTGTTGGCGCTTACCGCCGCCAGCATGATGGGGATGAAGCTGGCCAGAGTGTACTCCATCATCACCACTTCGAGGGCGAAGATGACGCCTGCTAGCGGGGTATCGAAAGAGGCTGAGATACCGGCTGCGGTACCGCAGCCCACCAGGGTGCGGATGCTGTGGTTGGGCAGCGAAAGCTTTTGCCCCAGCAGGGAGCCGCTGGCAGCGCCAAGAAAGACATTTGGTCCCTCCCGCCCTACCGAGTGGCCGCTGATGATGGCGATGGCGGCGCCGAAGAACTGCAGCAGAAAGCTGCGCAGGGAGAGGTGGCCCTGATGGTAGACCAGGCGCTCCATCACCCGGGCGATGCCGAGCACATAGTCGCCTCGGGCAAAGCGCAGGAAGATCAGGCCAAGCAGCCCTCCTCCTATCAATGGCAGCAGGAAGCGTATCAGGCTTGGCAGTGCCTCGTAATTTTCCGCCAGATGGCCGGGCAATATGCCGGCCTGGATACCTTCCACCAACAGACGGAACAGCACGATGACGCCGCCGGCGAGGAATCCAGTCAGCAGACCGAGGCCGGATAGCAACAGCAGGGCATCGGAGTGGGAGAGATGGAAACGTAACCGGTCGAACCAGTTGACAAGGGCGTGAAACAAATTACGGTGCCTGTCGGGTAGAATACAGAGTTACTAACCAGAATATTAGTATCATGACACTCAGCCGTCGTGTGTTTGCTCCCGGCAAGGCATCAAAACGCCGCTGTAGCACTTCTACAACAAGTTTTGATCACGCAGTCCGTGAGCAAACACACGAAGGCCTGTCATTGGATATCCAAAGGTTTGGGGCTACAAGAATGGCTCAGCTCGGTGTTGCGGCTCTTGACAAGGGATGGGCCATTGCCTACGAGCCGCGCCTTGATCTGAGCCATTCTTGTAGCCCTGAGTGTCATGATACTTATATTCTGGTTAGTAAGTAACATAACGGAGGCGCAGCGCATTGTCAGCACAAGAGATGGTAATCAATCGCCCGGAGGCCTACGAAAGCGCCACCGAACAGGAGATGATGGAGCGGCTGTTGCCATTGCAGGGGGCCTGTATCCTGGAGCTGGGTTGCGGCGCCGCCTGGATCACCCGCCAGTTGGCGGAGCGATTTCCCGATAGCCGGTTCACCGCGATGGAAGTGGATAGGATCCAGCATGAAAAGAATATCGCCCAGCCTGCGCCATCCAATCTGCAATTCCGGCTTGGCGGTGCGGAGTCGATCGATGCGGATACCGGGAGTGTTGATATCGTCTGCATGCTGAAATCCCTGCACCATGTCCCGGCAGCCCTGATGTCCAACGCCATGCAGGAGATCGTGCGTGTGCTCAAGCCGGGCGGTCTGGCCTACTTCTCCGAGCCGGTCTATGCGGGAGAATTAAATGACCTGATGCGCCTGATCCACGACGAGAAGCAGGTGCGGAGACAGGCCTTTGAGGCAATCTGCGCCCTGGTCGAGGGCGGTCAGATGAATCTGCTGGGCGAGTATTTTTTCAACGTACCGGGATCATACCCAAGCTGGGAGGCCTTCGAGGATCGGTTTCTCAACATCACCCATACCGAACTGGCCATCGATGCGGAGCGCTATGCACGGATCAAACAGGCCTTTCTGGCGCACTTGGGAGCGGACGGAGCCGGGTTTCTCAAACCCCATCGGGTCGATTTTCTGCAGAAACCTGTGGTCTGAGTCTCGCTGAGAGTAGCGCTACAGTGCGACCCGGTAGCCAGGGCGCAGAAACATTAGTAAATTGCGATATTCCTCATGCACGTGACTTGCGCGCGAGCCCTATTGCTGCTTTAATGAGAATCATTATCACTTACACGCAATAACGACCATCGATGGATCTTAAACAAACTGCAGCCGATTCCCTCATTGCCCTGGCCAGGTTGCCGATTGGCAGTCGCGCCTGCATCCGTCGCATCCAGGGCGGGCGGCATCTGACCCATCGCCTGCTCAGTCTCGGACTGCGGGTCGGTTCGGAGATCGAGCTGACCCAGCGTCGTGGCGGTGGGGTGGTGGTAGCCACCGAGGGAACCCGGGTGGCGCTGGGCGCCGGCGTGGCGGAGAAGCTACTGGTCGAGCGGCTGCCGGGCGTTGTCGATCATTCCGGAGAGGTCTGATGGGCGGTTGCCACGAGATCCCGAAACACGAATCTCGGGGGGGCGACCGGCCGCTTACTATCGCTCTGGCTGGCAACCCCAACTGCGGTAAGACCGCCCTGTTCAACGCCCTAACCGGCATTCGCCAGCGTACCGGCAACTGGCCTGGTGTGACCGTCGATCGCAAAGAGGGGCGTTTCAGCATCGACCAGGAGGAGGTCAGCGTCATTGACCTGCCTGGCATCTACTCCCTCGACGCCTCTTCCCTCGACGAACAGGTGACCCGCGATTACCTGCTCTCCGGCGAGGCTGACCTGATCGTCAATATCGTCGACGCCGCGAACCTTGAACGCAATCTCTATTTCACAGTTCAGATGCTGGAGATGGGCGTGCCCATGGTGATGGCGCTCAACATGATGGATGTGGCGCGCAAGCGGGGAATGGAGATCGATATCGAACGGCTGAGCCAGGACCTGGGTTGCCCCGTGATCCCCATCGTCGCGGTCAGCGGCGAAGGCATCACCAAGCTCAAAGGGGCGATCCAGGATCTCGCCGCCGATGCAGTGACCGGCGGATTCGTGCTGGCCCAGGACGAAGTGGTGGAACAGGCGATCACCGCCATGGAGCCGATGCTCCCCTGCGCCGATGAGTTTCCTCCGACCAAGCGTCGCTGGTTACTATTGAAGATGTTGGAGGACGACGCCTTCGCACTCGGCAAGGCGGACGAAGCACTCAAGGCACAGGTGGTCCACTGGCGGCACGAAATCGAGAACCGGGTAGATGAAGAGGTCGATATCCATATCGCCGATGCCCGCTTTGGCCACGCCCATGCCATTTCTCAGAATGTCACCCGCAGGCGCGGCCGGATGGAGAAGACCCTCAGCGACCACATCGATAAGGTGGTGTTGAGCCGCTATCTCGGCATCCCGGTATTTCTCGCCGTGATGTACTTGATGTTCATGTTCGCCATCAACATCGGCGGCGCCTTCATCGACTTCTTTGATGGCGTGGCCGGAGCGATCTTCGTCGATGGCCTCGGCGGGGTGATGGGCGCTATCGGGCTGCCCGACTGGTTGGTCGTGCTGCTGGCCGACGGTGCCGGCGGCGGGGTTCAGGTGGTGGCCACCTTTATTCCAATCATAACCGCCCTCTATCTCTTTCTCTCGGTGGTGGAGGACAGCGGCTACATGGCTCGCGCCGCTTTCGTCATGGATCGTTTCATGCGCTCCATCGGCCTGCCGGGTAAGGCCTTTGTGCCAATGATCGTGGGGTTTGGTTGCAATGTACCGGCGGTGATGGCGACCCGTACCCTGGAGAGCGAGCGCGAGCGCAAGCTGACCATCCTGATGAATCCCTTCATGTCCTGTGGCGCTCGCTTGCCGGTCTATGTCCTCTTCGCCGCCGCCTTTTTTCCCGCCAACGGACAGAATCTGGTGTTTGGTCTCTATCTGATCGGCATCATGGTGGCGATCCTCACCGGCCTAGTAATGAAGAAGACCCTGCTTTCGGGGGAGAGTGCCGGCTTTATGATGGAGCTGCCCCACTACCATATGCCGACGGTAAAAGGCATCGCCCTGCGCACCTGGGACCGGGTCAAGCTCTTCATCCAGGAGGCGGGACGGGTGATTGTGATCATGGTGCTGATCATCAACACCCTCAACTCCATCGGTACCGATGGCAGTTTCGGTAATGAGGATACGGAGCACTCGGTGCTCAGTGCCGTGAGCAAGAGCATTACCCCTCTGCTCTCGCCGTTGGGCATCCATCAGGAGAACTGGCCGGCCACGGTGGGGATCTTCACCGGTATCCTGGCCAAGGAGACAGTGGTGGGCACCCTCGACGCCCTCTATACCAATCTGGCGCGGGACGATTCGGCGCTGGCACCGAAAGAGGAGGCGGAGTTCGATTTCTGGCAGTCGATTCGTGACGCGGCCGCCAGTGTGCCGGAGAATCTGCTGGGCGTGAAGGACCTGCTGACCGATCCGCTGGCGATGGATGTGGGCGATCTCAGCGACATCGAGGCAAGCGCAGCCTCGCAGGCGGTCAGTGTGGATGTCTTCGGCGCCATGGCCGCCCGCTTCGATGGCCAGGCGGGGGCCTTCGCCTATCTGCTGTTCATCCTGCTCTACTCTCCCTGTGTTGCCACCATCGGCGCCATTCGGCGTGAGGCGGGACCCCGCTGGGCCGCCTTTGTGGTTGCCTGGTCGACCGGTATCGCCTATATCAGTGCCAGCCTTTTTTACCAGTTCGCCACCTACGCGGGTCATCCCAACAGCGCTTTGGGATGGATCATCGGCCTCAGCCTAACCCTCTTCATCACCATCGGTGGTCTGCGCTACTGGTCGTTTCATCTCCAGCAACCCGGGCGGAAGGTGGCTGTATGATCCTGTCGCAGGTAAGGGACTATCTCGCCGGCCGCGGCCAGGTCACTCTGGCCGAAATCGCATTGCACTTCGACACCGAACAGGATGCTATGCGCGGCATACTCGAGAAGTGGGTACTCAAGGGTCTTGTCGAAAGGCGCAAAGTGGAGGCGGCCTGCGGCAGCAGCTGCAACCGCTGCGAGCCGGCGGCGATGGAGCTCTATGTCTGGCGGGGTTAGTTGGTTTTGGCGAGCGAATCTTCATCTCTCGCCTGATTTCAAATTGCTTTGATGCAACGCCTATGTTGGTAGGGAACTCCTGAGTGAGTCCTCATGCGCGCGATTCCCGAGCACGATATGAAGTCGATGGTTCGGGCTATATTGGAAGCTTGTTGCGCGTCTCGAGCGCTTTTATTCAGGCTGGTCTATTGCAGTCATAACGCCTGTCCTTTTTCAATGTCGTACTGTTTGATATTCTGCAATATCAGAATGGATTACAAACCACGGGCAGGATGCTACGCCGCAGAGTTTTCATCCGCCGCTTGTCAAAATGAGAATCGCTTCAGAAGCGGTATATTCCACTATCAGCGCCAGCTGGATATCACATTATCGGAGTCGGCAAGATAATCACTTGTTAAGTGCGCAATAATATGAAGAAATTATCACTGCTCATTGTTTTATTGCTATCAACCTCTTTATCTCAAGCTGAAGAGATTCTTATATCATTATATGAATTCGACCCTTGGCGTATGGTCATAGGATCCGACTCTCCTACCTATATCCTTTATTCTGAAGGCCAAGTAATTTTTTGGAATAGCAAACTAAAAAAATATCAAAGCATCATTTTAAATCCGTCAGACCTTAAGGCTGAGCTATCTGAAATTCAAAAGTTAACGGCTTTAGAAAGAGAGTACATTCTATCTGATTGGACCGATCAGCCAACGCAGGTTCTCACGTTTAAATCTGGTATCAGTATTAAGAAAATTAGCGTTTATGGAAACCTTCGCAAACAGAAAGTAGTTCGGGAAAAAGCTCCGAGAGAGTTTCTAGATAAATTTGATTATTTTACTAGATATAGTAAAGCAGGTGCTAAAGATTGGAACCCAACTCATATAGAAGTAATGATTTGGCCTTATGATTACGCCCCAGAAAAATCAATAATTTGGCCTGGCAACTGGCCAGACATTAGATCCAGTAGTACTAAAAAGCGGGGTGATTCCTACAGTATCTACTTGCCCTTCAGTCATTATGAAAAGTTTAAAAAGTTTATTGAAGCACGAAATGAAAAGAGCGCGGTAGAGATTAATGGGAAAAAATGGGCGGTATCAACTAGAATTCCGTTCCCACATGAAATGGCACTTAACAAATCAATTCAGCCGAACGCTAAAGCGTCGGCTGATTGACATAGAAAGGATCATTATATGGAAAAACAATTGAAGCTGCTAAAGCAAATCCTCTATGTTGCCGGGGCAATTGAGATTGCCGTAGGTTTGCTTCACTTTGCAATGCCAGAGTTTGCTTATCGAGCAAAGGGGTTTTCCCTACTGCAACAAAGTGAAATTGATTTTGTAACATTGGTTATTTTCTCAGTAGGGATTCTATTGATAGCATTCGGTAGCCTTACGATGCTTTTTGCCAAAAAAATTGAATCAACTGTCGAATTGCTATATTACTACCTGATGATAAAAACTGTACTCTGGACTGCAAGAGTGGTTCTAGAGCTTTTGTATCCGGTTAATTTAAGCATGTTCAATGTTGAACCATTTACGACGGTCGTATTACCAGGGTTGGTTGTTGAGCTATTGTTGTTTGTCATATCTCTCATGTTGGCAAGGAGAATAGTACATTTGAAAAGTGTTTGACAAGACAGATGTAGTCGGACAGAACGCCTGGGATGCTTCGCTTCTCTGCACGCTCCATATTGAGGCGTTGAGGCTGTCGAAACAGCAAAACAAAATAAATTCATGAAAATGAAAGACGATATAAGATCAAGGAGCAACAAAAATGGCGAAAACCAGACACGCATATCTAGACGGCAAATATCTGGCATATGAGTGCCTTGAGGCTTGTTAGAGCGTATGCAGGAAAAACGCGTCTGCTGAAAATAATTGCAGAAGGTCTGGTTTTATGGGTTTTTCGACATTCTCGATAAGCATAAAGAATGAGCAAATTCAAAGGAACAAGTTGGGAGCTGGATTTGTTGCCTGAGTGGGTGGGGGAGTATGAAGAAGAATGCTCAGCTATCTACCATCCTGATGGTGTTGGCGCTCTTCAAATTAGTTCTTACTCAAAGGTTGGCGAAGTCACTGAAGAAGACTTAAAAGAACTAGCTCGATGAACACATCGAGGCAGGAGCAAAAGTGGCGCCTGCTAATGCTGGTGACTTTAACGGGTTTACCTTGGTATTCGGTGTTGAGAATGAATTTTGGCAACATTGGTATGTATCGTCAGGCAACATGGCGTTGTTCATCACATATAATTGTGAAGCTCAAGATAGAAGCCGTGAAATCATACATATATAAAGAAATGGTTTCTAGTTTGGCTGTAACCTAATAAGGAGCTCCAACCGAGCAAGAATCGCTGTGCGATTTTCGTCAGGTGAACCTGGTCGTAATTATTTTGGCGAAGTTACTGACAGAACGTTGTCAGTAGCACGGATTTAGCATTTAGCTTCAACAAATTTGTGTGAGGTTAAATGATGAAATCATTATTGAGATATGGTGCTTTGTTTCTATTTTTGTTTTTCGCGGCCAACTCCCATGCGGAAACTGTGGAATTAGTGGTTTTTTCGGCAAAAGAAGGAGTTTCTGACAGTAGGGTTTTAAAATCCGCTGAAGGAATGCTTGATACTTTAAAAAAATGGGATGGCTTTATATCCAGAGAGTTAATTAAAGTCGGAAATGGAAAGTGGATAGATGTCGTTCATTGGGCTGATCTCGAATCAGCAAAATCTGCGCAGCACAAGGCAATGGAGAGTGATTCATGTCTGCTTTTCTTCTCCCTGTTGGAAGATGCTGACCAGCAGATATATCATGGTGATAAGCTACTGTCACAGGCTCGATGAAATAGCAAGAAACATAACAAAACCAATAGCGAGGGACTTGCCTTTCGTGGTGTTCGTTTGTGCTATGGAGTAGCACAAACCTTACACCGCTACGGCAGGTTCCTAACTGCTCTGCTTATATCGGTAAGTGTAATTGAAAATGAATAGCCTACAGGTGATGACATACCTGAAGGTGATGCCTGTGATATGGCTACAGCATTTATTGAGGAAGATAGTCAATCATGGAAGAGAGTTGTACTGCCTTCAAAAAAGAAAAAACACATTGCTTTTGTTGAAGATATGTCAACGAAAGTGAATTCCCAAGAGACACTTGATATAAGCGGAAGAAGTGGCCCGAAAGTTATTGGAATACTATCAAAAATGGGTCATCTGTCCAACAATGGACCTGATCGCCATGCTTATACCGTCATGAATTTGAATGAAATCGGAAATGTTGATGTTGTGAACGGGTGTCATGATGGTACGCAGTCAAAGACAAGAACTTATGTTGCCAAAAGATGAGAAATGGCTCGACATGCCTGTGCCGGGCCAATATCCAACGCTAAATATGGGTCTTAATGATGAGCCTGTAGCAGAAGAAATTGCATTCCAATCGAAGTCAGTACATCAATAGGCCCTGCGCCCGAAGCTACAGCTGGTGTCTCCTATATTACCGTAGCAGCCGCATAGCATTGGATGGCAGCCGAGTTAAGTGAAAAATTAACAAAAATTGTATAGAACATATACTTCAAACGTCACCGGATGAGAGTAGAAACAGTGGAGGATTCGCGAACCTAACGGATATCAACGGAGTAGCTTATGGAGAGTCTTGCTGAGAACTTTAACCAATACTTTCGCGTACATTTGGCCGTCACCCGAGTACAGCAGCGATATGCCTACGCTATCCGTTATCAGGTCTATGCAGAGGAACTAGGGTGGGAACCCCTCGATGCATCGCGGCTGGAAACCGATCTATGCGATGACTATGCCCTCCACTGCCTGCTCGAGCACAAGCGATCCGGAGACATCGCAGGCTGTGTCCGCCTGGTGACGCCGCCCTCGGGTCAGTACGATGCCAAACTACCCTGCCAGTTGCACGATGTATCCTTTGATGAAGCCCTGGAACGGCGTTTTAAACCGCCCGGACAAGTGGGCGAGATCTCGCGATTGGCGGTCACCAAGGGGTTTCGTCGCCGTGCTCGTGAATCAGGAAAACCCTTCATCCTGGCCGATCACAATACCAGCGACATTCATACCGAGGAGGAGCGGCGCAACGTTCCCAATCTCTCCATCGGCCTCTACCTCTCTGCCATTGCAACCGTCGATCTGTGCGAGCTGAAGCGGGTGCTGGTGGTGATGGAACCGCGTCTGCAGCGTCACCTGAAACGGTTCGGCCTGGTTTTTCACCAGCTCAGCGACGTATTCGAGCTGCGAGGCAAGCGGGCCTTGTTCGAACTCCCGCGTTCCGAATTGACGTGTAATATGGAACTGCCGATTCTGGATCTCTATCGAAATATCCGCCGTGACCTTGCCAACCAGTGGCAAGAGAGCCAGCTGAAGTCGCTCCACTGTGCGAACATCCATGACAGACTTTGACCGCTAGATAGCTTCGGGCTCGGGCTAAATAAGTCGCATAAAGTCCAGAGTAGAATTCATGGTTCATGAGGATATCGGGCGGGACTGAGGTCCAATCCGTAGCGCTAGTCACCAAGATACGCCGAGCTTTGTTCGGAGCGACATCGATCTTGAGAAAAAATTCCCAAAACAAAAACAATGGGATATAAATCCCACAAATAACGTGAGGGAACTCACGTTTTTGCATACGAATTTAATTCATGATGGCCGTCGG
>JBNKOL010000125.1:0-17130 GCA_050294655.1 Sedimenticolaceae bacterium
CCACCCGTTCAGCACCTTCGACACCGTCAGCTTGGCCGGGCTGGCCTATGGCGAAACCGTATTGGCCAAAGCAGCGCAATCTGCCGGACTCGGCTGGGACAGCAACGAGGCCCACTCGGCCATATACGACACGGAGCAGACTGCCCGGCTGTTCTGCACCATTGTCAATTTATGGCAGACGGCTGCGGGCGGAACAGAAGTGTGGGATGCAGCAGAATAGGCTGCAGCCTGTTACTGATCCGAAAGTAATATCGGCAACACTCAGAGCCCCAGGGATGCTCCGGATCAAGGCGTGACGCGCAGGTAATGGCAGGCCCTTGGCAAGCGTCGCAACGCAGAGCCGGAGTATCCCTGGGACTCCCTGCGGGCTTGTCTGTGTGCTTTCACAACGGTGTGGCGGCGCCTTGCCGTGAAAGCGCACAGACAAGCTGAGTGTTGCCTATATGACTTTCGGACCAGCAAGGTGCCGGGTTAATAAAACAAAAAACGCCCGGTAGAAACCGGGCGTTTTTTTTCTCCCAGGAGGGATCAACCAGATCCCGGAACAGAAAAGAGAGAAGATCAGTTGACCTTCGGATCCAGCTCGCCGCTATCGTAGCGCTTCTGCATGCCCTCGAGGGATATCGGGATGATCTTGTCAGCCATGCCGGCGGACCCGAACGCCTCGTAGCGCGCCTTGCAGATATCGGACATCGCCTTGGTGGCCTCTTTGAGGAACTTACGTGGATCGAAATTGGACTTGTTGTCGTTCAGATGACGACGGATGGCACCGGTGGAGGCCATACGCAGATCGGTATCGATATTGACCTTGCGCACGCCGTGCTTGATACCCTCGACGATCTCCTCGACCGGTACGCCGTAGGTCTCACCCATGTCGCCACCGTATTCGTTGATGATCGCCAGCCAATCCTGCGGTACCGAGGAGGAGCCGTGCATCACCAGATGGGTGTTGGGGATGCGTGCATGGATCTCCTTCACCCGCTCGATGGCCAGGATGTCACCGGTCGGCGGACGGGTGAACTTATAGGCGCCATGAGAGGTACCGATGGCGATAGCCAGAGCATCCACGCCGGTCTTCTTGACGAAGTCGGCAGCCTCGTCGGGATCGGTCAACAGTTGACTGTGATCCAGCGTGCCCTCGGCACCGATGCCGTCCTCTTCACCGGCCTGGCCGGTCTCGAGGGAGCCCAAACAGCCCAGCTCACCCTCCACCGAAACACCACCGGCATGTGCCATTTCGGAAACCTTGGCGGTTGTTTCCACATTGTACTCATAAGAGGAAGGGGTCTTACCGTCGCTCATCAGCGAGCCATCCATCATGACCGAGGAGAAGCCGGATTGGATGGAGCGCAGGCAGACACCGGGACTGGTGCCGTGATCCTGATGCATGCAGACCGGGATGTGCGGATACATCTCGGTGGCAGCCACGATCAGGTGGCGTAGAAAGGGTTCGCCCGCATAGGAACGCGCACCGGCGGAGCCTTGCAGAATCACCGGGCTGTTGACTGCATCGGCAGCCTGCATGATCGCATGCACCTGCTCCATGTTATTGACGTTGAACGCCGGCAGACCATAGCCGTTCTCGGCAGCGTGGTCTAGCAGTTGGCGCAAGGAAATCAGTGCCATGATAGCCTCCTTGATTTAGTTTCGTTACTTAGTTTGTCTGTTGCCACTGTGAACGGCGCCCGTGGGCACCGGCCTCAATCCGTTTCTTCAGCGAGCACATGCTCACCGACTCGCATCACTTTCATAATATTGGTTTGACCTTCCACACCGGAGCGATCTCCCTTGGTGATGACCACTAAATCGCCTTCCCTTACTTCACCTCGGCGCAGCAGTTCATCGATAACCTCTTTGTTGACCTTGTCCACGTTGGTGGTGGCCACATCGAAACTCACCGGATAGACACCACGATACAAGGTCACCTTACGGCGTGTCTGCACATGGCGTGTCAGCGCATAGATGGGTATGCCGGAGCTGATGCGTGACATCCACTTCACCGTCGACCCGGATTCGGTCAGCGCCGCGATCGCCTTCACGCCCAAGTGGTTGGCGGTATACATGGTGGCCATCGCGATGGCCTCGTCGACACGCCCGAAGACGGTATCGAGACGATGGTGGGAACGCCGGGCACTAAGCTGTTTTTCGGCTTCGAGACAGACCCGGTCCATCGCCTCCACCACCTTGTGGGGAAACTTGCCGACCGAGGTCTCGGCAGAGAGCATCACCGCGTCAGTACCATCGAGCACCGCGTTGGCTACGTCGAACACCTCGGCGCGGGTCGGTATCGGACTCTCGATCATCGATTGCATCATCTGTGTCGCGGTAATTACCACGCTGTTGAGTTCACGCGCAGTCTTGATCAGCTCTTTCTGTACCGCCGGCAACTCCGCGTCGCCGATCTCCACACCCAGGTCACCTCGGGCCACCATGATGGCATCGGAGGCATGAATGATTTCAGCGATGCAGTCGAGAGCCTCGGCACGCTCAATCTTGGCAATGATGCCGCCTTGGCCGCCTGCCTCTTCTAACAACCGGCGCGCTTCGATCACATCCTCGGCACTACGCACAAAAGAGACTGCCAAGTAGTCGGCATCGATCTCGGCAGCGAACTTGATATCGGCACGATCCTTGTCCGTCAGGGCCGGCGCGGAGAGGCCGCCACCCTGCTTGTTGATACCCTTGTTGTTGGAGAGCTTACCACCCACCACCACTTTACAGCGGATTTCACTTGCCTCAACTTCACACACCCAGAGCACAATGGCGCCGTCATCCAACAGTAAAGTGTCGCCACGTGAGACATCATTGATCAGGTCGGTATAGGTAATTCCCACCCGCTCAAGGTCGCCGGCATCCAGCGAGCAGGTCGCATCGAGGATGAACTTCCCGTTCTCCTCCAGTTGTACCGCGCCCTGCTTGAACTTGCCGATACGGATTTTTGGACCTTGCAGGTCACACAGCACACCAATCTGGCGTCCACAGGCGCGCGCCCGATTACGGATACGCTCGGCGCGCATCCTATGCGACTCGTGCGCATCATGAGAGAGGTTGAGGCGGACAACATCCACCCCGGCATAGATAAGTTTGTCGAGCATCTTGGGATCGTCGGTTGCCGGTCCCAGTGTCGCCACAATTTTGGTTCGTCTTGGCATACAGGTCCAAATTCATGCTTGTCGCATGGTCTTGTGGCCGGGCCCCTGCCCGACCGTACTTCGAATCGATTCTCCGATTCCTATTCGGCCGCCCGGCCTTCAAGCATGGCGACCGCGGGCAGGGTTTTGCCCTCGAGATATTCAAGGAAGGCGCCGCCAGCCGTGGAGATGTACGACACCTTGTCGTAGATGTCATATTTCTGGATCGCGGCGATGGTGTCGCCGCCACCGGCGAGAGAGAAGCCGGCCGAGTTGGCAATCGCCATGGAGACGGTCTTGGTGCCTTCACCAAACTGGTCGAACTCGAACACACCCACCGGGCCGTTCCAGACGATGGTACCCGCCTGAGCGATGATATCGGCCAGCTCACGGGCGCTGTCGGGCCCGATGTCGAAGATCATCTCGTCATCGGCCACCTCATCGGCGCTCTTCAACACCGCGGGTTCATCCTCGGCGAAGTTCTTACCCACCACCACATCACTGGCGATCGGGATATTGGCACCGCGAGCCTGCATCTTCCCGATCAGGGCCTTGGCCGTGGGCACCAGGTCATCCTCACACAGGGATTTGCCCACATTCTTGCCCATCGCCTTGAGGAAGGTATTGGCAATACCACCGCCGACCACCAACTGATCAACCTTCTCCGACAGCGCCTCGAGTACCGTCAGTTTGGTGGAGACCTTGGAACCGCCGACGATGGCAACCATTGGGCGCGCCGGGTCGGCCAGTGCCTTGGCCAGGTTCTCCAGCTCGCTGGCCAGCAGCAGACCGGCGCAGGCGACCGGTGCGAACTTGCCGGCACCGTGAGTCGAGGCCTGGGCACGATGCGCGGTGCCGAAGGCATCCATCACATAGACATCACAGAGGGCGGCATACTGCTTCGCCAGTGCTTCGTTGTCCTTCTTTTCACCGGCGTTGAAACGCACGTTCTCCAGCAGTACCACTTCGCCCTCGGCGACATCGAAACCGCCGCCCAGATACTCTTTGATCAGGCGTACGCGCTTGCCCATTTTGGCAGTCATATCATCAGCGATCGGCGCCATGGAGTTCTCTTCCGAATAGACGCCTTCTTCCGGACGCCCACGGTGGGACATCACCATTACCTTGGCGCCCGCCTTGGCGCAGTGCTCGATTGTCGGCATGGACGCGGATATGCGTGCATCCGAGGTCACCTTGCCGTCCTTCACGGGCACATTGAGGTCAGCGCGGATCAATACGCGCTTACCGGCAAGATCGAGATCGGTCAGTTTGATGAAAGACATAACGAACTCCTGCGTCGATTCTAATGTTCTATTGTGAATTTTTAATTATGAATTCCGGCGCCCTATGCAGGGATAAGCGAGAAAGCCATAAGTAAAGATTCACAGGGCGGCATCGCCGCCCCGTGAACTGCCTGTCTTATTTCGCGACGTGCTCAACCACACGCAACATGTTGCAGGTATAGCCGTACTCGTTGTCGTACCAGGAAACCACCTTGACGAAGGTGTCGTCCAGCATGATGCCGGCGCCCGCATCGAAGATCGACGGGGTACCACGGCCGCGGAAATCGGTGGAAACCACCTTCTCCTCGGTGTAGTCCAGCACGCCGGCCAGATCGCCGGACTCGGAAGCGGCTTTCATGGCGGCGCAGATGTCGTCATAGCTCGCGCCACTGTTCAGCTCCACGGTCAGGTCGACCACGGAAACATCGGAGGTGGGCACACGGAAAGCCATGCCGGTCAGCTTGCCATTCAGCTCGGGCAGCACCTTGCCCACCGCCTTGGCGGCGCCGGTGGAGGAGGGAATGATGTTCTCCAGGATGCCGCGGCCGCCGCGCCAGTCCTTCTGGGAGGGGCCGTCAACGGTCTTCTGGGTGGCGGTGGCGGCGTGCACGGTGGTCATCAGGCCGCGCTTGATGCCCCACTTGTCGTTCAACACCTTGGCCACGGGCGCCAGGCAGTTGGTGGTACAGGAGGCGGCGGAGACGATGGTCTGACCGGCGTAGTCGTTGTGGTTGACACCGTAGACGAACATCGGGGTAGCGTCCTTGGAAGGCGCACTCTGCACCACCTTTTTAGCACCGGCGTCGATGTGCTTCTGGCAGGTCTCTTCGGTGAGGAAGAAGCCGGTGCACTCGATGACCAGATCGGCGCCGATCTCGTCCCACTTCAGGTTGGCCGGATCACGCTCGGCGGTGAGACGGATTTTCTTACCGTTAACCACCATGTTGCTGCCTTCCACGGCGATGTCGCCGTCGAAGTTGCCGTGGACTGAATCGTACTTCAGCATGTAAGCCAGATAGTCGGGGTCCAGCAGGTCGTTGATACCGACGACTTCGATACCGGGAAAGTCTTTCGCGATGGCACGGAAAGCCATACGGCCAATGCGTCCAAAACCGTTGATACCTACTTTTATAGTCATATCGATTCTCCGTTAACGTATGTAGAGTTGTAATTTGGCTGTTTCAGGGGCGCAGACAGCGCCCTGTCGATGTCTTAGGCGCTCACTTCGTTGATGGCCGCGAGCACATTCTCGGCGGTGAAACCGAACTCTTTGAACAGCTGACCGGCCGGCGCGGACTCGCCAAAACGGTTGATGCCAATAACCTTGCCGTTGAGGCCGACATATTTGTACCAGCCGTCGGTGACAGCGGCTTCCACCGCCACACGGGCAGAGACGGCAGCGGGCAGTACCGATTCGCGATAGGCCGCATCCTGCGCATCGAAACACTTGGTATTGGGCATGGAGACCACACGGACCCGCTTGTCCGACTCAGCCGCCGCCTTCAGCGCGATCTCGACCTCGGAGCCGGTGGCGATAACGATCACCTCGGGAGTACCGTCACAATCTGCCAGCACATAACCGCCTTTGGCGATAGCAGCAAGCTGCGCCTCACTGCGATCCTGATGAGTCAGATTCTGTCGTGAGAAAATCAGGCAGGAGGGACCATCCTGCTTCTCGATCGCCGCCTTCCAGGCAACCGCCGTCTCTACTGCATCACAAGGACGCCAAACGTCCATATTCGGAATCATGCGCAGGGTCGGGATCTGCTCGATCGGCTGATGAGTCGGGCCGTCCTCGCCAAGACCGATGGAGTCATGGGTATAGACGTAGATGGAACGCAGCTTCATCAACGCCGCCATACGCAGGGCGTTACGGGCGTACTCGGAGAACATCAGGAAGGTACCGCCGTAGGGGATGAAACCCCCATGCAGTGCTACACCGTTCATGATCGCCGACATGCCGAACTCGCGCACACCATAGGAGAGGTAGTTACCGTCGACATGGCCCTCGGTGACCGACTTGGAACCGGACCATGCAGTCAGGTTGGACGGTGTCAGGTCGGCTGAACCGCCGAGGAATTCGGGCAGAAGCGGACCATAGCCATTGAGGCTGTTCTGCGAGGCCTTGCGGGTGGCCGGAGACTCTGCCTTGGCATTCACCTCAGCGATGAACTTAGCGGACTCCGCCTCCCAGTTGGCGGGCAGATCACCGGCCATGCGGCGCGTGAACTCGGCCGCCAGTTCCGGATGAGCCGCTGCGTAGGCGCTGAACTTCTCGTTCCAGGCCGCTTCAGCCTGGGTGCCGGACGCCTTGGCGTCCCAGCCATTGTAGATCTCCTCGGGGATAACGAAGGGCTCGTGGGCCCAACCCAGCTGTTCGCGGGTGGCGGCGATCTCTTCGGCGCCCAGTGGCGCACCGTGGCAGTCGTGACTGCCAGCCAGGTTCGGCGATCCGAAACCGATGGTGGTCTTGCAGCAGATCAGGCTCGGTTTGTCGCTGTCCGCTTTGGCGGCAGCGATTGCCTTGCTGATGGAATCCGCATCATGGCCATCCACATTACGTACCACATGCCAGCCATAGGCCTCGAAGCGGGAAGGTGTATCGTCAGAGAACCAACCCTCGGTCTCGCCGTCGATACTGATGCCGTTGTCATCCCAGAAGGCGATCAGCTTGCCCAGACCGAGGGTACCGGCCAGGGAGCAGGCTTCATGGGAGATACCTTCCATCATGCAGCCATCGCCAAGAAATACATAAGTGTGGTGATCGACCACCTCATGTCCCGGCTGATTGAACTGGGCAGCCAGAATCTTCTCCGCCAACGCCATGCCGACGCCATTGGTGATGCCCTGCCCCAGCGGACCGGTGGTGGTCTCTACGCCAGGAGCATAACCGTACTCGGGATGGCCCGGAGTCTTGGAGTGGAGCTGACGGAAACTCTTCAGATCATCGATCGACAGCTCGTAACCGGTCAGATGCAACAACGAATAGATCAGCATGGAGCCGTGCCCGTTGGAGAGGACGAAACGGTCACGATCGGCCCAGTCCGGATTGGCCGGATTGTGCTTCATGTGGTCGTTCCATAAGACTTCCGCGATGTCGGCCATACCCATAGGCGCGCCCGGGTGACCTGAATTGGCTTTCTGCACCGCATCCATACTGAGCGCACGAATGGCATTGGCAAGTTCTCTACGTGAGGACATTGACCCCTCCTGAATGTAAATGATGAATACCTGCGCCGATGGCAGATAAATTTCTAATTGGCGGCCATCCGCCGGAATCTGTTAAGCGATGCCCCATTACAGCGGTATTTGCTGAGCCACGAGCGCCGGTTGCTTGTTCTATTGGCTTGCAGGCGCACCGTGTGTCCCTAGCGGACAAAGGTGGACTATTCTGACCCAAGGCCATGAGCCGGGCAATATAGCCGCCTTTATGGGGGCAATAAGCAAGCTTGATGGAAAATCCTAATATCCTAATAAAGCATATACTTTCAATCCGTTGGATCGTCCCGCCACTTGATGGAACAGCCCATGCTGGGGATCTGATCAAGTGGTCCCTGGCCGGTCTCAGCGACCTGTTTCATGGCCTCGAAGAGGTCCCTGCGCACGTCCTCTCCCGCCGTCTCCTTGCGACTCGCATCCAACCGACCGCGATACTGCAACGCCAAGTCGGCGTTATAGCCGAAAAAATCGGGGGTACAGACGGCACCATAGGCCTTGGCTACAGCCTGGCTTTGGTCCAGAAGATAGGGGAATGGGTAGGCCAGCTCTCGGGCCACCTGCTGCATGTTCTCGAAGGAGTCTTCCGGATAGTCGGCCGGATCGTTCGACATGATGGCCACCGCATTGATACCCAGGGACTTGAGATCCTTCACGTCCCGCACAATACGCTGCTGCACGGCCTTTACGTAGGGGCAGTGATTACAGATAAACATCACCAGCAAACCACGCTCTCCGACACACGCCTGGAGGTTCCAAACCTTGCCATCAACACCGGGCAGGGAGAAATCGGGCGCCGATGCACCGAAATCACAGACAGGGGTCTCAAGAGATACCATTATTGCTCCGGTCAATACATTGCATTGAATTAGGGTGGGGCATTATGCAAAAAGCAGACTGATGTGTAAAATCCGGTTTCTTTCAGCAGTCCACCTCCAAGAGTCGATTGCAGGTCGGCTGCTCCCATTTTGAATTACAGTTCAATAGCGCTACATCCTCAGGAACACTGATGGCAAATAACTATATCTTTACCTCAGAATCGGTCTCCGAAGGTCATCCCGACAAAGTCGCCGACCAGATCTCGGACGCCATGCTCGATGCGATTCTGACCCAGGACCCCCAACCGGAGCGGGCGCGTGTCGCCTGCGAGACCCTGATCAAGACCGGGGCGGTAATCGTTGCCGGAGAGATCACCACGGAGGCCTGGATCGACCTGGATGATCTGGTACGCGGCGTGGTCTGCGATATCGGATACACTAGCTCCGATGTGGGTTTCGACGGCTCCACCTGTGCCGTGATGTCGTTGATCGGCAAACAATCCAGCGACATCGCCCAGGGGGTTGACCGTACCGCCCCCGAAGAACAGGGTGCCGGCGACCAGGGCATGATGTTCGGCTACGCCACCAATGAGACCGATGTCCTGATGCCCGCCCCCATCACCTATGCACAACGCCTGGTGCAGCGGCAGTCCGAGATCCGCAAATCGGGCGTGTTGCCCTGGCTGCGACCCGACGCCAAGAGTCAGGTCACGTTGCAATACGAAGACGGTCAGGTGGTTGGTATCGGCGCCGTGGTCCTCTCCACCCAACACGATCCCGACATCGACTACAACCATCTGCGCGAGGCGGTGATGGAGAACATCATTCAGCCCATCCTGCCCAAGGCCTGGCTCGATCAGTGCCCGCAGGAGAAGATTCACATCAACCCCACCGGCAGCTTCGTCATTGGCGGTCCGGTAGGCGATTGCGGTCTGACCGGACGTAAGATCATCGTCGACACCTACGGGGGCATGGCCCGCCATGGCGGCGGCGCCTTCTCCGGCAAGGATCCATCCAAGGTCGACCGCTCCGCCGCCTACGCCGGGCGCTATGTGGCCAAGAACATAGTCGCTGCCGGCCTGGCTGACCGGTGTGAGATTCAGGTCTCCTACGCCATCGGTGTTGCAGAACCGACTTCGATCATGGTCGAGACCTTTGGCAGCGGCAAGATCGCTGACGAGAAGATCGTAGAACTGGTGCGCCGCCATTTCGACCTGCGCCCCTATGGCATCCTGAAGATGCTGGACCTGCTCAACACCGACCGCATCAGCTACCGCAAAACCGCTGCCTATGGCCACTTCGGCCGCGAAGACGAAGGCTTTACCTGGGAACTCACCGACAAGGCAGACACGCTGCGCGAGGACGCAGGACTTTAAAATAATGCTGAATTTTGAATTGTTTATTTTGAACAGGCCGCGCATCGGCGCGCAACAATTCAAAATTCACAATTCTTAATTCATAATTAACCCCACCCTGCCGAGGAGCGCTGCAACGGATCGACGATCCGCCAGGCTCGGCCAGGGACCATTACGACAAACGGCGCTCACTCACGATATTCAGGAGATGATTACCATGAGTGAGTTCAACGATTACAAAGTCGCCGATATCTCTTTGGCCGATTACGGCCGCCGCGAGATCGCCATCGCCGAGACCGAGATGCCTGGCCTGATGGCGATTCGCGAGAAATACGCCAAAGAACAACCTCTCAAAGGGGCGCGCATCACCGGCTCCCTGCACATGACCATCCAGACCGCGGTGCTGATCGAGACCCTGGTGGCCCTCGGCGCCCAGGTCCGTTGGTGTTCCTGCAACATCTTCTCCACCCAGGACCATGCCGCGGCGGCGATCGCTGCCGATGGCATTCCCGTCTACGCCTGGAAGGGGGAATCTCTCGAAGAGTACTGGTGGTGTACCGAGCAGGTGCTCAACTGGCCTGGTGATGAAGAGGCCAATATGATTCTCGATGACGGCGGCGATGCCACCCTGCTGGTGCACAAGGGTGTGGAGTATGCCAACGCGGGCGCCGTACCGGAACCCAAGGATGACGATGCCGAGGAGTGGCGGGTGATTCTCGGTGTACTCAAGCGCAGTCTCGACGAAGACCCGAAACGCTACCACCGCATGGCGGAATCGATCAGGGGCGTCACCGAAGAGACTACCACCGGCGTCCACCGTCTCTATCAGATGATGGAACAGGGCACCCTGCTGTTCCCGGCCATGAACGTCAATGACTCGGTCACCAAGTCCAAGTTCGACAATCTCTATGGCTGCCGCGAGTCCCTGGTCGACGGCATCAAGCGAGCCACCGATGTGATGATCGCCGGCAAGATTGCCATAGTCGCCGGTTATGGCGATGTGGGAAAGGGCTGCGCCCAGTCTCTGCGCGGCCTGGGTGCCACCGTATGGGTCACCGAGATCGACCCCATCTGCGCCCTGCAGGCGGCGATGGAGGGCTACCGGGTAGTCACCATGGAAGAGGCGGCCCCCCTCGGCAACATCTTTGTCACCACCACCGGCAACCTGAAAATCATCACCCACGATCACATGGCCGCAATGCCGGACCAGGCGATCGTCTGCAACATCGGCCACTTCGACAACGAGATCGACATCGCCGGCATCCACAAGTACCCGTGGGAGGAGATCAAGCCCCAAGTGCACCATGTCATCTTCCCTGACGGCAAGCGCATCATCCTGCTAGCCGAGGGGCGGCTGGTCAATCTGGGCTGCGCCACCGGCCATCCCAGCTTTGTCATGTCCAACTCCTTCTCCAACCAGGTGCTGGCGCAGATCGAGTTCTACAATCATCCTGAAAAATATGGCAATAATGTCTATGTGTTACCAAAATACTTGGATGAAGAGGTGGCGCGACTGCATCTGGCCAAGATCGGCGCACACCTGACCACCCTGAGTCAGGAGCAGGCAGACTACATCGGCGTGCCGGTGGAGGGCCCCTACAAGGCCGAACACTACCGGTACTGATCGATCATTAAGATCAGGACCTTTGCGATGATCGTCCGCGAGTGAACCCAGAGACCGTATTCCATTTGCGGTCTACTCGGTTCATTCGCTGCCCATATACCCCATTCATAACTAGCTGAATCCCATGTCAACAGAAGACCGGCAAAATATCAGTTTCGAACTCTTCCCTCCCAAGACAGAGGGAGGCTTCGAAAAGATGCAGCAGACGGTGAGGACCCTGCAAACGCTCGCGCCTGCATACTTCTCCGTGACCTACGGCGCCGGTGGCTCGACCCAACAGCGTACCTTCGACACGGTGGATTGGCTCTGCGAGGAGGGGATCGTCACCGCCCCCCACCTCTCCTGCATTGGCGCAAGCCGAGATGAGATTATGGAGATCCTCAAGCGTTATCAGGATCAGGGTATCCAGCGTCTGGTGGCGCTGCGCGGCGACCTGCCTTCGGGATCGGGTCTCGGCAGTCTCGGCGATCTGAGCAACGCCAACCAACTGGTGAAACTGGTGCGGGATGGCTTCGGTGACCACTTTCATATAGAGGTGGCAGCCTACCCGGAATTCCACCCCCAGGCGGTCAGTGCGAAACAGGATCTGGCGTACTTCAAACAGAAGGTTGAAGCGGGTGCAAACGGAGCAATCACCCAATATTTCTACAATCCTGATGCCTACTTCCGTTTTGTCGACGATTGTCGGGCGCAGGGTATTCGGATCCCGATCTTCCCCGGTATCATGCCGATCACCAACTTCTCCCAACTGGCCCGTTTCTCAGATGCCTGTGGCGCCGAGATCCCACGCTGGATGCGCAAGCGCCTGGAAGGCTTCGGCGATGATCTGGATGGAATTCGCGCCTTTGGTATCGAGACCGTCACCCGACTGTGCCAGCGGCTGCTCGATGAAGGAGCACCGGGCCTCCATTTCTACACCATGAACCAGTCAGGACCGATCAAGCGCATCTGTGAGAATCTGGGGCTCTAAGTCGGCATATTTCACGCGCTCGCTTGGAAACGACACAAACCTTTAGGTTTTAGTGGATATGCCTAGAGTATCAACAATATTCAAAGTGTCATCTTGACACGCCTGCCTATTAACCCGACAACCAAATCGATTGCCGGGTTCATAAATCACCTTTTTTATTTCAGCTCTTTTCGTTGGTAATATCCGGTGCCGGCATGACGCTCGATGATGGCGTCCAGCTGTTCCGGCTCCACCGGCTTGTTGAGAAATCCGTCCATACCGGCCTCGAGACAATTCTTCATCGCATCTTCCGCTGTGTTGGCCGTCAAGGCATAGATCGGCAAGATATGCTTCGAAGTCTCCATCGCCCGGTGACGGCGGGTGAACTCGATGCCATCCATGTGCGGCATCCTCAAGTCGATGAAGGCCAGATGGTAGTCTGTCTTTGCCACGGCCTCCAACGCCTCCTTGCCATCTTTCACCACATGCACCGAATGACCCCGCTGCAGCAGCAGTGTGGAGAGCACCTTCGCGGCAATCGCATTGTCCTCTGCCAATAGAATCCTGATGCCGCTCTCTTCACGCACTTCGTGTCCGAGCGCGGAAGAGAGGATCTCCTGCTGCGACTCGCGTTCCCGTAGCGGATCGATGATTGCCTGTGCCAGCTCATCCGCCAGGAACGGCTTCATCAAGACCCGGGAGACAGGTGAGGGGATGCCGATGGTACGTCCACGGTAACCGGCCAGGAGAATGGTGGGTTGTCCCTCCAGTATCTCCACCCGACTGAACACCTGACTCAGATTCACCCCGGCAAGTGAATCGCAAATCAACACTACATCGAAGACCTCATCCAGATGGGGCGTGAGCCCATTCAGGGAGTGCACCGCAACTGCCTGCATACCGAGCTCCTCGACAATCTTGAGGTGCAGATGCGTGCTCTGCTCGTCGGTCTCGAAAATCAACATACGCTTGTCTTTCAATATCGGCGGATGGACCGGTAACGCCATGCCCTGCTCTTTGATCAGCGGCAGACGCACACTGAAGGCGGTACCAACACCGATCTGGCTACGTACATCGATATCTCCTCCCATGCGACGAGTCAGATCGCGAGCCACGGTCGTACCCAGGCCGGTGCCGCTATGCAGCCTGCTGTTCGAGGCATCAAGTTGCCAGAACATATCGAAGATCTTGTCCAGTTTGTCCTTGGGAATACCGATGCCGGTATCTTCGATATCGATCAAGACATAAGGCTTAGGCAAATTTTGATCGGAATCGACATAGCTGAAACGCAGCATGATGTTGCCCCGCTCGGTAAATTTGATCGCATTACCGAGCAGATTGAAAAGTATCTGCGATACTCGCAGTTTGTCGCCCTGCAATTTACGCGGCAACCGGGGATCCACCCAGCAGCGCAGATCCAGCTGTTTCTCCTGTGCCTCAGTAGCCAATGCGGAGATCACATCGTGTACCAATTGGCGGATATCGAACGGCTCGTCCACCAGTTCCAGTTTATTCGCATCGATTTTGGAAAAATCGAGAATATCGCCAATCAAGGCCCGCAACAGCTGGGCGGATGAGTTGATCGAATGCAGATACTCCTTCTGTTCCGCATCCAGCGGCGTGCCCTGCATCAACCTGGCCATGCCCAGAATACCGATCAGAGGGGTACGCAACTCATGCGTCATGGTGGCAAGGAAGTCGCCACGTGCCTTGTTGGCGCGCTCCGCCTCCTGGCGCGCTCTATGCAATTTGCGCAACAGGCTGTATTGATAGAGGGGCAGCATCACCAACAGCAGCAGAAAGAAGGCGGCTTCGAAGGTATGTATCCCCCATTCATGCAAAGCAAGCAGCACCAGATTGTAGGCAGTGACGCTAAGCAACGAGGCCACCATCAAGAGCGTCTTGCCGTAACGGGTGCCGTAAGAGACGAAGATCCAGATATAGAGCAGGAAAAAGGGGCTGATCGCCTCATTCGTGAGGAAGATCGCCAGACTGGTGGCGCTGATATCGACCAGCAGGGTGATATAGGGTCGAATGGGCACCACCGGGCGCTGATAAACGCTGTACAGGGCCACCAGGAAAAAGATCAGGTAACCACCGAAGAGCAGGTAGTAGAGCCCTACATTGACATTGTAATAGTCTGTCCAGGCGCCAAGTCCTATATAAAAAATACTGAAAAACCAGATCCCCAGGCGCACCAATGCCGACTGAAACTCCGGATTCCGCAACAATGCATGGCTGATTAAGGTAGAGCGCAGCATAGTAATCATCCTGTATGATTTGTTCTTGAACTTCCTTGCAATAGTTATAGTTTCGAAAGTTCGAAGGTATTACGCAAAGCATTATAGTGAAATCCTGATACCAGTGACATGCCAACACCCGCTACCACAGGAGACCCATGAGTTACCGAGACAACCTGTACCGATTCGTTTTCTCCACCGGCAGAGTCCGCGGTGAGCTGGTTCAGCTAGACGCCAGCTACCGTGCCGTCTTACAAGAACGGAATTACCCGTCCCCCATCGCCGAACAACTGGGAGAATCCCTCGCTGCTGTGAGCCTGCTCTCGGCGACCATCAAATACCGGGGTTCCCTGATCCTGCAGATACAATCCCAGGGCCCACTGCGCACCCTGGTCGCTCAGGCGACCCATGCGGGGACCATTCGCGGCCTGTGCCGCTGGAACCCTGATCGTCCGCTGACAGCAGGTCATAAGCTCTACCGCGAGGGACGCTTGGTGATCACACTTGAGCCGGAACATGGCGACCCCTATCAGGGCATCGTCGGACTGCAGAGCGAACAACTCTCCGATTCCCTGGAGACCTACTTCGAACAGTCGGAACAGCTGAATACAAGAATCTGGCTCGCCGCCAATGGCGAGACCGCCGTGGGGCTGATGTTGCAGCTTTTGCCGGATGAAAATCCGCACACCTCAAACTGGCAACCACTCAAGCTGCTGGCGGATACGGTGACACGCGATGAACTACTGACACTGGATGCGGAGACGCTACTGTTCAGGCTGTTTCACGAAGAGGGTGTGCGGTTACTCGACTCTTCTCCCATTGCGTTCCGCTGCCATTGCAACGAGGGACGCGTTGCCAACGCCTTGCGCATCTTCGAGCGCACCGAATTGGAGGAGATTCTGCGAGAGGAGGGGGAAGTTTCCGTCAATTGCGAATTCTGCAACAAGCACTATGCTTTCGATAGGGTCGACCTGGAAGCCCTGCTCTCCGATAAGGTCGCAGCCACACCGCCCCAACAGCCCCAATGAAGAAGGCACCATGTACATCAAACGCCCCAGCGAGCACAATCTCCAAGCCAGCAGTCACAAGCCGGAAGACCGTCGCACCATCAAGCGTCGTCACCTGATCTTCTATCTGCGCGTTTTTGAACTTGATGCAGAGCAACCGTTGGGACATGTGGTTGACATCACTGCAGAGGGCATGATGCTGATCAGCGATCAGCCGATTCCCATCGGTCAAAACTACACCCTGGAGATCCGACTGCCTGATACCGAGGGAGCTCTCAAGCCGATGCAGTTTCGTGCTGTTTGTCGCTGGTGCGACAACGATATCAACCCCTCTTTCTACGACTCCGGTTTCGAGTTCCTGGAAAAAAAGTCACAGGACATCGAAACCATCCGCTCCCTGATCGAGGCCTACGGTTTCCAAGATTGACAGTCAGAAAGCCGCAAGCGAACATCAATCAGCCCAAAAACCGCGGATCGCCGCGATGCCTTGCCCTCCAGCCAGCTTGGCCTGATCCAGCAGATCCCTCCGCATGCCCCCGAGGGCATAAACCGGCAGATTGACCCCATCCACCCATTGGGCAAAACGCTCCCAGCCCAGGCCCGTCAATTCGGGATGGGTGGTGGTCGGTAACACCGGAGATAACAACGCATAGTCGAGCTGCAGGGAGGAAGCCTTGGCCAACTCCCGCGGATTGTGGCAAGAAGCACCGACCAGCCCCTCTGTTAGCGGACGTCGATCCAGGTCACGTAGTTGTGCCGCAGACAGATGGATGCCGTCGGCCAGACCAGCCCACTCGACACAGCCCTGCGGCCGGTTGATCAACAACTTGGCATGGAATATTCGGCACAACCCCGACACTTGCTCCAGCAGTTCTCTGTAACAGCCATCATTCAGTGTGTGAGCGCGCAGCTGCACCAAGCGTGACCCCGCCAGCAGCGAAGCCTCGAGTCGCCGCATAAAGTCATGCACGTTTGCTGGATCCTCACCCGTAATCAGATAACACTCGGGCAGTTGAAGAGCGGTGATCACGGGACGATCGGCGGCCGGAAAAAGTTCGCGGCGCATCTCCTCCGGGCTGAGCCAGCGCAGAGGCTGACCCTCCATGCCCCTAGCCTCGCCGGAAAACTCCGTCACGCGAAAAAAGTCGAGGCGCAGCTGGCGCTCATCATAGCGGTGGTGGATGCGGATCAGGGGCTCGCACGCCAGGGGCAGGATATCGAGCTCCTCTCGTAGCTCTCTCACCAGCGCCTGCTCCGGATTCTCGCCTGGCTCAAGTTTGCCGCCGGGAAACTCCCACAAACCGCCCTGATGAAGATGTTCCGCGCGCCGGGTGATCAGCACTTGTCCCTCGACATCCTGAATGGCGGCGGCGGCGACATGAATCAGCATGTGCTAGGGCCTGTTAACACTAATCCAATACGCCCTGCTGTGGCTGTTTTTGCGCCCAGCAAGGCAGAATGAGCGTGGTGTAGCCGGCTACATGAGCGAATGATAACGCCGCTGGGC
>JBNKOL010000126.1:0-6362 GCA_050294655.1 Sedimenticolaceae bacterium
CGATGTAACCCATGAGCCCCAGGGAAGGGGCGGACGAAACGAGTGGAGAGAAGCGAAGATGGCTCGAGGAATCAACAAAGTAATCCTGATCGGCAACCTGGGCAAGGACCCGGAGACCCGCTATATGCCCAGCGGTGGCGCCGTCACCAACGTGACTCTGGCGACTTCCGAGAACTGGAAGGACAGGAACACCGGGGAACAGCAGGAGCGCACGGAGTGGCATCGGGTGGTCTTCTTCAACCGTCTTGGGGAGATTGCCGGCGAGTACCTGAAGAAGGGCTCAAAGATCTATGTCGAGGGCAGTCTGCGCACCCGCAAGTGGCAGGGGCAGGACGGGCAGGACCGCTACACCACCGAGATCGTCGCCAGCGAAATGCAGATGCTCGATAGCCGTGGCGGCAGCGCCTCCTTCGATGCGCCCCAGTCCCAGGGTGCCCCGAGATCTCAGCCTTCCTCGGCGCCCGCTTCGATGCCGGACAACGATTTCGACGACGACATTCCTTTCTAGAGCTGGCGTTCGGCTGTGATCAGCCACGCTCGATAATCCGGCGCCTGGCCTGAGCGGCTCAGGTTGCCGGGTCAATCCAAAGTCACCATACCGATATCGATCGGATCGGATCGGATCGGATCGGATTCGGATCCGATCTGTTGCGCCATGGTCTCGAGACGACGCCAGTTTTTCTGCCGGAAGCTGAAACGTAAGACGCCGGCAACATAGGCGAAGGTCCGCACCTTGAGGATGCGATTCCATTCCTGGGACCTCCATTTTCCTCGGTTCGTTGGCGCTTCTTGTCCCGGTCTGTGGTCGCTGGTCGCTGATTTCGGCTGTCCGTGAGTGTTGAGTGCAAGCCTCACATGATCGATGGTTGGATGTTGGGTTTACGGGGTCAAGCAGGTTGGCCGGGCGAACCTTGACAGCTGTCGGGTTGCCTACCATGCTGTTAGCGAGCAACTGCAATCTTCATGAGTCGTTCTGGCTCTGCAGCTTGTTCAACAGGGATGACACGATACAAAAGGAGATTCCATCATGGCTGCAAATCCTGCAGTACTTTCAGGCTATATCATCGCATTTGCCGGTGCCGCCAGAGTGGCCCAGGCCGCGATGTCCAGCGGTGCTGATCCGATGACTATTGCGCAGTATACCTTCGAGATCAACATCACTGCCGACTTCGAGGTTGGGTCGGAAACGGATGTCAAGGTGAATATCTGGCGCTTCAATTTGAATCAAAAAGTAACCACAGACTACAAAGATCATTGGGGTATCACGGTTAAGTGCACCATCAAGCCGGCTGCAGTGGTGGCTGCCGAGACCGGTGGCTAATCGAATGGGAGGCTCTGCCGGTGATCCTCACCGGTAGAGCGCCGACTCGTTTCCTTTCAGTGTATGGTTGGATGCAACTTAGCCAACGTTCACGGCTCACCAAGGCGATCCCTGATAAAGGGTGGCCTTTAGTCAAATAATCATCCTGCATGAGCGATCAGATCGATCATTACGTAAGATTTGGCAGTACGATAATTTATGTCGGATAAAGTAACCCCTCTGTATCAACCGGGCCTCTCGCTACGGCACGCCTACACGCCGCATTCTACGACCGAGCAACAGGCAATAACGGAGCGGCACCCCTGCGCCGCCTGCGGAGCAAGTAAGAACTATGTGGTCGGTGACAGTGGCCCGCTTCGCCGCCACGCTGCCATCGCCTACTACAGAGTCGCCCTCAAATGTCGCTGCGGCTTCATGAATTTCGCCTATGTGATAGTGAACGATCTGCCTGGGGAGGGAGGCGGCCAGGCTTTTCCCGATACGGATTCCGCGCTGAGTGATGCCATGGCTGATGGCAGTCTGCCTGATCCGCATGTGGAAGAGCTGCTTGTCAGAACCTCGGCTGCCGGTTTCAGACAGGAGTGGAATGAAGCCATGCGTCTGGCCCGGCAGTGCATAGAATGCGCTCCGGATCATCCGGCGGCTTGGTTCAATCTCGGCTGGCTGCACGTCAACGCCGGCGATCTCCAGGCCGGATTGGACGCCTATCGCAGAACCACTCAGTTGAGCAATGACTTTCCGAGTGCCTGGTTGAATATGGGGAACGTCTATCAGCACCTCGAGCAGTTCGATGAGGCTGTTGCTTGTCTTGATCGATTTCTCGCAAGGTATCCCAAACATGCCGAGGCGATACAGCGGCGCCAACAATGCCTGGGCAAGGAGAAGGCAGCGAGGCCGGCATCAAAGGTGAAAGAGTAGCGGGCCGGACTATGAAGTGATCAGGGTATCGGAGAGCGACACACGATGCGATACCAGGTCAGCGAAGAGTCGTCGAGCCCTTTCCGCACTGATACTGCTCAGGTTGGGATAGGGTTGGAAGGCTGTCAGCCGTTCAATGTCCGGTGTCGCGTTGGTGATGATCCAATTGCGTTGTAATGGCAGCCAGGCAGTGAGTGGTTCCGGGGAGAACAGATTCGTCATTCCGTCGTAACGGCTCAACAGCCTGTTCATGAAGCGGCTCTCTCTGGATGTGAGGGCATTGATCCAGAGTTCGTCGGCAATGCGCTGAACCGACTCGGAGAACGATCGGGACAGGAGTGTTTGCTGTACGTTGTCGCCATCGACGGAAATATCGATCAGGGCGAAATCGTACACAGGAGATTGGGCAAGGATTTCGAGAACATCGGTGTTGATGATACTGAGACGACCCTCGCTCTCGAAATGAGCCACGAGTGGAAAAAATTCGCGCGCCACCCTGATCATGGCGGGATCGATTTCCACGGCATCCAAAGTGAGTCGGGGAAAATGGTGAAGCAGGGCGGTGGCGCCAGTGCCGGCGCCAAAACCGATCATGATGCCTCGGCCTTCCGGGTGTCCCACACCCGCCATCAGCCAGCCCAATTGATAGGCGGTGCCGACGATCGGGCCAGGTCCCTTGGGGCAGCCTGGGTAGATTTCATCTGCCGGCGGTTCATGAAGCATGCTGCCCTGTAGCCGGCCGCAGGCGAACACCTTGCGGTTGGGAAACGAATCCACGACGTGGATGGTGTCGAACAATCCCGGTAATGCCACTAGTTCCGGCATGTTGCTGCGATCCTGTTATGAGGGTTGTGAGCAGACAACTGCTGCCTGCAACGCCATTGTTCAGTCGCGCGTAATCGGCACATAGCTCAGGGAGAAGCCGAGGCGCGAGAGATGCGCATCCCGGAATTCCTGGTCACTGTGTCTGGCCTCATTGGGAAATCGAATCTTTGTCTCACCGTCGTTCCCAACCCGTACCTCGGCCGGTAACTCAATGCGGAGATCCTTCAGGACCAGATGCCCCTGGTCTGTCTTGAGCTTGGAAAGCCGCTCCTGGGCTCCCGCAACATTCTTATGGATAATCGAAATGAAGTGTTGCAAGGGGATCCATCCATCTTGCTCCAACACCCCGCCTTCTTTCGTGTCATCCTCGATCATGGCCTCAACCTCCTGTGCTTATCCGTTCGACCGATGGGTTCGTGTTGTACTCGGGTTCCAATCAGGGGATCCGGGCATCCTATGTGGGTGATGGCAGGTCGGGTAAGCCGAGCGCGGGGGCTAATGTGCATTCGACTTCGATGCCCATCTCCTCCTTGTAGTCGAGAAAGAATTTGTCCTTCATCGACAGGTTCCAAATCTCGAGTCCGACATCACCCTCCGGTTTGGCATGAAAGTCGGCAGAGATATTGATCTTGAAACGGTACTCCTTGATGGTCATCGGCTGGGCCTGGGTGGACATGAGTTTCTGTGCCTGCGCTGCGGCGCCGGCGAAGGATGCGATGTATGAGGAGAGGTCCTGGATCCTTGGCATGGCAGATACTCATCCTGAGCAAAATGGGCGGTGAAATAACCGACAAGGTTTCACTAAATATAGCAGGGTTGTCGGTAAAAAAGCATGCTGAGTGATACAAAGGGCCATAAAAAAGGCGGACACGAGGTCCGCCTTTTTTGCACCTGCTAAAGCGGGTGCCAAACAATCACACAGGGTGATTACTTGGTCTCGGCAACAGGAGCCTGAGCCTGAGGGGCAATCGGCGCGCCGTAAGGAGCGACCGGAGCGCCGTAGGGGGCGTAGCCGTAAGGGGCGTAACCGTAGTACGGACGATTGTAGTAGTTGTTGTAGCCGCGACCGTAACCGTTGCCGGCGCCGCGGGCGTTGCCGCTCATGTTGAAGGAGAAGTCGCCGGAACCGTCGCCATTGCCGAACCAGTCGTTGTTGTTGCCCCAGCCGTTGTTCCAGGGGTTGCCCCACCAGGCGGAAGCGGAAGCGGAAGCGGCGATCAGAGCAGCGGCGGCTGCGATTTTAACGATTTTGGACATGATTGATTCCTCGAAGTCTGGATTTAAAAATTTATAAAGTTATTACTGCTCACTTCATGGAGTGAAAGAATATTAGAATTTACTAAAATATTCAAAATATAATAATTAATGACTTTATTATTTTGATAGATATTTTCTATGATCCTTTTTGATAGTGCTGAGTGTGTCCGTTATCCCTGGCGACCGTCTATACGTGGAGTGATCAGCAGTTTCAGATAGTGGATAGCGAACAGCAGGTAGCTCAGCGCCCATCCGGTGCCGGAGAGCATGATCCAGTGGACATATCCGTGCGCATGGATCGCCGGTCCGAAGACCCGTGCCACAACCGCCAGATTGAGTAGTACGAAGCTGAAGGCGATTACGCGAGGCGGGTTGATATCGCGACCGGTGTGGCCCAGGGAGACGCGCGCCATCATACCGAAGGTCAGCACGCCGATGGCGCCGGCGGTGAGGGCATGGGTTGCCAGATTGTCCGGAAACAGGCCCAGGGCCGAGAGGCTCTTGAGCAGAAATCCGACGATCAGCCAGATCAGGCCGGTGAACAGCACCCAGAGAATCGGGCGCTGCCAAATCCCTGGGTGATGCCAGTCCAGGAATCGCCAGAGTTGGCTTGCGGCGACCGCGAGCGCCAGCGGGGTCAGCAGCCAGGGTGATGGCCACAACAGCTGCAACAGTGTCCAGAGACCGATGGCCGCGAAGGCGAAGCGTTCCCGGTTGGCGCTGAATCGGGGGCGAGCCCCCGCGACCGCCTTTTCGGTGAAAAAGGGCATGACCCTGGCGCTCACGATGATGATCAGCAGCAGCGTCAAGTTGATCATGAGTTCGATCCCCCGGCGACCCGTCGTCGACAGACCGAGTGCCTCCAGGTGCACCAACATGTTGGCCAGGGCCATGGCCGTCAACAGGGGCAGAAAGATTCTGTTGATACGGTTCTCGGCAGCCATCAACGGACGATAGATGGCGACGATCAACATGGGTAGGAACGCCAGGTCCAGCAAAGCGATGCCGGCAGGCGGCATAGCAGGTACGAACGGGGCGATGCGTCCCAGCAGCCAGAGCAGGGCGAGCAGCGCCAGAGGGGTGCCGGTAGGGGTGTCGATACCGGTCCAGTTGCGCACCGCGGTGAGCAGGAAACCGGCGATGATGGCGACGGTGAAGCCGAACAGCATCTCATGGCTGTGCCAGAGAACATTACCGAAGTAGACGAGCGGAACGGCGCTACGCCAAAAGCCTAGCCAAAGCGGGAGCAGCACCAGTCCCGAGAGGGCGGCAAGCGAGAAGAAGGGGCGAAAGCCCAATGCGAAGGGGACCAACCCCTTTGGCGGTTTGGCGGGTTTGGGACTTGCGCCGAGTGGTATATATGCCATTCCGATCGCCTGTGGCAGTTTGAAGTTAGGGCAAACCTATGTTCCACGCGGACGCTTGGCATTGATGTGTATCAAGGGTGAGAGCGCTGATGTGCTGATCTCAGACTTTGGGGTTCAGGGTGGTGGAGGACCTGACGGCAGGTTCCGGGACGGTATTGCCGTGCCAGCGCCGTTCTGGTGACCGGTCGTGTACGAGAACGGGCTGGAACGGTTTTGCATAATCATCTTCACGCTTCAGCGAAAAGTCTCCTTCTCGACGCTCCAGCTTTTACCGTCGTTGATGCTGGCGTGTATACGTCCGTAGATGTCGACATAAAACACCGAATTGTCCAATGCGCTGGCATACAGCGCCTGAGCATTGACCGGGGTTTCCTCCAGCAAATAGTTCCAGGTTTTGCCCTTGTCCCTGGTCTCGGCCACCTTGGTCGTTACTGAGAAAGCGTGAGGCTGGCTGCTGAGGATATAGGCATGGGTTGGCGATACTACGGAAGTGGAGAGTATGTAGCGATCCCCATTCCAGGGTATCTGTTCCCAGGTGTCACCTTGGTCGAGGCTTATAAAGGGTGACTTTGAGAGGACATTTGATTTGCTGGCCAGAAACGGCTCGTGCGTGCCTTTGATGCTTACGATGCCGGTGAAAACGGCGGGTGTCTCGCTGCTTGTCCAAGTGCGGT
>JBNKOL010000127.1:0-15369 GCA_050294655.1 Sedimenticolaceae bacterium
AGCCCCCAAATTCCCCAATCCTGCGTTGCAGTTCTTGACAAGGGCTTGCCATTGCCTGCGAACTGCGCCTTGTACCCCAAGGGCACTTCCTTCGGGGCGTCTTGGGAAATTTGGGGGCTTCTGATTTCCTGCTGCAGTATAGGACACCACACTAGTATCGCCGCCATTGCCACCACCAATCCATTTATTGGCTATTTAATGATCACTCGCGCATTAACAGGCTGAACAGGGCGATTGTTGTCATGCCGCATGACATGACTGAACTTTTCAATCTGCTCACGAGAGGCAGTATCAGCCTGCTTTATCACGAACCAGGCAACCCCTTCCGAACAAGGCGGAGTAGTCAACGAACCATTAAATCGGTAGTACTCATGGCCATCGCCAGGAATCAACTTGCTTGCATCAACCATATGCTCCAGTTTTTCTTTCTCTCCCGCCTTTTGTGGCATCTGACTCCACGCTTTGTCGAGTTCATCGTTATTCTCACCAAGTTCGTACATAACCGTAATTACCGCAAGATTTCCATCCTTATCCGCATGCACAAAGTGGGCTTCCATAGGAAATGAGTGCCCCTCTACAGTATTCTCGCTTGGGGTGTGAAAATGAAACTGCTTTAGCTCGAAGAAGTGATCATCAACGGCAATCGTGCTACCTGAAGCGTAATTCACTTTTATTGTATGACCGTTATTTACAACCTCACCGCCTCCGGTCTTGTAGTTCACCTCAAGTTCGGGCAGATCCCCCTCGACCATTCCAGTGAGATCGACCGGTGATTGATTTTTCCCGCTGGAACAGGTCGCATAGTCGGGTGACAGCTCTCCCCAATACTCAGGTCCTTCGTGTCCGCTGTATCCCCAGTGGGCCTTGTCCGCGGCAAGGGAACCGCCTGACAGGAGAAGGCCTATCAGCAGGGTCGGGAATCGTTGTTTTTCCATTTATATATCCTCCATTAGAGTAAAAAAATAAGCCATCGAATGACTCGATCATGATTGGGACCAACTTACATACTTCTTTCCTTGCTTCCTTACTGGTTCTAGTTTCCTTTATAAGGCCAGACGTCAGTACTGGATACACCTCCTGATTATCAAAAAATACTCCACGAACCCATGGCTAAGTCTGGGCAGAACACTCTTGCAACTGCTATTGGTATGGTCAAATCCACTCTCGTCCACGTGACTAGCCATGCAAAAGATTCTCACAAGCCACAACAAGGTTCCTATAGTGCAGAAAATAAATTAAGCCGCATTAAGGAACCTCTGATGAAATCCGGATCGAGTGTGTGATGAAATAACATGTGCCGGATCAAAGTAAAATTTTTTTATGCAGACCCGTGCATTTCAGCCGCCACACACCGATTCATGAATTGATCAGAGGTTCCTTATCATTTCTCTCGTTCAGATGGACGCATCGTATCAGTGTGATTACCGCTCGGTTTGATACCACAGAAACCGCTTCCGGTTCTGCGCATAGAATCATTGTTTTATGAAAAGCAGTATCCCTGATCACTTTTTTCTCCCGCCATCTCCCTTTCCATCAGACGCCAAGGTTGCGTTCATCCACCCTGCCGTACTGATTGTATCGGCTCTGATTCGGCTCCTCTTGCGTTACCTCAGCGAGCCCGACAGTTCCAATCCTGGCTTGCAATTTCCGCAGCAGACCGAATGGAATAGACGCGCTGCACCTCGTCTCTATTGACCCTGGACAGATTCCCCCTATCCCATGGCGCTACTCGCCACCCGTCTCACCCCGCCAGCAGCCGCCAGCAGCTCAAGGGCCACTATGGCCACGTACTGCCGCTCGAGGCCGCCATGCCGGGTGTTGCATGGCCCAGGGCTGCTCCCTCTGCCACATCTTCCGGGAATTGACCCAGACCCCCTTCATTTTCCTCACCGACCGCTGGAGTCGACCAAGCCGATCAGGAAACCATCCGCGGTCTGGCCGAAACACAAGGCACCCAGATGCCCCGGCTGATTGTCCTGCGAGCGCAGATACACAGCATGGTCTATGGCGTTCTCACCGAGGAAACGCGGGCAGCTCGAGAGCCTGCTTCGGCCGGGTGGGGATTATGGCGATCACCGGGATAGGAAGGAATTCTTAAGCCACCCTCCCTGGCAGCCTCAACCCCGCTGACCAACACTCACCAGAATCCGGCGGATCACTTTTCATTTATCCGCTTCTTCCTTATCATCTGGCTGGTAACTACTGAATCTGCAAGGGTTCAAGACAGATAATCAACAGGTTACATACATATCAACCATGTCTTGCAAAATAGTCACGAGCACTACTTGGCGTCAGCTGATCAGCGACCCTATAGCTTATTTCCAGCTATCCGGTGACCGATAAGCGCTACCCCAAAGGGAACAGATAGTATGCGGGACCATATACTGAATCTGATGTCTGGCTGGCGGCAGGCATTTACTCCCTTTCTGGCATGGGTCGGCGAGCTGAAAGACAAGCAGACAGTACATGCCGATATCATTGCCGGCATCACCGTGGCGCTGGTCCTCGTGCCCCAATCCATGGCCTATGCGCAGCTTGCCGGATTGCCGGTCTATTACGGCCTCTATGCCTCCTTCCTGCCGCCGATTATCGCCGCCCTCTTCGGCTCATCGCGACAGCTGGCGACAGGCCCGGTGGCAGTGGTATCGCTGATGACGGCAACCGCACTGCAACCACTGGCGACCTCACCTGAAACCTATCTCGCCTACGCCCTGCTGCTGACCTTGATGGTAGGCGTTTTTCAGCTCTTTCTCGGCCTGTTCAAGCTGGGCGTGCTGGTCGATTTCCTCTCTCACCCGGTGGTAGTCGGTTTCACCAACGCCGGCGCGTTGATCATCGCCACCTCTCAGCTGGGTAAAGTCTTCGGCGTCTCCGTACCCCGTGAGGAACACCACTACGAAACGGTCTGGAACACCCTGGTCAGCGCCGTCAGCAACAGCCACATGACGACCCTGCTGATGGCGCTGCTCGCCTTCGGCATCATGTTGGGGATGCGTCGCTTTGCGCCGAAACTGCCGGGGGTCCTGATCGCGGTCGTGATCACCACCCTGATAGCCTGGATCACAGGTTTTGCCGAGGCCGGCGGCAAGGTGGTGGGCGATATCCCCAAGGGGCTGCCCGGGCTGACCCTGCCGGCCTTCGATCTGAACACCGCCTTGCAACTGATCCCCACCGCTATCACCATCTCCCTGATCGGTTTCATGGAGGCCATCTCCATCGCCAAAGCAATGGCGGCGCGCACCCGTCAACGAATCAACGCCAATCAGGAACTCGTCGGCCAGGGGCTGTCGAATGTGGCGGCCAGCCTCTTCTCCGGCTATCCGGTTTCTGGCTCCTTTTCACGCTCCGCGGTCAACATCAACGCCGGCGCCCTGACCGGTTTCTCCTCTATCGTAACCGGGCTGGTGGTGGCGATCACCCTCATTTTCCTCACCCCGCTGCTCTACCACCTGCCCCAGGCGACATTGGCGGCGGTGATCATCATGGCGGTGATCAACCTGGTCAAAATCTCGCCGATCGTTCACGCCTGGAAGGCGCAGCCGCACGATGGCGTGGTCGCGGTGGTCACCTTCGTCCTCACCCTCGCCTTCGCCCCCCATCTCGACAAGGGGATCGTGATCGGCGTACTGCTCTCACTCGGCCTGTTTCTCTGGCGCAACATGCGGCCCCGTTTCGCCCAGCTCTCCCGCTATGAGGACGGCACCATGCGCGACATCCGGGTACACCCGCTTCCGACCAGCCCGGAGATTGCCGTGGTGCGCTTCGACGGCTCGCTCTATTTCGCCAGCGCCGGCTATTTCGAAACCAAGATGCTCAGTGTTGTCGCTGAGCATCCAAAGCTGAAGTACATTATTCTCGACGGCGAAGGGATCAACCAGATCGACGCCACCGGTGAGGAGGTGCTGCACCACCTGTGGGAGCGGCTGCAGGCCCAGGGCATCACCCTGGTGGTGGCGCGCATGAAAAAGCAGTTCATGGACACCATCCGCCGCACCGGCCTGCGGGAGAAGATGGGGGAGACCTTCTTCTCACGTATCAGCCTGGCGCTCAACTATGTCTGGAATCAACTGGGCGACGGCTATGACCGGGATAACTGCCCCCTGCGCATGCCATCCAATGTGAGCAAGGAGTGATGGCGGGATGCAACAGACCAGCTCTGACTTCCAGGGAGTGTGCGCCATTCTGCGCCCCTGATCCATCGTCATGCCGAATCTGAGTTACCTGCTGTTGACACCCTTTCTGGGTGCCTTGGTGATCCTGCTGTTGCCGCGCAATAAAGTCAGGTTCATACGTCCCATGGCCCTGACGGCATCGACGCTGACCCTGCTCCTCTCCTGGGCCTACCTCAGCGAGTTCGACAGCGCCCAACCGGGCATGCAATTTCTGCAACAGAGTGAATGGCACATACGCCTCGGTACCTCGTTCACGCTAGCCCTGGACGGATTCTCCTATCCCATGGTGCTGCTCGCCACCCTGCTCTGCTTCGTCGCCCTGCTCGCCTCCGCCGGCATCCGCAAGCGGATCAAGGGCTACTACAGTTTGGTACTGCTGCTTGAGGCCACCATGCTAGGGGTCTTCATGGCACAGGACTGGTCCCTCTTCTATATCTTCTGGGAACTGACCCTGATCCCCCTGTTTTTCCTCATCGACCGCTGGGGCGGCCGAAACCGGCATGGCGCGGCACTCAATTTCGTGCTCTACACCATGGGTGGATCAGTCTTTATGTTGATCAGCCTGCTGCTGCTGTTCGATGCGGTACCCACCCACAGCTTCTCCATGAGCGCTATGGCTGAGAGCGGTCGAGTGTTGCCTCAGCAGACTCAGATCCTGATCTTCCTCGGCCTGCTGATCGGCTTTGGCGTCAAGATGCCGATCTTCCCGCTGCATGGCTGGTTGCCTCTGGCCCATGTGGAGGCGCCAAGCCCGGTCTCGATTCTGCTCTCAGGCATTTTGTTGAAAATGGGCTCCTACGGCTTGATCCGCGCTGCCGGCACTCTGCCCGGAGCGGTATTCGCGTTGCAGGATCTGCTCGCTGCGCTGGCTTTTGTCAGCCTGATCTACGGCGGTCTGCTGGCCTGGCGCCAGCGTGATCTCAAGGCAATGATCGCCTACTCCTCGGTCAGTCACATGGGGGTAGTGCTGCTCGGCATCGCGGCGCTCAACCTGACCGGTCTGCATGGGGCGCTGATGCAGATGGTGGCTCACGGCCTGGTGGCCGGCTCCCTGTTCCTCCTCATCGGCCTGCTCTACGAACGCACCCGGACCCGTGATTTGACTCAGTACAGCTCCCTGGTGCGGGTCACCCCCCGCTTCGCCTTTTTCACCACCCTGGCCTTCATCGCCGCGGTCTCGCTCCCGGGCACCGCCGGTTTCGTCGCCGAACTCAACACCCTGATCGGCGGTTTTGCCCGCTGGGGCTGGGTGGCCGCCCTGCTGACCCTTGGCGTGCTGCTGAGCGCGGCCTATGCGATCCGCTCGATCAGTCAGCTCTTCACCGGCCCGGTGCGCCCGGCGATGCGCGAGGTGGAGGATCTGCGACCGGTCGAACTGCTCGCTGCCGGCAGCCTGGCTGCCGCGACCCTGGTCTTCGGTTTTCTGCCCAGTCCGTTGCTGGAGATGGTGAATGCCTCTGCTAGCCAGCTTTCGAGCCTGTTTACCCCATGACCAGCAAAACAGGTGAAGCACAAGCTCAGGGCGGTGATATCCGCGCACAGATTCAGGAGGTCGTGGCTCACCTTGAGCACCTGCTGCCGGGACAGGCACCGATAAAAGATTTCGTGCATCACAACACCCTGCACGGTTTTCAGCATCTGCCGTTTCAGCAAGCCCTGGCCAAGGCTCGAAGGATCACCGGCGCCAACAGCTATCTCCCTCTGGAGCGCTATCAAGCTTTCTACGCCCAAGGACGCATCCTGCGGGACGATCTGTTAGCGAGCATCGACGAGGCGAGTGAGCTTGAACCTCAGACCGTCATCGCCGAGCTGAATGAGGGCCCGCTACGGCAAAGGGATCTCTACCTGGCCGTCCTGCTACTGCCGCCAGGGCCTATGAACCGATGCCAGCTCAACTGGCAGATCGAAGAGAAAGGCCTTCTTGAGCGGCTCGACAAAGCCCTTCCGCCCAAGATCCGCGACCGCCTGCTCGCCAAAGCGGCAACGCTGGGACTGGAAACCGAAACCGACATGCTCGCCGACCTCTGGCAAGCTTGTCTCGAGCGACTCCAGTTGGATCGGCAGGCTCTCCATCCGGAGGATCTGCTGGATCTCTCCCCGGAGCTGGCGGAGACCATGCTGCATGACATGCTGGAGCAGACACCCGATCAAACTGCCGCGGCCGAAAGTGTCCATCAGCGAATGTGCCAGGCGGCCCACGAGGGGCTGGCTGAGCGGCTATCGAGACTCGGTCGGACCGAGACCCTACGCGATCTGCTGCTGGCCCTGACCGGTCAGGATCTGATGGATCAGATCCAGCCGCTGTTGGTACGGACATTGGCCAATTTTCTCGACCAGGGTGTCGCCGGCGCAGATAGATCGCGGGAGGAACTCGGTTTCTACGCCTTCTGGTGCCAACAGGCCCAGGGTGACCCGATCTGGCAGCTGCAGGAAATCTCGGGCTGGCGCCAGCATCTCGAGTTGCTGCATACAGACCCGCTCGACACGCTGATCAGTGAACTGCATCGTATGGGGCTGCCACAGGAGCAGTGGACCGGCTATCTGGAACGGCTGGCACTGGAGCTGCCCGGCTGGTCCGGCATGGTATTGTGGCGCCACAACCATCCAGGCTACGAAGGACTTGGCGCACGCGTCGAAATGCTTGACTATCTCGCCGTGCGGCTGGTTCTGGAGCGCATTCATGCCCACCAACTATGCGCCAGTCTGTTCCGCATCGAGTCGAGCCTCGACATGCTGCGCTGGTATTTCCGCCGCCATCAAGAAGAGTATACGGTCCGTGAAGCCCTCTTCAGCGGTGGCCTGCCGGAGTATCTGGCCAGTCGTTCCCAGCGCGCGGTCAATTCTCCGCGTGGACGGGAGGCCGAGGACGACAACAGTCTCTGGTTCCACCTCGCCCACCTGATCTGGACCTGGCGACACAGCGAATTGGCGCAGCAGAACGAGCAGCCCACTCTCTGCCGGGCCGCCTGGCCCCTGTTCCAGCTGGCTCAGCAGCTGGGTCTCTGCGGCACCGATCTTCGCCAGTTGTCGGCGCAACAGATCACGACGATTCTCGCCTGTCGGGAACGCCTGGATAAAGACCGGGCCGGATATCTCTGGTTACAGGCGTATGAAAAAAACTACCGCGACAAGATTCTCAACGCCCTGGCGCAAAACCGCAACCGGGGCACCTGGCCTGACCGTCGGCAGCGGCCCCTGGCCCAGCTGGTCTTCTGCATGGATGATCGTGAGGAGGGGATCCGCCGCCATCTCGAGGAATTGCTGCCCCAGGTGGAGACCCTCGGCGCCGCCGCCCACTTCAACGTGCCCCACAACTGGCGTGGGCTGGACGACCCCGGCGTCACCCCACTGGCACCCGTGATACCGGCACCGGTGATCCCCGCCCACGAAGTGCGCGAAGAACCACGGCCCGAGTCCGAGCCCCAGGCGGCTCGTCACCGGCGCTGGCATACCCGCCTGCAGCGGCTGCGGGAGACCTTCCTGCTGGAGTCGCGGCGGGGTCTGCTCTTGCCGGGTCTGCTCTCCGCCCTCGCCGCACCGGTCAGCCTGGTACTGCTCGGTGGCAAGGTGCTGCTTCCCCGCGCCTTCGGCCAACTCAGCCACGCCCTGCGGCGACGGCTGGTAAAACCGCTCGCCACGCGTATCGAGTTCGTGGCTCCCAACGACAGCCCCGAGGCCTCGCCAGAATCGCCCCGTCTCGGCTTTACCGATAGCGAACAGGCCGACCGGGTGCAGGCACTGCTGCGGTCCATGGGGCTGTTGCGGGAATTCTCGCCGTTGGTCGCCATCATCGGTCACGGCTCCCACAATCAAAACAACCCCCATGCGTCTGCCTACAATTGTGGCGCCTGCGCGGGGAATTTCAGCGGCCCCAACGCCCGTCTGGTCGCCGCCATGGCGAACCGTCCGGCGGTCAGAGAGCTACTGGCGCAACGGCAAATTCAGATCCCGCCGAGCTGCCATTTCATCGCTGCCGAGCACGACACCTGCAACGACGCCATCGTCTGGTACGACCTGTGCGAGGTGTCGCCCACACTGGAACCCTGTCTGCAGCAGGTGCGCGAAGCCCTATCCCAGGCTGCAATGCGGCATGCCCAGGAGCGCTGCCGGCGCCTTGCCTCGGCACCGGCGCGACCCGATGCCCATCAGGCCTTTGCCCATGTGGCCGCACGTGGCCTCGATTTCTCCCAAGCCCGCCCTGAGCTCGGCCACGCCACCAATGCCTGTGCCTTCTTCGGCCGCCGCCACATAAGCCAGGGTGCCTTCTTCGACCGCCGCGCCTTTCTCATCTCCTACGATGCAAGCCAGGATCCGCAGGGCGAGGTGCTGGAGCGCCATCTGCTGATCAACGGCGCGGTCGGCGCCGGTATCAGCCTGGAGTACTACTTCTCCAGTGTGGACAACGAAGGCTACGGCTGCGGCTCCAAGGTAATGCATAACGTCTGCGGATTTCTCGGCGTGATGGAGGGGGCCAGCTCCGACCTGCGCACCGGCCTGCCACGCCAGATGATCGAGATCCACGAGGCCATGCGACTGCTGGTGGTAGTGGAGGCAACGACACAGCTCCTGAGCCGTATCTACGAGCGCCAAGCGCCGATCAGAGAGTTGGTCGGCAACGCCTGGATACAGCTGGTGTCGATGGACCCGGACGACGGCAGACTGCGGCGTTTCCTGCCGGGCCAGGGCTGGGTCGACTGGCATCCCAGCGACAAGCCGCTGCCCACTGTGGCGTGCTCCGCCGACTGGTACCTGGGCCGTGACGACCCACTGCCTCCCGCACTGATCGAAACCGGGGAGGTAACAGCACATGCTTGAGCAACTGGCCTGGCTCATACCGGCACTGCACTGGCTGGCGGCTCTGTGGATTGGCGTCGGCTACGTAATGGGGATAAATCGCGGCGAGTCCGGCGAGAACCACACCAGCGATACGGCTACCCTGGCCGCCCTGCTCTCCTGTCTGTTGGCCTTGGCCATTGGCGGCATGGCCCTGTGGCAAGGCGCCCCCGGTCAGCTCTACCTGGGGATCTGGTTCAGCAGCGGCAGTATCAGCCTGCCGATCGACTTCCGCCTCGACTCCCTCGGTCTATCGATGCTGATCGGGGTGGCGCTGATCAGCCTGCTGACAATCCGTTTTTCGGTCAACTACATGCATCGGGAAAGCGGCTTTCAACGCTTCTTCATGCTGCTCAGTCTCTTCGCCGGTGCCATGGAGTTGATCGTGATGGCCGGCAACACCCTGCTGCTCTTCGTCGGCTGGGAACTCGCCGGCGTCAGCTCCTTTCTCCTCATCGGCTACGCCATCGAGCGGCCGACGGCGACCCGCAACGGAGTACAGGCCTTCGTCACCAACCGGATCGGCGACGCCGGCTTCATCCTTGGCATCGCCCTCTCCCTGTTCTGGCTCCACGGCATCGACTGGCCGACCCTGCACTCCCATTCCGGCGAGGTCGGCACCCTGGCGGCGGGGGTGATCTCCAGTGGCTTTGTAGCCGCCGCCCTGGCCAAATCGGCACAACTCCCCTTCGCTTCCTGGATCGCCCGTGCCCTGGAGGGGCCGACCCCCTCTTCCGCCATCTTCTACGGCGCGCTGATGGTACATGCCGGAGTGTTTCTGCTGATCCGGCTGGAACCCCTGCTGCGTCAGGCCCCTCTGATAATGTTGCTGATTGCACTGCTGGGGGGGTTGACGGTGATCTACGGCTGGCTCTCAGGCCTGCTCCAGTCCGATGTCAAAAGCTCATTGATGTTCGCCACCACCACCCAGGTCGGCTGGATGTTCGTATGGTGCGGCATGGGCTGGTTCACCCTGGCGGCCTGGCATCTGGGATTGCACGCCCTCTGGCGCGCCTTCCAGTTTCTCTCGGCGCCGGCCTTGATGCACCAAGTCGAGCGGGCCGCACGGCCGATTCCAGGCTGGCTTAGGCGCCACCGCTGGCTCTACCGGCTGGCGCAGCAGCGCTTCTATCTCGATCCGTTGAAAGACACGCTGCTGGTGCGCCCCACCCTGTCGTTGGCCCGAGACATACAGTACTTCGACGAACAGGTGGTGACGCGTGTGTTCGGCCTGCCGGTCTATACCCGCAGCGTCTCCTCCCTGGCTCAGTGGGAAGACCTCAAACAGCGGACAGTACAGAGCGACGAGAAAAGTGTGGGGGCCGCCAGCGGTGTGGCGGGCCGTCTGATGACTTGGTTGGCCGATCGACTCTACTGGTTCGAGTCCCGTCTGGTGCTGCGTGGCGGCGACGAGGTGTTGCTGAAGAACCTGCGCCGCCTGGGACGGCTGCTGACACAGACGGAACAGCTGCTGTCGGAACCGCGCTACCTGATCGTCGTGATCGTAGTGACCTTTGTGGTAATCCTGTGAGGAGTCGGCGATGGTGATCGCGGAAATACCCTGGTCAGGCCAGATCGCCTACCCGATCCTGAGTCTGCTGCAGCTGCTGCCGCTGGCCGCAGTGGCGCTGCTGTGGATAGTGCGCCGGCAGCGGCTGGTGGTTCCCGTCGGCATCGCCGCCGCGATGTTGGAATTCCTGCTCTGCATCGATCTCTGGCGCCACTATGATGCCGATCGCAGCGGCATGCAGTTCAGCGAATCACTGCCGCTGCCCGATCTGCTGCACTACCATGTGGGCGTCGACGGCATCTCGTTGGTCTTCATCCTGCTGACCGGTCTGCTGACCCTGCTGATCACCCTCTACGGGGTGGTACGCGAACTCAAACCCTTCAGTCACCTCTACATGGCGACCTTCACGGTACAGGCAAGCCTGATGGGGCAATTCGTCACCCTCAACCTGCTCTGGTTTGTACTCCTCTCCGCCTTGCAGCTCGGCCTTATCGGCTACCTGCTATGGCGCTGGGGCAACTCGCCGGATAAGGATCTGGCCCTACGCCGCTTCTACCAGTTCATGGGTATCAGCGTGCTGCTGCTGGTGGTGGGGACCCTGCTGCTCGGTTGGAGCCATGCGGACAACCACGGGGGCGTTTGGAGTTTCGATCTGCTGCAGCTGGCAGGAACACCGGTGACCGAGAGTTTTCGCAGCGTGGCCTTCTTCCTGCTCTTCTACGGGCTGGCCATCCGCACGCCGCTGTTCCCGCTGCACGGCTGGCTGCCGCTGATCGCACAGCACGGCAATGTGGCGGTGGCGCCCACCTTGATGCTGGGCCTCAAGATCGGCATCTACGGACTGCTGCGTTTCGTTCTGCCGCTACTGCCCTCGGCGGTCGAGGAGTGGCAAGGCTATGTGGCGACCTTCGCCCTCATCGGCATCTTCTACGCCGCCTTCCTGGCCATGATGCAGAACAACCTGCGCCGGTTGCTGGCCTACGCGGTGATATCCCACAGCGGCCTGCTGGTGCTCGGCGTCTTCAGCCTCGATCATGCCGCTCTCATGGGCGGTGTGATTCTCTCGGCCACCTTCGGACTGGCATTGGCGGCATTGCTGTTCACCACCGGCCTGCTCTATCGCCGCACCCGTACCACGCTGCTGCAAAATATGGGAGGACTTTTCGATACCCTGCCCTTCTTCGGCCTCACCTTCCTGATCGGCGGCCTCTCGATCATCGGCATGCCGGGCACTCCCGGTTTTGACGCCCTACACCTGATCCTGGAGGCGGCGATCCACCGTTTCGGCGCACTGGTCACCATCGCCTCCGCCCTGGGCAACGTGGCCACCGCCGGCTTCCTGCTGTGGGCCTTTCAGCGCGCCTTCCTGGCCCCCCGTCCGAGCGGTCTGCGTCCATTCCAGGTGATTCCGGTCTCGCGGGCAGAGATCTTGCTGGTCAGCGCACTGATACTGGTGCTGCTCGGGGCCGGCTTCTATATCGAACCCTGGCTGGCCCTGATCGACACCCCGCTTGCCAACCTGAGCGCACTCTACAACACCCACTAAGATGACAGATACGCTACATAATCTGCCCCTGCTCTCGACGCTGTTGCTGTTACCGCTGCTGGGTGGGGCAATGATCTGGTTGTTGCCGCAGATCAGACCACGGCTGACCGCATTGATCGTGCTGGGCATCGGACTGCTGCCGGCGTTGGCGATTGTGTTCGGACTGGATGGCCGCAACCCCGGTTTTCAATTCGTCGAGCAGTATCCCTGGATCCCGGCGCTGGACAGCCACTTCAAGCTGGGGATCGACGCCATTTCGGCGCCTTTCCTGCCACTGACCCTGCTGCTCTTTGCCGCCGCAACCCTGGCCTCCTGGAACAGCGTGCAATCCATGCCGCGGGCCTACTACAGTCTGCTGCTGCTGTTCGCCACGGCCACCCTTGGGGTCTTCATGGCCATCGATACCCTGGCCTTCTTCCTGTTCTGGGAGCTGACCCTGGTACCGCTCTATTTTCTCATCAGTCTGTGGGGAGTTGGGCCACACCGACGTTATGCCGCGACCAAGTACACGCTGTTCATGCTGGCGGGCGGCATTCCCCTGCTGCTGAGTTTCGCCTTTCTCGCCTTCAACCACGCCGAGGCTGTCGGCGCCACACTACCTGCGGGACTCTCCTTCGACTATCAGACCTTGCTGACCACCCCCCTCTCCATAGACGCACAGCGGTTGGTTTTCATTTTTCTGCTGCTCGGTTTCGCGGTCAAGACACCTCTCTTCCCCCTACACACCTGGCTGCCGATCGTGGCGTTGGAAGGACCGGCGCCGATCGCCGCCCTGCTGGTGGGTCTCAAGCTCGGCGCCTATGGCCTGATCCGCTTTGCGGTGCCGCTGGCACCGAGTGCCGCCCAAGAGCTTCACTGGTTACTGGCAGGATTGGGAGTGATCGGCATCCTCTATGGCGCCTTGGCAGCCATGCATCAGTCCAATCTGCGGCGCATGCTTGCCTATTCATCCATCAGCCATGTGGGGTTAGTGGTGCTGGGTATCGCCTCCTACAATCAGCAGGGGCTGCAGGGGGCGCTGTTTCAGCTGATGAACTTTGTGCTCATCGCCGGCGGGCTGTTCCTGTCGACCGGCTATCTGCACCAACGCCTCGGTTCCACCGATCTGATCCACTTGGGTGGCGTGGCGCAGCGTATGCCGCTGTTGGCGGCCCTGTTCATGTTTCTCGGTCTGGCCTCGCTCGGGGTGCCGGGCAGTAGCGGTTTCCCCGCCGAGTTTCTCATCCTGATCAGTGCCCTGCATAGCCACACCGGCGCCGGGCTGGCGGCCCTCTTCGGCATGGTGCTGGGGGCGGGATATCTGCTCAACAGCTATCGGCGAAGCTTCTACGGCCCGCTGCAATACGAGCAGCTTCACGGGCTGGAGGATCTGCGACCACGTGAATTGGCGACCCTGCTGCTGTTTGCCGCCCTGGTACTCCTGTTCGGCCTCTTCCCCGGTCTGATTCTCGACCTGAACCAGACAGCTGTGGCTACCTGGCTGGCGCATCTGAAGTGATTCAAACGGCTTCGAGCATCGGGGTCGGTGGCGCAGGGCCCCACCCTACAGACCGATTGAGCAGGGTGGGGCCTGCCCCACCACTGGACTGAACTGTCACCTCAAAGCACGGATTCAGTCGAGCAGCTGCAAGGCACGGGACTGCCAGTTCATGACCGCTGTTTTGATGTGCATCTTGCGCGCCAGCTGTGGATGCGATAGCTGTATCTGTTCGGCCGCGAAGCCGGAGAGGAAACGGGATTTGAGTTCGGCCCGGGCCCGGTCCACACCCACATCCTGATAGGGCGTGGATGCCAACATCAGAAAACCGTCATCGGGTATGCGGCCTTGCTGCATGTTGTTCTCAATGATCCCCGCCGCCATCTGGATCGGCTCAGCCAGACTCGGGCTGTAGGGCCCTATGATCAGGGCGACATTGGGAATGTGGAGGAAATCGAAACCCCGTCCGATGCAGATCACCCACTCCCGATGGACATTGTCGAGCTGCCGCGGCTGACGTCGGGCGGCCTCGATATGGTCGAGATTACCCGCTGCCAGCGGCAGCAGATCCTGGCGCATCTGCGCGCTCATGTCGGGAAACAGGGACTCGATACGCGGCAGCAAGCTGTCGCGCTCTCCAGGGTGCAGGGTCGACAGATCGAGCTGCTCACCGTTGGAGCCGTGCAGAATCAAGGCATCCTCATCGGTCTCGAAACCACACACCACCGGATAGACAGTGCTATGTCTCTGGCCGAAGATCTGCTCCACCTGTCGTTTGATCTGGTAGGTATGCGCCCTGGCTGCTTCGATATCGAAATTGAATCCAGCACAGCCGCGCTTGGGATCCCCCTTCGAGTAGTGGTAGGTAATCACAATCATGGCGCGCCGACCCTTGGCAATGACCCCCTGCAAGTGGTTCGAAACCACCTCGCTCAAATGGGGCCAGCCCAGGTTGAATATACCGCCCAGATTGCGAAACGGCTGAATGATGCCCCGGGGCGTATTGGTGGCGATCGGAATATTGATCCGGCCGTCCATGCACTTGAGTACCACCATCTCGGTGGGGTGCTCAGCCAGATAGCGGGTGCGTGCCATCGAATCATCGGGACTGCTGTAACTGGCCGAGTGCTGATGAGCCTGCTCCAACAGCCACACAATGCGCTCATCGATAGGTTTGTTATGTATATGCATTCCGACTCCTGTCCCGCTTTAGCAAAAAACTGCCTTATGCTCAGCGGCTTGTCAATCTCCACCTGGCTGCCAGCGCCTCTCCTGATGAGCCTTTGCTTACAACTTGCCGCCTGCCAGACAGCGAATAAATCCACACTGCCCCCCCCTCTCAGCGGCATATTTTGCATCCGGCATGCGAAGATATACCCTGTTGAGTCCGTGCCGATACCGTTTGCACAAAGGCGGCATACAAATACCCCGGAAAACGACGAATGAATGAACAAGACCTGATTACACGCATCAAGGGCATCTATCCGGATGCGGAGATATCCGTTACAGGCGAAAGCTGCAGCTTCGAGGTGCATGTCACCTCGCCCGCCTTCGCTGACATGAAGAGCCTGCAGCGCCAGCGCTCCATCCTGACGCTGTTCAATAATGAGATCACCAGCGGAGAACTCCATGCCCTGACCATCAAGGCGAAGACACCGCAAGAGCTGCAGCAGGATTAAGGAACCTCTGAGCGGCCCATGCTAATCCAATGCCCAAGGAGGCCTTCGACGACGAAGGAGGCATCGAGATGCATGAGGTGATCATCAGCGCGGAGAGTGCCTCATGACTCAGCCGCAACAGGGTCAGCCCAAAAACTCACTGCAGCGACTCA
>JBNKOL010000128.1:0-25986 GCA_050294655.1 Sedimenticolaceae bacterium
AGCCGTTCGACTTCGAAGCGGGGCGTTTCGCCGACCTCCGGCGGTCGCATCCCCCGCTGCGCGGGGGCCCCTGCTCCGCGCCTCGCACGGTGCCCCGAGAGGCGGAGGCGGGGCCCCACGCCGTGGGGATCCGACCCTCGGCGGGACGTAAGCCGTTCGACTTCGAAGCGGGGCGTTTCGCCGACCTCCGGCGGTCGCATCCCCCGCTATGCGAGGGCACCTGCTCCGCGCCTCGAACGGCGCCTGAAAAAGCGCCACTCGGCGTTGCTCGTCGTTCATTTGAAATGACCAAACTTCTCTCCTTGCGCCTGGATTGGCGCTTTTTCAGGGACAACAGAGCCGATGGAATTCATGTTAACAGGCCCTAGCACGCAGGGTAGCGGTGTTAAACATGCAGGAACCTCTGATTATTCCGGATCGTGGGAGTGGTGAGATGAAATGCTTTGTATCAAGGCGAAAAGTGTGCGTAATAGGTGGCTAATGAGAAGTTTTTTTATTGCAGAGCCGAAGTATTTCAGCCACCACATACCGATTCATGAATTGATCAGAGGTTCCTTCAACGTTCAAACGACACATCGTTCGACGACAGGAATTGCATCACAATGAAAATCCTCTTCGCCTGTAGCGAAGCAACGCCACTGATCAAGACCGGTGGACTTGCCGACGTGGCGGGCAGCCTGCCAGTCGCCTTGAACCACATCAACCAGGATTGCCGTCTGATAATCCCCGGCTACCCGGATGTGATGCAGCGGGCCAATGACCTCAAACCCGTGGCTGAACTCAAACTGCCAGGAGAAACCTCGCCGGTGAGACTGCTGGCAGGTTACAGCCCCCCCCATCGGATACCACTCTATGTGGTGGACGCGCCCCACTGGTTCGAACGTCCAGGCAACCCCTATGTCTCACCCGCCGGCCTGGACTGGGAGGACAATCCGGAACGCTTCACCTGTTTCTGTCGGGCCGTAGTGGAGGTGGCCTTGAATCAGGCGGAGCTCGACTGGCAGCCTGACCTGGTGCACACCAATGACTGGCAGACCGGCCTGATCGCCCCACTGTTGCAGAATCGAGCCGATCGTCCAGCCACCCTTTTTACCATCCACAACCTGGCCTACCAGGGACTCTTCGATCAGGCAACCTTCGAACGTCTTGGCCTACCGGCGCAGTTTTGGTCTTACAAGGCATTGGAATTCCACCAACAGCTCTCCTTCATCAAGGGGGGCATCGCCCTTTCGGACCGGGTTAACACAGTCAGTCCGACCTATGCCAAGGAGATCAAGACAGTGGAGTTCGGCTATGGCCTGGAGGGACTGCTGAAATATCGCGGGAGCCACTTCAATGGGATCCTCAACGGTATCGATTACCACCACTGGGACCCGCAGAACGATCCCTATATACCCCATCCCTTCAGTGCGGAAGACCTAAGCGGAAAGCGTCTCAATAAACTGGCGCTGCAACGGGAGTTCGGGCTGCCGGAGGATGCAAACATCCAGCTATTCGGCTACATCGGCCGTCTGGTCGATCAGAAAGGGGTCGATCTGATTCTGCAGGTGCTGCCGGGGCTGATGGACTCCGGGGTGCAGGTAGTGATGCTGGGTTCCGGCAACAAGGACCTGGAACATGCCCTGGAGCGCATCAATAATCGCTATCACAGCCGGGTGGGGGTGAAGATCGGCTACGACGAAGGGCTCTCCCACCGTATTGAAGCGGGCTGTGACTGCTTTATCATGCCCTCCCGCTTCGAACCCTGCGGACTGAATCAGATGTACAGCCTGCGCTACGGCACCGTGCCGATCGTTCGCCGCACGGGCGGGCTCGCCGATACAGTGGTCGATGTCAATCCAAACACACTGACCAACGGTAGTGCCACCGGCTTTGTATTCGAGAAACCGGATGCAGACAGCCTGTGGGGCGCACTGGAGCATGCCATCCACTTTTATCGCCGCTCGGACACGGATTGGGAGATTCTCGCCCGCACCGGGATGCGCCAGGACCTGAGCTGGGAAGCCAGCGCACAGCACTATCTGGAAATTTATCGCAGAGCCATAGAGCACCCGGGGCTATGAACGAAACCCCGCTTTAAGCGAAAGACATCAACCCGGCACCCAATAGCGTGCGCTCAGGCAGCCTGGGTAGGAATGGAGTTTCCAGTGCGAATAACCGCATTGTGCTGGTCGAGATAGACCAGGGTGGGTTTGAACTGTTTCATCTCTTCGGCATCCAGTCCGGCATAGGCACAGATGATGATGCGATCGCCAGGCGAAGCCTTGTGCGCAGCAGCACCGTTCACTGAAATCACCCGCGAACCCGCTTCGGCCTGGATGGCATAGGTAGTGAACCGCTCACCATTGGTCACATTGTAGATCTGGATCTGCTCATACTCCTGAATACCCGCTAGCTTCATCAGATCGACGTCAATGGCGCACGAACCCTCATAATCCAACTCGGAATGAGTGACACATGCTCGGTGTAGCTTGCACTTGAGTACTGTCAACTGCATAGATGACATGCCCTTGTGGATGAATGAACGGCAGATTATCTGCGATCTTGGACCGGCTATCAACTAATAATGCTGCTATGCAACAATTAGATTGTCGATCAATCGCGTGGTTCCCAGGAAGGCAGCCGCCAGAATTACCAGTGATGGCTCATTTTCTGTCGGCAGTTCAAGATCTTCGGCCCGCCGGATAGCATAATAGTCGGGACGGAAACCCGCTTGCCGCAGGGCCCTTTCCGCCTCGGCTTGCAGTGAATTGAAGTCTCTGTTTCCGGCTCGAATGGCCTTGGCAGTCGCCTGTAAGGCCTGATAGAGCGAGGGCGCACTGGCCCGCTGTTCTGGCGAAAGATAGCCGTTGCGGGAGCTCATGGCCAACCCATCGGCCTCCCGAACGGTCGATTTACCCACTATCTCAACGGGAAATGCCAGATCGGTCACCATGCGGCGTATCACCATCAGCTGCTGGTAGTCCTTTTCACCAAACACCGCCAGATCAGGCTGTACCATATTGAACAGTTTGCAAACAATCGTGGCAACACCGATAAAATGGCCCGGACGACTGGCTCCACACAACAGATCGGACAAACCTGGCACCTCCACCCGGGTTTGTTGGCGGGCGCCTGAAGGATAGATGGCGGAGACAGTCGGCGCGAAGAGCAGATCGACCCCGGCCTCTGTCAGCTTGGCCGTATCGGCTTCCAAGGTCCGGGGATAGGCGTCGAAATCCTCTCCTTCACCGAACTGCATGGGATTGACGAAGATACTCGCCACTACGCGGTCAGCCCGGTGTCTGGCTTCCACTATCAGGTCGAGATGACCAGCATGCAGGTTGCCCATGGTCGGTACAAAAGCGATCCGCTCACCGCCCTTTCGCCATGCAGCGAGAGTTGCGCGCAGTTCATCCAGTACGACGTGTGTCAGCATCGGCAAAGATCACTCGAAACTCTGTTCAGCGGTGGGAAAACGACCTTCACGCACCTCAGTCACGTAGTCTTTCAGGGCCTGCAGGATGGAACCGCCCGTGACGAGAAAATCCTTCACGAAACGGGGTGGATGGGGATTCATTCCCAACATGTCATAGACCACCAGTACCTGGCCGTCACATTCCACTCCTGCGCCGATGCCGATCACTGGGACTTCCAGCGCGGCGGTAATCTCCGCCGCCAGCCTGGTCGGCACGCACTCCAATACCAACAGGTCGATACCGGCCTTTTGCAACGCCTGAGCATCCTGCAAGATGGCGCCGGCCCGCTCGGCCTCCCTGCCCTGCACCCGATAGCCGCCCAGTTTGTGTACCGACTGCGGCAGCAATCCTAAATGCCCGCAGACCGGAATACCTTGCGCGGTGATCTGCCGAATCACCTCGAGCTGGGTTGCCCCCCCCTCCAGTTTAACCATGTGGGCACCCCCCTCTTTCATCAGCCGTCCGGCCGATTCCAGAGCCAGCTCCGGTGTGCGATAGCTCATGAACGGCATATCAGCTACCAGCAATGCGCTTTGCCTGGCCCTTGCCACGTTGCGGGTGTGGTAAACCATCTCGTCGACGGTGACCGGCAGGGTACTCTCCCGTCCCTGTACCACCATGCCCAGGGAGTCTCCCACGAGCAGTACCTCCGCTCCCGCCTCCTCGATCAAACGGGTCAGGCTGGCGTCGTAACTGGTCAACACACTGATCTTGCGTCCCTCGGATTTCATCTCCTTCAGATGTCGGACGGTGATTGAAGCAACACTCATTTCGGTTCTTTCGCTGGCTGGTTCAACATGACGCCAATCATAGCATGGCGTCTTTGCGGTGGGTTTAAAGCAGTAGGGGCATGGGATTGAGGTAGCGGCGCTGCGGCCCTTCTGCACAGATGTGCTCGATCAATAGCTGGAAGTCGGACTCGCTCTCCAGCGGATTGATCTCTGTTGCATTGATGATCAACAGGGGCGAACGATCGTAGTAGTAGAAAAACTCGGTATAGGCATCGCACAGGCGCTGCAGATAGACCCGCTCGATGGTTCGCTCCTGGGCGCGCGCACGCTTGCGGATACGCGCCATCAAAACATCCACCGGCGCCTGCAGGTAGACCACCAGATCCGGCGGTGGTGCCTGCAGGGTCATCCGCTCGTAGACCTGTTCATAGAGCTTCAGCTCCTCTGCATCGAGATTGATCTGCGCGAACAGGCGATCCTTCTCCAGCATGAAATCAGCGATCAGTTGCTGGCGGAACATATCCCCCTGCTGCAACTCATTCATCTGTTGGCTGCGCTGAAACAGGAAATAGAGCTGGGCTGGGAATGCCGCTTCACGGGGATTATCGTAAAAGCGCTGCAGAAAGGGGTTCTCCTCGGCGCCTTCAAGCAGGGTTTCACTACCGAAATACTGGGCCAGGCGCTTCACCAGACTGGTCTTGCCGACCCCGATTGGTCCTTCGATGACAAGGAATCCCGGCGGCGTCATGCCCTCACTCAAGCCGTTCAATATCGGCCTCCGAGACCCGTGCGAGCAACTCACGCAACTCACCGTAGCCGGGTATCTGCATAGCTTCAGGGGCAATCTCGGCCAGGGGGTAGAGAACAAATGCCCGCCGCGCCATCTGTGGGTGAGGCACTTGTAAGCGCGGGCTGGAGATCACCGCATCGCCATAGAGCAGCAGGTCAAGGTCCAGTGTCCGCGCTCCCCAGCGCTCGCCGGTACGTATTCGACCGTGCTGATTCTCCAGTGCCTGCAAGGCGTCGAGCAGACCCTCGGCGGAGAGTCCGCTCACCAGGGCGGCGACGGCATTGATGTAGTCGGGTTGGTCAGCGGGCCCCACCGGCCGGCTGCAATAGAGGGAGGAGCGGGCGACCAGTTTGGAATCCGGCAGCGAGGCGAGTTCATCCAGCGCCCGGGTAACCTGTGAAAACGGCGACTCCAGGTTGCTGCCCAACCCCACATAGGCGAGCACCGGCCGGGAGTTACTCATCGTTGCCAGTGGACTGCTTGGGACGTCGGCGTCGGCGTCTTGGGCGCTTCTCCTCTGCGCTATTTTGCTGTTGCGGCAGCGTCTTGGCCGGCCGCTCCTGAATGTGTGTCCACCAATCGGCCTCCGCCTGATCCACCTCACCCGCCTCGGCCCGCAAGAGGAAAAAATCATAGGCGGCACGAAATCTGGGATGACTCATCAAACGCTGTGGCCGCTTGCCGTTGCGCTGCAGAAAGCGGTGCTGCAACTGCCAGATCTCACGCATCGGATAGCTGAAGCGCTTCGGAATCGAGACATGTCTGGCCTGATCCGCAAGCACTTCGGTGGCGGCGGTCTGCTGCGCATCGTAGGGTTGCATGCCACTGGCCTGCAGGGCCTCTGCGCGCAGCCGCACCGGTTCCCACAGCAGCACGGCGAACAGAAATGCCGGTGTGACCGGCTTGCCCTGCTGGATCCGCAGGTCGGTGTTATGCATGCCCCGATTGACGAAGGTGATGGGGAAATCGTGATCCTGGTGAGTCAGGGCCTCTTCGGTGGCTGGAAAAAGCTGACCGAAGAGCTCATAGTGGCGTAGCTTTTCGAAGGTATCCAGAGCGCTGCCGGCGAGAAACAGCTTCAACACCTCCTCGAACAGCCGTGCGGCTGGGATATCCGCCAACAGTGAAGCCAGACGAGCCATCGGCTTATCGGTCTCCGGCTCAATGACAAAACCCAGTTTGGCAGCAAAGCGCACCGCTCGCAGCAGGCGCACCGGATCTTCACGAAACCGGCTTTCAGGATCGCCAAGGAGGCGTATCACACCCTTGCGTAAATCCTCAAGGCCGTCGGCAAAATCGATCACCGCAAAGTCTTCGACGCTATAGTAGAGCGCGTTGATGGTGAAGTCGCGCCGTTGAGCGTCATCTTCCAACGTGCCATAGATATTGTCGCTGAGGAGCATGCCATTTTCGAGTTGGCGATCATCCCCCTCGCCACTCTCACGATTACTGCGGAAGGTCGCCACCTCGATAATCTCGCGGCCGAAATGGACATGCGCCAGACGAAAACGACGCCCGATCAGGCGACAGTTGCTGAACACCGCCTTGACCTGCTCAGGCCGGGCATCGGTGGCCACATCGAAATCCTTAGGCTCCCGACCGAGTAGCAGATCGCGCACACCGCCGCCCACCAGATAGGCCTGATAGCCGGCGCTGTTCAGACGATAGAGTACTTTGACTGCGTTACGGCTGATGTTGGAACGGGAGATGTTGTGCCTATCCCGCGGGATGGTAACGGGACTCGCAAGGTTACCGCTCTCGGACTGGGCGTCAGCGACGGGGCCGCTGACGATGCCACTCAACTTCTTTTTCAGCCACCTGGTAGCTAGTTTCAAGGGTTGGACCACTGGAGATAAAAAAATGAGCCAGGTGATTGAGCCTGGCGACCAAGTCAGTATAATACCGCCTTTCGTGAGAAACTGCTCCCTTCGTCTAGTGGTTAGGACGCTGGCCTCTCACGCCGGTAACAGGGGTTCGAGTCCCCTAGGGAGTACCAATCCAAAGGCCGCCGTTTTCGCGGCCTTTTCTTTTGTCTGCCAACCAGTTGCTTACATTCTGGTCAATATATCAGAGCTTCTCCGCCAGTTCCTTAAGGTAGGAATTGAACTCCTCACCCAACTCGGGGTGGGATAGGCCATATTCGACAGTCGCCTCGAGATACCCCACTTTACTGCCGCAGTCATACCGCTTGCCCTTGACGCGATAGGCGCGAACCCGCTCATACTTCAGCAGTTCCGCGATGGCGTCAGTGAGCTGAATCTCGCCGCCGGCACCGCGTCCCGTCTTTCTCAGCAGTTCGAAGATACGTGGTGTCAGAATGTAACGCCCGACCACCCCAAGATTGGAGGGCGCCACCTCAGGCTTAGGCTTTTCGACAATAGAGGTGATGATCGCCGTCTCCCCGTCGTCATCCTCGATCTCCACAATGCCGTATTTCTGAGTCTCTTCCGGCGGCACCTCTTCGACCAGGATCACACTGCACTGGTAACGTTGGTAGATATTGCTCATCTGCGCGATAGCGCCGACGCCATCCTCACCCCGAATCAGATCATCGGCCAGGATGACGGCAAAGGGCTCGTCGCCCACCACCGGCTCGGCGCATAACACCGCGTGCCCTAAGCCCAGGGCTTCGGACTGGCGCAGATAGATGCAGGTGACGTCCTCGGGCAGAACGTTCTGTACCTTCTTGAGCAACTCCGTTTTGCCCGCTTCCTTAAGTTCCGCCTCCAATTCGTAGGCCTTGTCGAAATGGTCCGGAATCGAACGCTTGTTGCGGCCAGTAACAAAAACCAGGGCGTCGACCCCCGCCTCTTCCGCCTCTTCCGCCGCATATTGAATCAGCGGCTTGTCTACCACCGGCAGCATCTCTTTGGGGTTGGCCTTTGTAGCGGGCAAGAAGCGTGTCCCCAGTCCAGCCACAGGAAACACCGCCTTTCTGATCTGCTTACTCATCGTCACTCCTGAACAGTGTGCTGTCGTTTCATAAATAGAGTCTTGGTGCCTGTTAACACTAATCCAATAGGCTAAGGGAACCTTTGAATAAGTCTGGGCCGAACAGATTATCGATCAAAATGTGCCGATTCAAGGCGCATCCCGAGGGCACTTCCTGCGGGGCGCGGAACGCACGTAATAGCCCGCTATGGCGAAGATCCGCAACGCCGAAGCGGCGCATTTTGGCGACAAGATGTCGGTCCACGACTTGTTCAGAGGTTCCCTAGGGTATGGGGGTAAAAATCTGCTGTCAATGCAATACGTTAGACTGACACATCGATCTCCGCGTTGATCTGCCGGAGTGCATCTATCGGATCCGCCGCAGCGGTGATCGGCCGCCCTACAACCAGATAGCTGGAGCCGGCGGCTATCGCTTCGCCTGGGGTCATCACCCTGCGCTGGTCGTCGGCAGCTGCACTCTTCGGCCTCACTCCCGGTGTTACCAATAGAAACTGATCACCGATCCGCCGACGGATCTCCACCGCTTCCCGCGGTGAGCAGACTACCCCGTCGAGCCCGGCGTCGTGGGTCAGCTGTGCCAGTCGCAGTACATTCTCCGCCGGCTCCCCCGTATAGCCGACCTCGGCGATATCCTCCGATGCCAGGCTGGTGAGAATAGTCACCGCCACCAGCAGGGGGGGGGTTGCGCGCTGGGCCAGTCGATCACGGGCCGCCTGCATCATACGCCGGCCACCCGAGGCGTGCAGGTTCATCATCCACACGCCCAGGTCAGCCGCTGCATCGCAGGCGGCCGCCACCGTATTGGGTATGTCGTGAAACTTGAGATCGAGAAAGATATCGAACCCCTGCTTGCGCAAAGCCTCGATGAACGGCGGTCCGTAGCGTGTGAACATCTCCTTGCCAACCTTCAGGCGACAAAGGGCCGGATCGAGCTGTTCCACCAGTTCCATCGCCCGTGCCTGAGCGGGGAAGTCGAGCGCAATGATAACTCTTGGCTCTGTTCGTTCCATAGTACTGATACCCTCTTCTCGCGCTGTGCGCTATTTGGTTTGTTGATAGCGTTGTCCACCAGAAACGATGAACATCGGACTCACTGGGCGATCAGGGCCTGGTTGCCCCGGATCAGCCCTTGCACCGGCTTGATACTGCCCCAGGTCTTGCAGCTCGGGCAGTGCCAATGCAGCTTCTTGGCGGTGAAGCCACACTGTTCGCATTGAAATGCAGGCTGCTTGTCGAGCAATTGAGTGATTGACTGGAGCAGTACATCCAGCGTTTCGCGCGGACTCTCTTCGCCGCGCTGCAGATTGAGCCGGACTAACCGCTCAAGTCCCTTCAGATCGGGCTGACTGGCCAGGTGTTTGAGCACATACTCCACCGCCACCGCCCCCCCCTCACTTTCGGCTAATAACTCTGTGAGATAGAGCATGGCCTCGGTGCAGTGATGTCGTGCATAGAGATCTTCCAGATACTCCCGCAGCTCTTTCTGCAGACCGATTTTTCGATAACAGCTGACGATGATCGGCAGGATCTCGGACTGATAGAGGGGCTCCTGCTCTCCGATCCGCTTTAGCAACCGGATCGCCCCTTTACAGTCACCTCGCGCTATCTCGATCTCCCCCTGCAGCAGCGTTGCACGAACATGGTTGCGCACAACCTGCTGCGCCTTCTTCAGGTAGGTCTCGGCCATCCCGCTGTTTTGCTGGCGCAGCTGGATATCAGCCAACTCACAGTAGAAGTGGGCGATGGCATTGTTCAGCGCCGGATCACGCAGGGTGTTGATCTTGGCCGCCACTTCCAGACAGCGCTGCCAATCCTTCTCCTGCTGATAGATCTCCAACAGGTTGAGGTAGGCCTGTTCGTTGAAGAGCCGCAGTTCGGTTAACTCTATGAAAAGGTTCTCCGCCCGATCGAAGAGGCCGGCCCGCATATAATCCTTACCCAACTCCAGCAAAGCCTGGGCCCGTTGTTCCCGGTTGAGGCTCGGCCTTGCAATCAGATTCTGGTGGATACGGATAGCCCGATCCACCTCGCCCCGGCGGCGAAACAGATTGCCCAACGCCAAGTGAGTCTCCACCGTATCACTGTCCACATCGAGCATCTTGATAAACAGATCGATAGCCTTGTCGGGCTGCTCATTGAGCAGGTAGTTGAGGCCCTTGAAATAGACCGGTGAGATATCCTGCGGCTGTTTCTGTTGCTTGGAGGCAAAACTGCGCCGGGCCGCAAACCAACCGGAGGCGGCAGCCACGGGAAGCAGTAGAATCAGGAATTCCAGCATCAGATTATCCATCCAAGCTGCGGGCAGAGATGGTAGTCAGCGCTGGCTGCCTGGTTGGGTGAGCGGGCGAAAACGGCATCAGCATGACGGGAGTGCTTAACGATCCTTCAGTGGCAAGGCACGAAGATTATTCACCTCCTGACTGGCCAGTTGGCTCTTGCGCTTGAGCAGGATATTCTCCCGCTTCATGCCGAACATCATCCCCATGCAGGCGAAAATGCCGAGCAGTACGCCAAGCCCCATGACGATGATCATTACCAGAGAGAGTGGAAGCTCGCGGCTGCCAAAGTAGTAGTTGAACTGGACCGGTTCGGCGTTCAGCACGGCGAACACCGCACCCAGCATCACGATCAGCATGAGCAGAATGAGTTTGATGATCCGCATCAGTTGTCCTGTGGGTGGCTTTCTCGCAAGCCACCATTCTCGCTTACTCAGGGCGAGTTTGAAATAGGCGGATCATTATTAACCCGGCGACTAAATAGGCAAGGTTCAGGCCTGACTGTCGGCGTGCTATAGCGGGATGTTGATGCCTTGATCGTGTCCTGAGTCAGGCGTAGGTATCGAGCAGACCACGACTCTGGAGATCTACAAACCCCTCGCGGCTGTCTTGCCCTAACGGGTACCCTTCGTTTGAAGGGTACTCCCCTGAATCCGAACCGCTACCGAAAGTCCCGCCTTGGGTGGCGGCACCGTCAGACTGTTTCTGGCCCACATCCACATTGGCGAGATTGAGATTGATCTCGCCGAAGAGCTCACGCAGTCTCGGAATCGCCGCCTCCAAGGCCTCACGGGTAGCGCTGTGACTGGCGATGAATTGGACACTGGTCTGATCGTTCTGGAGCGAAATCTTGATCTCCATGGGTCCCAGGTTGGGTGGCGTCAGCTTAATCTCGGCCTGCTGGACATTACGACTCATCATCCATTGAATGCGTTCACCCACCTCACCATCCCAACCCGGTTGGCCGACAGGGACCTGCACCGGGAGGGTGAGCATCGGGCGTGTCGCGCCTGCCGTCTGACTGTTCTGCATACCGAGCCCCACTGCCTGCAACTGGGTGGCGATATCCCCCAGTCCACGCGATTCCAAGGTTTGCAGACCGTCGGCGACCAAATTGGACTTGATCACCGATGTAAACATTTGGCTCGCATCCGGTATCGGCTTATCACCCAGCAACAGCTTGGGTTGGCCGGGATCGAGTAGCTGTTGCTGATCCACCGGCAGACTCTGCAGACTCTGTATGCTGTTGAGTTGAAGCTGCTGCAGCTGTGGCGGCGGCAAGACGTTGCCGCCCGACGTGACCTCAGACGGCAGGACACTGCCGCCGGATTGCAGCGTGCTCGGCAGTTCGGGCAACAATCCTACTTGCTGGAGCGCCAGCAACAAAGCAGCCGCATTGGGATTGGTTTCCGACAGCTCCTGCAGGGTCTGGGCAAAGCTAAGGCCCTCGCTATCCCCCGTCAGGCCTGTCTGTAGCCCCTCCGTGGTCGTCCCGGCCGAGTTCTTGAGAGTCGAGGCGACACCCTGGGGGGGGATCATCATGGCGAACTGAGACATTGGCTAAACCTGTCAATTTAGGATCTCGTTGACAGAGGTAGCAGAATCCGGGCCAATCAAACTGGAACCGATATCACGATCGCCCGGGGAATTTTTGAACAAGTCTGGGCCGAACAGATTGGCGATCAAAATGGGCCGATTCAAAGCGCACCCGAAGGGCACTTCCATCGGGGCGCGGATCTTCGTAATAGCCCGCTATTGCGAAGATCCGCAACACCGAATGGCGACAAGATGTCGGTCCACGACATGTTCAGAGGCTCCCTCGCACCGCTACCCCGCGGTGAAGTCCTCGCGTGTCGCCGGACGCCAGGCGGCGCTCATCAAGCGCCACTCCTCCTCGTCATGGAGAGTGAATTCGAGGTCGAGCCGCAATAGATTGCCTCTCCAGCCACTCAGAGGCCCGGCTGCTTCCTGGGCGGAACCCGCCAAGCCGGCAAACAGCACCACATGTGCCCGCCCCGGACGAATAATCTCGATGCGATCAATTTGAGAGATCACATAGATCGAAGGGTGGCGAAAAAAGTAGCCGGCCAGCATGGCGCGTAGCTGTCGCCAGTCCTGCTGATCGGCACCCCGATAGTCACTATCGACCAACTTCATGGCAGCTGCCAGATCCCGTGCTTCCACCGCGCTTTCGCCCGCTTCGAGCACACTACGCAGTTGCACCTCGGGTGAAGGGGGTGTGCTGCCACAGCCGGCCAGCAGGGCCAGTACGGCTGGGAACAGGGCGATACGCATGAGAAACAGCAAGGAAGCACCCGATCCACGGCCTGAGAGAGGCCCCTGTTGCGGTCGATCGGCGCGAGTAAGCGTATACGCCACGGTCCTATCTCAAATCGAGGACATCCTGCATGTCGAAGTATCCCTTGTCGCGACCGGCAAGCCAGCCAGCCGCTCTGGCTGCACCGTGGGCGAAATTCATCCGGTTGGAGGCCTTGTGGACGATCTCCACCCGCTCTCCCTCCATGGCAAACCAGACACTATGCTCGCCCACCACGTCCCCGGCGCGGATGGTTTCGAATCCGATCGTCTTTCCATCGCGGGGGCCGGTCTTCCCCTCGCGGCCATAGACGGCACACTCCTTCAGGTCCCGACCCAGCGCCTCGGCCACCACTTCGCCCATGCGCAGTGCGGTACCGGAGGGCGCATCGACCTTATGCCGATGGTGCGCTTCGATGATCTCCACGTCGGCTTCATCGCCGAGCACCCGGGCGGCCAGTTGCAGAAGCTTGAAACAGAGATTGACACCGACACTCATGTTCGGCGCGAAGACGATGCCGATCTCCTGCGACGCCTCCACCAGTTGCTGCTTCTGCGCTTCGCTCAATCCGGTGGTGCCTATGACCATCTGCTTGCCAGCCCGACGGCAGACCTGCAGGTGAGCCAGGGTTGCAGCGGGGGCGGTGAAGTCGATCAACACATCGAAGGCATCAGTCACCGCGGCAAGATCATCCACCAACGACACACCCAGTTCGCCGCCACCGACCAACTCACCGACATCACGACCAAGCAGTGGACTGCCGGCTCGCTCCGTCGCGGCGCCCAGGGTCAATCCATCCGTTTCACTGACTGCCTGCAGCAGGGACCTGCCCATGCGTCCGCCTGCTCCCACCACTGCGATTCTTGTCATGATTGTCGCCTCTTTGTCTTCTGTCACCACTTAGAAAGGGGCTGTAACAGAGTGATAATTAGTACAAATTTACGGGTAGCTCAGAAAGCGCTTTAAACGCATCACAGTGCGGCGAGGCACACCCTACCCTCTTCTCTCCTGCCGGGTGCGGCTTGCCGCACCGATATCCGGATGTTCACTCAGCGACGCAAAGTGGAACTCAGGGCGCTACTCAGGACTCCGCTCAAGCCACTACCTTCAGCTCAAAACCCCATGTTCTCGAAAAACTTCTTCACCCCATCCACCCAGGTAGTGGAGTGAGGATTGTGCTTGGCGCCCCCCCGCTTCATGGTCTCGTCAAATTTGCGCAGCAGCTCCTCTTGTTCAGAAGTCAGCTTCACCGGCGTCTCGACCAAGACCCGACACAGCAGGTCCCCCAGCGGCCCTCCGCGCACCGGCTTTACCCCTTTGCCGCGCATGCGGAACATGCGTCCGGTCTGGGTGCCTGGCGGAATCTTCAGCATCACCTTGCCGTTGAGAGTCGGCACTTCCAGCTCCCCGCCCAATGCTGCGGTAGCAAAGCTGATGGGGACTTCACAGAAGAGATGGCTGTCCTCGCGGGTGAATATCTCGTGGGGCTTTACCGCCACCTGGACATAGAGATCCCCCGGTGGTCCACCGCTCTCACCCGCTTCGCCCTCACCGGCCAGGCGAATGCGGTCGCCCGAATCGACACCGGGGGGTACCTTGACCGACAGCGTCTTGTGTTCCTGTACCCTGCCCTGTCCATGGCAGGTCAAACAGGGATCGTCGATCACGGTCCCTTTGCCATGGCAGCGGGGACAAGTCTGCTGGACCGAGAAAAAGCCCTGTTGCATACGTACCTGGCCATGCCCCGCACAGGTGTCGCACGTCTTCGGCTTGGAACCCTTTTTCGCCCCCGTACCGCCGCATGAATCGCAGACCACCAGGGTCGGAACACGGATCTTCACGCTGGTGCCGGCGACCGCATCCTCCAGCGAAAGCTGCAGGTTGTAACGCAGGTCGGAGCCACGCTGGACCCGACTGCCACCGCCGCCCCGGGCTCCACCGAAGATATCGCCGAACACATCGCCGAAGATATCGGAGAAGCTGGCCCCACCGGCGCCGCCAAAACCACCGGGGCCTGCCCCCATGCTGGGATCGACGCCGGCATGACCGAACTGGTCATAGGCTGAACGCTTCTGGGGATCAGAGAGGATTTCGTAGGCCTCCTTGGCCTCCTTGAAGTTCTTTTCTGCCTGCGCTGCGGCATCTCCCGCATTGCGGTCCGGATGGTACTTCATGGCAAGCCGCCGGTAGGCCTTTTTGATTTCGGCCTCACTGGCGTTTTTATTGACACCCAGCACTTCGTAATAGTCGCGTTTTGCCATGTTTGATTTCTATACTTCTTTTTGCAGCAACCCGTGCCGCAGTGATATCGATTGGAGCCGGCAGGTCCACCGACGCCGGGAACACCATGCCCCGACCGGCCGCACCGGCTTAACGCCAAAAACCGCGCATCGGCTATGGCCGATGCGCGGTTTCGCGGACTAACCCTGAACGGTCAGCTCTTGTTGTCCTTGACCTCTTCGAACTCGGCATCGACCACATCGTCGTCTCCCTTGCCGCCACTACTCCCCTGCTCAGCCGCGCCCTCGGCGCTGGCGCCTTCGGCACCCTTCTGGGCGTAGAGTCGCTCCGCCATCTTACCGGAGGCCTCGGCCAAGGCTTTGGTCTTGGCCTCCAGCGCATCCTTGTCGTCGCCCTTCATGACCTCTTCCAGCTCCTTGATGGCGTTTTCGATGGATTCCTTCTCGCCGGCCTCCAGTTTGTCATCGCCCAGTTCCTCCATGGACTTGCGAGTGGCATGGATCATGGTATCGGCCTGGTTGCGGGCGCCTACCAGTTCGTGGAACTTACGGTCCTCGTCGGCATGCGCCTCGGCATCCTTCACCATACGGTCGACCTCGTCATCACTGAGGCCGGAAGAGGCCTTGATCACAATCGACTGCTCCTTGCCGGTCGCCTTGTCTTTGGCGGAGACATTCAGAATACCGTTGGCGTCGATGTCGAAGCTGACCTCGATCTGCGGTACGCCACGGGGCGCCGGCGGGATGTCGCTGAGGTCGAAACGACCCAGGGACTTGTTGCCTGACGCCTGCTCGCGCTCACCCTGCAGAACGTGTACGGTCACCGCGGTCTGGTTATCGTCCGCGGTTGAGAAGACCTGGGAAGCACTGGTCGGGATGGTCGTGTTCTTCTCGATCAGCTTGGTCATCACGCCGCCCAGAGTCTCGATACCGAGCGAGAGCGGGGTGACGTCGAGTAGCAGCACGTCCTTCACCTCACCGCCCAGCACACCGCCCTGGATCGCGGCACCGATGGCTACCGCCTCGTCCGGGTTGACGTCCTTGCGCGCCTCTTTCCCGAAGAACGCCTTAACCGCTTCCTGCACCTTGGGCATGCGGGTCTGGCCACCGACCAGGATCACCTCGTCGATCTTGGAGGCGGTGATACCGGCATCCTTCAGCGCCTGCCTGCAGGGCTCGATGGTGCGGTTCACCAGATCCTCGACCAGCGACTCCAGCTTGGAGCGGGTCAGCTTGAGATTGAGATGCTTGGGACCGCTGGCGTCCGCCGTGATATAGGGCAGGTTGATGTCGGTCTGCTGGCTGGAAGAGAGCTCGATCTTGGCCTTCTCCGCTCCCTCTTTCAGGCGCTGCAGGGCCAGCGGATCGTTGCGCAGATCGAAGCCCTGGTCCTTTTTGAACGCTTCCACCAGGTGGTCGATGATGCGCATATCGAAGTCTTCACCGCCGAGGAAGGTGTCACCGTTGGTGGAGAGCACTTCGAACTGATGCTCGCCGTCGATCTCGGCGATCTCGATGATGGAGATATCGAAGGTGCCGCCACCCAGGTCGTAGACCGCCAGGGTCTGGTCGCCGCGCTTCTTGTCCATGCCGTAGGCCAGCGCTGCGGCGGTCGGTTCGTTGATGATGCGCTTGACCTCGCGACCGGCGATGCGCCCGGCATCCTTGGTCGCCTGGCGCTGGGAGTCGTTGAAGTAGGCCGGTACGGTGATCACCGCCTCGCTGACCGTCTCGCCCAGGTAGTCCTCGGCGGTCTTCTTCATCTTCTGCAGGATCTTGGCGGAGATCTCCGGCGGCGCCATCTTCTTGCCGTTGACCTCGACCCAGGCGTCGCCGTTGTCGGCCTTGACGATCTTGTAGGGCACCATGTCCACGTCGCGCTGCACCACATCGTCCTGGAACATGCGGCCGATCAGGCGCTTGATGGCGAACAGGGTGTTGTGGGGATTGGTCACCGCCTGGCGCTTGGCCGACTGGCCGACCAGGATCTCCCCATCATTGGTATAGGCGATGATGGACGGAGTGGTGCGATCACCCTCACTGTTTTCGATGACCTTGGTGGAACTGCCTTCCATCACTGCCACGCAGGAGTTGGTGGTTCCCAGGTCGATACCAATGATCTTGCCCATAACGATTAATTCTCCGAAATCTTGTACTGATTGAGTGAAATTGCTTTTGACTGACCTTTATGTGGGGCCAACCCTGAGTTATTCAAGCCTTTTCGTCGATAGACGGCGCTGGCGCCGCCTTCGACACCAAAACCATGGCCGGGCGCAATAGACGCCCGTTCAGCAGATAGCCCTTCTGCATCACCCCCACCACGGTGTTAGGAGGTACATCGTCCCGCTCCTGCATGGTCATTGCCTGGTGATATTCGGGATTGAAGGGTTCGCCCTGGGGATCGATCTGTTCGATACCCTGTTTGTTCATCACGTCGGTGAGCAACTTGAGGGTCAGTTCGGTGCCTTCACGCAGTCTCTGCACATCGACCTCTTCGTCCTGAGCGGCCTGATGTCCCAGTTCCAGACTGTCCCATATCGGCAGCACCTCCTGGGCAAAACGTTCGAGGGCGTATTTATGCGCGTTTTCCAGATCCCGCTGGTTGCGTTTGCGTAGATTGTCCAGCTCGGCGCGGGTACGCATCAGCTGATCCCAGTGCTCATCCGCCTTATTGCGGGCATCCTCCAGCAACCGGGTAAGATCGCCCTCATCGGAGGCTTCCGATGTCTGCTCGTCGGCTTCCGCCTCGGCCGAAGCTTCGATCGCCTCTTTCTCCAACTCGTCGTTTGTCTCTGCCGTCTGTTCCGGCTGATCCTTTTGCATCGCTCAAAAAACCTCTGATATATGTCTACATGGGATGCCGGCGACCGCCGGCTCAATCCCGTATTAGGTTTGGGCCGACTACTGTTTTTTCAAGGCGGCGCCGAGAATTTTCGCCGTCACATCGACCACCGGGATAACCCGCTGGTAATCCATCCGGGTCGGTCCAATGACGCCGAGTACGCCAACCATCCTCTCATTAACCTGATAGGGCGCGGTAACCACTGAACAGCCATTCAGCAGCTGATAGCCCGACTCCTCACCGATGAAGATCTGCACCCCGTCGGCATGCTGAAACTGGTCCAACAGGTGCAGGATCTCACGTTTCTCCGTGAAGGCGTCGAACAACTTGCGCAGTTGCTCCAGACTGGCCAGTTCAGCGAACTCCATCAGGTTGGTTTGTCCGGCAATTACGCAATCTTCCTGGGTTTCGCTGGCGTTCACCACCTGACCGGCCATCTCCAGCGCCTGGGACATGCTTTTATCGAAATGGACACGCGCATCGTCAAGCTGCTTGAGCACCCGCTCCCGCACCGTCTCCATGTCCTGCCCGGCAAAAGACTTATTAAGAAAATTGGCCGCCTGATCCAGCTCCGCCCGATTGAAATCCCGATGGGTATGCAGGATACGGTTGTGAACTTCTCCGGCATGGGTCACCAGGATGGCCAGCACCCGATGATCCGAAAGCGGCAGGAACTCCATCTGACGGAAGGTGGTGCGCTCGTGGCGCGGGATCGTCACCACGCCGGCCATGTGCGTGACACCTGACAACAGTCTGGAGGCGGAGGCCAGCAGTTGCGAACCTTGGCTGCCACCGCTCAGCAGCTCCGAACGGATTTGTGCGACCTCCTGCTCTCTCAAATCCTCTACTGTCAGCAGCGAATCGATGAACATGCGAAAGCCGGTGATAGTGGGAATGCGGCCAGCCGAAGTGTGGGGTGAAGAGACCAGCCCGAGATCCTCCAGGTCGGCCATCACATTGCGCACCGTGGCCGGGCTGAGATCGAGGCCGGTGTCTTTGGCCAGAGTACGGGACCCAACCGGCTGACCTTCACGGATATAACGTTCGATCAATGCCTTGAGAAAGTGTTGCGCCCGTTCGCTGACGACGGTTTCCTGAACCGGTGATTTGGCTGACAAGGGGATCTCCGCATGGCTGTTAGCACTCTGAACGCATGAGTGCCAATCAGGAAATTAGCAATATGACTGCGGTGAGTCAAGCCAGGTGAGAGTGCTTGGATTGGCACAGACAGCGTGCTAAGTTTGCCCGATCCCGGAGTTTATCGCGAACATCGGACTGGACCACGCTTCCCGGCAGACGGTATGGCAAGACACTTCCAAAAAATCGGACTGATCGGTAAGCATGGCGATCCCAACGTAAAGGAGACGTTACACCGACTGTGCCGTTATCTCGAAACCAAGGGGTGTGAAGTCATCCTCGAGGAGACCACCGGCCGACTGCTGAATGGCGCTCCCCTGCCGAGCCTGCCGGTGATCGACCTGCCGGCCCGAAGCGACCTGGTGGTAGTGGTTGGCGGCGACGGCACCCTGCTGCATGCGGCACGCGTGCTGGCGACCCAGAACACCCCCCTGCTCGGTATCAATCTCGGGCGTCTGGGGTTCCTGGTGGACATCTCCCCGGACGATATGCAGCCTCATCTCGACAGGATCCTCGATGGCCACTATGAACAGGAGCACCGCTTCCTGCTCGAGCTGGGTATGGGCGATGAGTCGTCCCCCCAACAGGCCGTCCTCGCCTTCAACGAAGTGGTGTTACACAAATGGAACATCGCCCGCATGATCGAGTTCGAGACCTTTGTGGACGGTCAGTTGGTCAACGACCAGCGCTCCGACGGCCTGATCGTCGCCACCCCCACCGGCTCCACCGCCTACGCCCTCTCAGGTGGCGGTCCGTTACTGCATCCCTCGCTAAATGCCATCGTGATGGTACCGATCTGTCCCCATACCCTGAGTAACCGGCCGATTGTCGTGGATGGCGACAGTGAGATCGAAATCCGCCTCAACAAGGCCCATGGCGAAGATGTGCAGATAACCTGCGATGGCCAGTCGACCCTGCCGCTGATGCCGGGCGAATCGGTGCGCATCCGCAAGTCGGATTACAAGGTGCGCCTGATCCACCCGCAAGGCTATGACTACTACAGTATCCTGCGCGCCAAGCTGGGCTGGGGCGAGAACCCGAAAAAGAACCGATGCTGACCCACCTGCAGATTCGCGACCTGGCGATAGTCACGGCCCTGGAACTGGAGCTGCGTACGGGGCTCACCGCGCTTACCGGTGAGACGGGGGCCGGTAAATCGATTCTGATAGACGCCCTGGGCCTGGCCCTGGGCGAGCGGGCGGACAACGGAATGATCCGTGCCGGCAGCGAGCGGGCGGAAGTCACCGCCGTGTTCGATATCGCCGACACTCCCACGGTCAACACCTGGCTGCAGGCGGAAGGACTGGATGAGCAGGGCGAATGCATCCTGCGCCGCAGCCTCAACCGGGAGGGACGCTCCCGCGCCTTTATCAATGGCCGGGCGGTACCCCTGCAGCAGTTACAGACCCTCGGCGGCCTGCTGGTCGAGGTGCATGGCCAGCACGCCCATCAATCCCTGCTCAAAGCCGGCCACCAACGCCATCTGCTCGACGCCTACGGCGGCCACCTGCCGCTGGCGGAGGAGACTGCCCGCGACTATAAGGCCTATCAGAACAGCCATAAAAAGCTGGCCGCGATGGCCTCGGCCGCAACGGACCGGGCCTCCCGGCTCGACCTGCTGCAGTATCAGCGGAATGAACTCAGCGCCCTCAACCTCTCCGAGGCGGAGCTGGCCAGCATCGACCAGGAACATCGCCGACTGAGTCATCTCGACCAGCTGCGCAATCAGTGTAGTGAGATGATCGACGGACTTGACGAACGCGAGCCCTCCCTGCGCGGCCTGCTGGCCCGTTACTGCGATCAGCTGGAGGGACTGCAGCGTCTCGATGAGACACTGGGTGGACCTCGCGAGATGCTTGAGAGCGCCCTGATCCAGGTGGATGAGAGCCTCGCCTTCCTGCACAGCTACCTGAACGATCTGGAGCTCGACCCAGCCGACCTGCAACAGCTGGAGCAGCGGCTTGAAGCGATCCACGACGCGGCCCGCAAGTACCGGGTGGCGCCACAAGAGCTGCCGCAGCGGCTGACGCAGATCGAACAGGAGTTGAGTCAGCTGGAGCATGCCGACATTGAGCTGGCGAGCCTGGAGAAACAGGTCGAGGAGCAACAAGCCGCCTATCGGGAATCGGCCAAGCGACTGAGTAAGGCAAGAGCCAAGGCGGCCAAGCGGCTGAGCGATGAAATCAGCAAGGCGATGCAGATGCTGGGCATGAAAGGGGGTCTCTTCGCGGCCGCATTGAACACCCTACCCACTGAAAAGGCGGCGGCTAACGGGCTCGAGGCGGTCGAGTTTCAGGTCTCGGCCAATCCAGGCATGCCGCTACAGCCGCTCAGCCGGGTCGCCTCAGGCGGCGAACTCTCGCGCATCAGTCTGGCCATCCAGGTCAGCACCATCCGCTACAGCGAAACGCCGAGCCTGGTGTTTGACGAAGTGGATGTGGGCATCGGCGGTGGCGTGGCTGAAATCGTCGGCCAGATGCTGCGTACCCTGGGCGGCTCCCGCCAGATACTCTGTGTCACCCACCTGCCCCAGGTCGCCGCCCAGGCGACACACCATCTGCAGGTCACCAAGCAGTCCACACGCAAAGAGACCCGCACCACCATCGCTCAGCTGGAGGCGGAGGAACGGATTGAAGAGATCGCACGCATGCTGGGGGGGGTCAAAATCACGCAACAGACGCTGGCGCATGCCAGGGAGATGGTGGGGCTGGCGGTGAGCCAGTGAGCTTGGCTGTTGTCGCTACGCAGTGAAACGGTGGTTCGCGTGGGTCATCCCGCCACACTGAAGCCGCTTGATCATCGGTTGCCACCGCCACCGGTGGCATGTTCACGGCAACGGCCGTAGATGATCAGGGAGTGGTCGGCCATTTCGAAGCCATGCTCCTCGGCAATCTGGCGCTGACGTGCTTCGATGGTGCTGTCCATAAACTCCGCCACCCGGCCGCAAACGATGCAGACGATGTGGTCATGGTGTTCACCCCGGTCCAGTTCGAAAACCGCATGTCCTCCCTCGAAGTTGTGACGGGTCACCAGGTCCGCCGCTTCGAACTGGGTCAGGACCCGATAGACCGTGGCCAAGCCAATCTCCTCACCCTTCTCGAGCAGCATCTTGTAGACATCCTCGGCGCTGACATGGCGCTGACCGCTACTCTCCAGCAACTCCAGAATCTTGACGCGAGGCAGGGTGACCTTGAGTCCCGCTTTCCTGATCTCCTGATTGTCCATCCCCGCCCCTCCGTTCGATATGTCGCTTGTGGGTTGAATGAGGTAAGATTGCCTGCCTGCAACAGATTGTACTCAGAATGAAAAAGATTCTCATCTCCATATTGTTTCCGATCACCCTACTCACTGGCGGCTGCAGCAGCTGGGAGAATTTCTCCCTGGTGCATGTGCCGGTTATCGAACAGGGTAATATCGTGACGCCGGAGATGGTGGCGCTGCTGGAGCCGGGCATGTCGAAACGGCAGGTCCGTTTCGCCCTGGGCAGTCCGATGCTGGTGGATGTGTTTCACGATCAGCGCTGGGACTACCTGCTGTCGATCAAGCGGCGTAATGAGCCGTTGGAGATCAAGCAGTTCAGCGTCTATTTCGAGGGTGACAGTCTGAGCCGCTACGTCGGCGATATCGAGCCGGCCGAGAATGTGGAGACCACGCAGGAGAAGCGTGAGATTCTGGTCAGAGTGCCCGATTACGATGGCGATCTCGGCCTCTTGGACCGGTTCTGGCGTACCCTCGGCCTCGGTGAGGATCCCTAGCCCAGTCTACCTACCGCCCTTGCGCATCACTTTACCTTCCGACGCCCGTTTTTTACGCGCCTCTTTCGGATCGGCGATCAACGGGCGATAGATCTCCACCCGATCCCCCTCTGACAACAGGGCATCGAGCCGTGTGGCCTTACCGAAGATGCCGACCTTGCATCCAGCCAGGTCGATCTCGGGAAACCGCTGCAGAATTCCCGAATTTTCGATGGCCTGCTCCACAGTCAGAGGCGTTGCCGACTCGACCGTCAAAAGCGCCTGCTTATCCATGCGACCGTATGCCACTTCAAATTTCATTTCGGCCCCTTGCCGTACAACTCGTCGGCACGCTTGCAGAAGGCATCCACCAGGGTGTTTGCAATCTGATTGAATGCCCGTCCGAACGCCGCGTCGATCAATCTGCCGGCGAATTCGAAATCCAGTATCAGTTCCACCTTGCAAGCATCCGCTTGCAGGGCGTGAAATTGCCAGCCCCCCTCCAGTTTCCGAAACGGCCCATCGCGCAGCAGGATGTCCATGCGCTCATTTTCCACCAGTTGATTGCAGGTCGAAAAACGCTGACGAATGCCGATCCGGGAGACCTCCAGCTCACCACAGATCTGCTCCGGGGTGCGGGAGATCAGGCGGCTGTCGCTGCACCAGGGAAGGAACTGGGGATAGGCTTCGAAATCACACACCAATCGATACATGGTGGCGGCCGAATGGTGCACCAGAGCGCTCTTGCTCACCAGCGGCATCCTCAAATCACCCCGATAGCGCGCAGAAAGACAAGCACCACAGCCAGCGGTGAGATATAGCGGATCAGTATCCACCAGATCTGATAAGCGCTTTCCCCAATGGCAAACTCGTCGCGGCTGGATGCCGTTTTCATCATCCAGCCGCTGAAGATGGCGATCAGCAACCCGCCAAGCGGCAGCATGATATTGGCCGCGAGGTAGTCGAGCAGATCGAAGAAGGTCATACCGAAGAGCTTGAACTCCTCGCCTGACCAGATGTTGAAGGAGAAGACACTGCCGAGCCCAAGTACCCAGGTGGTCAGTCCGATCCAGGCGGCGGCCCTGATGCGGGTCATGTTACGGTTCTCCACCAGCCAGGCCACCGCCGGCTCGATCAGGGAGATGGCCGAACTCCAGGCGGCGAACACCAGCAGGATGAAGAAGAGTGTGCCGAACAGATGCCCCCCGGGCATGGCACCGAAGGCGATCGGCAGAGTCTGAAAAATCAATCCGGGTCCGGCCGCTGGCTGCAGCCCGTTGGCGAAGACAATGGGAAAAATCGCCATGCCCGCCACCAGCGCCACCAGGGTATCCAACACGGCGATGAGGATGGCGGAACCGGCGATGGAAGTCTTCCTCGGCATATAGGAGCCGTAGACCATAATGGCGCCCATGCCGAGGCTGAGGGTAAAGAAGGCGTGCCCCAGTGCCACCAACACCGGGCTGCCGCTTACCTCACACTGCTCCAGGCCCATCTTGACTTCGCAATGGTAAAACAGCTTGTGGAAATCGGGGGTGAAGAGAAACTCCAGGCCCTGGGAGAAATAGCCTGTGTTGGCGGCATACCCCACCAGCACGAGAAGCAGGATAAACAGCGCCGGCATCATGTAGGTGACTGCCTTCTCGAGACCGGCTTTGACACCCTTGGCGACCACAAACATGCTCATCAGCATGAACAGGGTATGCCAGGCCAGCACCCGCTCCGGATCGCCTACCAGGCCGTTGAACATCGCCTCCACCCCGGTGGCGTCCACACCGCTGAAGGCGTTGGCACCCGCCCGCGCGACATAGGCCATAGCCCAACCGGCAATGACACTGTAATAGGAGAGAATGAAAAAACCCGCCAACACGCCGCTCCAGCCGATCAGCGACCAGCTTCTATTGGCCCCCTCCTCCCGGCTCAGGCTGGCCATGGCGTTGATCGGACTCTGCCGGCCGCGGCGTCCCAGCATGATCTCCGCCATCATGATCGGAACACCCACCACGGCGATACAGAGGAGATAGACCATGACGAAAGCGCCACCGCCGTTCTCGCCCGTGATGTAGGGAAACTTCCAGATATTACCCAATCCCACGGCCGAACCGGTCGCCGCCAGAATGAATACCAGTCTCGACGACCACTGACCGTGAATGGATTCTCTTTCCGCCATTAGACTCCGCCCTTTGCGCCAGTTAACAGGTCCCAGCCCACCTAACCATTTGATATTGAAACCGCTTCATTCTCCGTAAAATAGTCGCGATTCACAAGCAAAGAGACGAAACAGCTAGCCGGATAGCCAACACGACAAGGGCAATTCACCTGTTGGCCTTGGTGAGAAGACCCTGCCGCGATTAGAATGGCCCGATGGCAAAGATACCCAAGAAAAAAGGCCCGGGCGGCGCCACCATCGCCCTCAACAAGAAGGCCACCCACGATTTCTTCATCGAAGAGCGCTACGAGGCCGGGATTGCCCTGCAAGGCTGGGAAGTCAAAAGCCTGCGCGAAAACCGGGTGCAGATCAAGGAGAGCTACATCACCATCAAAGAGGGTGAGGCCTTCCTGTTCGGCGCTCACATCGTCCCCCTCAGCACCGCTTCCACCCACATCCATCCCGATCCCACCCGCACGCGCAAGCTGCTGCTGCACCGCAGCGAGCTGAACAAACTGATCGGCCTGGTGGAACGCAAGGGCTATGCCCTGGTGCCCACCGCCATGTACTGGAAAAAAGGCATGGCCAAGCTGGAGATCGGCCTCGCCAGGGGTAAGAAACAGCACGACAAACGGGCCAGCGATAAGGACCGGGACTGGCAGCGGGAGAAGGAGCGCCTGTTCAAGCACGGCTAGGCTGGCATAAGGTAGGGTGAGGCCCTGCCCTACCGTAGCGGCCCGGAAACCCGTACAACGCCTGGACATCCACCACATCAAGCCGATGAACCACAAACATGAATAGCCAGGAACCAATCCCTCACATATACTGTCTATTCATTAACCGTCATGGGGGCGACGTAGGCTTCGACGGGGGTTACAAAACCTAGTGTGCATGTCGAGGGGCAGAGAACCTCGTAAATCCAGCTGCAAACTTATAGTTGCCAACGACGACAACTACGCACTCGCCGCTTAATACCCGGTAGGGTGCCGTCTGACTGGAGCCGTGCCTATGCGTCCAGCTTTTCAGGCGTCATATCTCATGGGATCGCATCAAAGCTCGTCCGGGGCGGAGATGTTAAAACCTTACCGGAATCGCTTGTTGCGCACCCTGTCCGTCGGGTGGCAGCCGGCAAAATATAATAGACAGGACTAAGCATGTAGAACCCTAGGCAGAGGACTCGCGGACGGCGGTTCGAATCCGCCCGCCTCCACCAACACAAAGCCCCAACCGTTATCGGTTGGGGCTTTTTTCTTTTCCTCTCGCTCAGGTTCCCGTTTACTCGTGTAGGACCATGCGAACTGCTACTGACTCCGGCGACCATCCACATTGACCCTTCACAGCCACACCCTACCGGCCATCG
>JBNKOL010000129.1:0-7515 GCA_050294655.1 Sedimenticolaceae bacterium
TCGAGGGTGTGGTGAGATGAAATACGCCGGATCAAGGCGAAAAGCGCACGTAATAGCTGGCTATTGCGAAGCTTTTCAACGCAGAGCCGGAGCATTTCAGCCGCCACACACCGATTCATGAATTGATCAGAGGTTCCTTAAGATTGGGATACGCCTCAGTTTCTTGCATGGAACCTGGGAGGATTGGAACATGACAATGGGCAGCCAGCAGGTCAATTCAGAGTCCACTATATCAATTCACCCTACCTCACCCGGTGCGGAGCTACTGCAAAACCCATATATCGCCGACTATATCGGGAGGCATCAGGGCGCCGCAGACAATATTCGCCGCGCTGCTAATCTTTTGTCCGATGAATCAGACGCCCTTAAATCACTGATCAAACTACTCCCTGCCTTAACACAGAAGGCCGTCAATGTATTCTTCTCCTATAAAGCAAAAGATGAGAAGACCGCTAAAGCGGTGGTCGACATACTACGCAAAAATTCCGCCGGTAAACTTGCCATCACCTATCAAGCCGAATTCACGCAGAACATAACCGGCAAACCCTGGCGAGAAAAAATCATCACGGAGATACATAAGGCAAACTGGTTTATTCTCTTGCTACCCGACCCATCCGATGATTGGGACTGGTGTCTGTTCGAAACCGGGCTTTTCGAGGGGCAGCTAACGTCAGCGGACAAACTGATCTGCCTGCATCATCCCAATATCGAAATCCCCGACCCGATTGAAGGATACCACTCTGTCGCCGCGCAGCCAGATGAAGTCGAGAAATTCCTGAACATGGTATTCATCAAAAAAGACCCGCTGTATGGACTGGACCCGATAAATCCCGCTCTGCAAGACAGCTTGTCTGAGATCGCCAACAACATCGTCAACGCTATCAGTCCGCCACGTAGCAACCTGTTTAAACAACCGCTGGTCCCATGGGTTGAAGTATATGTCGATAATCCCGAGAGCATGGAGCATATGGATGATCTCAACGGCGCCACAATTCGCTACGCCAATAGAGAAGCGCTGGATCTGTTCGATTTTCTTGATCAACCGAAAACCTGGGGCGACCTTGTCAAGGAGATCAAAAAATTCTCCGCGGACGATCGTTGGCAGAATGAACTTTTTCATGTTATTCGCAAAGTCGGTTCAGGACGAAAATTCGATCAGATACAAGCCGTGTTCAACACCGCGGTGGAGAAGATATATCGACCCGTCATATGCGCCATCAACCGATTGGGCAAACAGGGAAAGATCGATACTTTTCAGATTGGCTTTGTAGAAGAGGTGGGCGCGATCAATACATCCGGGATTCCCACCAGCCTTTCAGCCCTGTCGACAATGCTCCGGTATGCGTTTCGCTATCGCTGGGAGATTCTTGAAAAGTTTGCACATGCTGATCTCGGCGAGGAAGATATCGAGGCCTTGGGAAACGCATTGCAACGTATCGAATACGATACAGAATCCCGTGGCACGGGGGGCGAAGACGCCGTGATTTCACTCTTCGCTTCCGAGTCGGAGAGGAATGAAATTTCGGCGATGTGCAGACTCTACTACGAAATGAGAAATCCTGAGGGAACTGGCAGGCTGGATCTCGCCATTCAGGAGAAGGATGCGCAAGCGGTGAAGGATATATTGAATGAATTGCTGCCAGTGAACAAACGCTTCCTGAATATGACCGCTGAGCGATTCGGTGGTTTGGTCAGTAATACTTGATGATTCCCAACCATTACAAATCGGGGCTCACAAGCCGTCTAACCAAACGACAACGATGACTGAATCACAAGGTCGAATTCAGATCATGATCATTGAGAATCTTTTGCAAGCCCGGGTCCAGTTAAGGGACCCCTGAACGAGCCCGGCGGCACGATCACCTCGCGCTTTCGCGGCGGAAAGTTGTTGTCCCCTCTCAGTGTTTCCAAACGCTGCAGTAGTCGTGATAGCGGGTCAGTTCATAGGCCGACATCTCCGCTGGCGGAGATGAGGCGGTCAGCATCCTGCTCTTCGGCAAGCTGCGTCAGCCACTGATCATCTGGCTCACGGTGCCGCTGGCCATCGTCAGCATCACCGCCGGCCTGCTCGGCTTCAACGGCGCCTTCGACTTCATGTCCCTGCTCGGCGCCCTGTCGTTGATCGGCCTGCTGATCAAGAACGCCATCGTGCTGATCGACGAAATCGATCAACAGATTGCCGGAGGCAAGGAGGCTTACACCGCGATTCCGGACTCCGCGGTCAGTCGACTGCGCCCGGTGGCACTGGCGGCGGCGACCATCCTGGGGCTGATTCCACTGCTGCAAGATGTCTTCTTCGTCAACATGTCGCTGACCATCATGGCGGGATTGGGTTTCGCCACCCTGCTGACCCTGCTCTTCGTGCCGACCCTCTACGCCATCCTGTTCAAGATCAAACCGGCGGATCGCGGGGAAGCGTCCTGAAGCACAGAGCCTGTAGGATGCGACTTGCCGCACCGAACCTGTCGGGGGCGCTAATCAGTGCGACCCGCTCTCACTCCTGCAGATCCCGACGCTTCTGCTCGAACTCCTCGCGCCCGATCTCACCCCGTGCGTAACGGCCCTCGAGAATCTCCAAGGCCGACTTGCGTGGGTCAGCGGCCCTGTCGCGTCCCGAGAAGAGTCCGACACCGCCCACCAGCAGCAGAATCAAAACGATCCAGAAAACACCCATACCGAGCCCCGGAATAGCAAAACCATAACCCATCATCACACTTCTCCCGATAGATCGAACCGCCCTCCCCCGGCCCTCCCTGGCCGGGACCCGATTGACCTTCCGCCATCAGATTTCAACGCAACGCACATGGCCAACCGGTGTAGGTGTCAGCCGTGGCACGTTGCTGCGGCGTCAGTACCTTGTAGAGATCCTGGCGCGCCGCGCTCACCTGCCGCAGCTGATCCAGTCCCTCCTGATGGAAGGTCAGACGCTGGTCCGGGTTCACGAAACCGTCGGTGAACATCTGCTGACGATGGGTCTGCATCAGATCGGCGCGTCTCTTCACGGCGTCGGCGTAGCGGTTCCAGGCAGTCTCCTGATCAGGAGTGATAGCAAGTGCCTCCTTCAGATCGGCGAGCTGCTGATCGCCATAGACCGTTGCGTAACCGCCCATCATCATGCCGCGTCCCATACCGGGTCCGTAGTAACCGCCGGGACCGCCCATCATGCCGTGGCGGCCACCCCAGCCCGGGCCGTAGCCGGGACCGTATCCCTGGGCGAATGCAACGCTGCCTGCGCCGATAATGAGCGCGGCGGCGCCAACGAGTGTCAATGTACGTTTGCTGGACTTTTTCATGACGTGCTCCTGAATTGTGTTACCTTTCATGACGTCCCTGTTTCCTCTCTTCCCTGATCTTATGAGACACCCCTTATGTATTTGGCCGGTGTCGGAAAGGGGGCTTTTTGTAAGCCTGTGTAACAGGCAGGCCGCACGACATACCGGGTTACAAATCAACCCCACAGGCATCGAGTTTGGGATTAGAGTTAAGGAAACTCTGATTAATTCTGGATCGAGGGTGTGGTGAGATGAAATACTCCGGATCAAGGCGAAAAGCGCACGTAATAGCTGGCTATTGCGAAGCTTTTCAACGCAGAGCCGGAGCATTTCAGCCGCCACACACCGATTCATGAATTGATCAGAGGCTCCCTAGCCGCCCCCCTGCCTTGGCTTTAGCTCCGGCTCCTGCCGCTGATAACCGACAGCCTCCAGCTTCTCCAGATAGGCCTGCCAGAGTTCCTCCCGATGCTTGCCAAGATTGTAGATGTACTGCCAGTCGTAGAGGCCGGAGTTGTGGCCGTCATCGAAGTGAATCTTCACCGCGTAGTTGCCGACCTGCTCTATCTTGGTGATGGTGACCTGTTCCTTACCCTTCTCCAATTTGGCGGTGGCGGGGCTGTGACCGCGGGTTTCGGCGGAAGGGGAGTAGACCCGCAGGTATTCGCAGGGCAGGGAGAAGGTGGCGCCGTCGTCGAAGACGATGTCCAGCAGGCGGGATTGCTGATGGACCTGGATATCCAGCGGATGGGGTTTATCGGGCATGCGATTTCTCCAGGTTTCGATTCTCTGTAGGGTGCGGCAAGCCACATCCTACGTGCTATATGACGCTCTTTCGCTTTCGGGCCAGCCGCAGACATTTCGGGCGATCAGATCGGCCAGCATGGCAATGTGGTCGGGCCGGTCGTTGAGGGCCGGGATATAAGCATAGGACTTGCCGCCGGCCTGGAGGAAGTGTTCCCTGTTCTCTACGCTGATCTCCTCCAGGGTCTCCAGGCAGTCGACCGAAAAGGCGGGGCAGACCACCTGCACGCTATCGATATTTTCGGCGCCCCACTGTTTCAGGGTCTCGTCGGTATAAGGTTTCATCCACTCCTGGGCGCCGAAGCGGGACTGGAACGAAACCAGCCACTGGTCCCTATCCAGGCCGAGTCGCTCGACCACGCCACGGGCAGTGGCATGGCACTGGTCCGGATAGGGGTCCCCCGATTCGTGGTAGTCCCGAGGTATGCCGTGGAATGAGAAGAGCAGCTTTCGCGCCTCGCCTTGTTGCTGACGGAACTCCCGGATGCTTTCACTGAGGACATCCAGATAGGACGGGTCGTCGTGATAGCTGTGGATGAATCGCATCTGCGGGATCCAACGCCAGCGCTGCAGCTCGCTTGTCACGGCGTCGAAAATGGAGGCGGTGGTGGTGGCGGAGTACTGGGGGTAGAGAGGTAGCACTAGCAGACGCTGGACGTTTTGCCGTCGTAACTGCTCCAGGGCGCTGGGTATCGAAGGATTGCCGTAGCGCATACCCAGTGCAATGGTGAGTTTGCCATGCAGTCGCGGTGTGAGTGCCGCTTCCAGTGCAGTCTGCTGCTTTTTCGAGATTCCCAGCAGTGGCGAGCCCGCCTCGGTCCAGATCGATTGGTAGGCCTGGGCCGAGCGCTTGGGCCTGACCCGCAACACGATCCCATGCAAGATGATCATCCAGAGGATGCGGGGAATGGCGACGATGCGCGGGTCGCTGAGGAACTCCGCCAGATAGCGGCGCACCGCTGGCGTGGTCGCTTCATCAGGGGTGCCGAGGTTGACCAGCAGGATGCCGAGCCCACCGTCGGGCTGCTTCAGCTGGTTTGACTGGTTGATGTATTTCATGTCTTAACCCGGAGCCATTATTCCATTATATAGGTATCGTTCAGCCGTTAACCATTCCGGTTGGCTGAGCGGATTCTTGCCGCAACCCGTGCGCTGTTCAACAGCTTTTTATTGTGTATGTCCGGGTAGAGCCGCCACAGGCGGTCGACAGCCTCGGCCTGATTCACCGCCAGGCGCTCCAGACGATCACGGGTAGTATGCCGCAGCCCGGGCAGCAGCAACAATTGGGGCGCTTTCCATTGGATGTAATCGGCGATCAGCTCGGCCTCGTCATCCACGGGCCAGGTTTCTCTGATCGGCAGCTCCGGAAACTGTTCAGCGGCGAAGTGGGACTGCGGATCGTCGCAAGCTGAGGCGCTGCCATCCCCATGGCGGTGGTACCAGACGCAGCGCCTATGTCGACCGGCCCGCTCGTGCACCATGGCTTCGAGAAAGGAGGCGTGCACTCGGGGATTGTAGTCGTCGTTGTTGAGCAGGCCGCGATCCAGTAGGTGTGCGGAGACAAAGCCGAAATCGCCCCGTTCCGCGGCAATCCATTTGTGGGGTTCCATCTGGCGCCGTTCCTCGTCGCTACGACTGCTCTGCAACAGTGCCAGTGGTAGCGACTCCTCTTCGTCCAGCAACCAGGCCTCGAAAGAATCGGCGGGAGGGAAGGGGAGCTGGCCGAGGGCGGCAGGCAGCCCCTCGAGTAGCCCTTCCGTGGAGGCGAGCATGTCGCCAACGTTGAACAAGGGATTGATCGGCACCTGACGCAGTCCCTGCGCTGCCGACCAGAGCCCGAAGGTGAAAAACTGACGGCCGCTGAAGGGCATATTCGCCCACAGTCCCTGGGGTTTGTCGCTGAGTACCTGAATCTCCCACACCAAGCCATTGCCACTCAATGCCCGTGCGGAATCGCTGACAAATACTTGCAGTACCCCTCGGAACGGGTTTAGCCGACGAATGCTGAAAGCATTGGTGAGTTGATGGTTCATACCGGGTCTATGAGCTGCTGAGCCCGGCGACTTCATGTGTTGTCGAGTTAAGCATAATGCACAGTTTTCGGGGGATTCTGAAATGCACCCGGATCAGCATGCCTTCTCATGTCCTGGCCATCATGGGCTTTCGTTGCCTGAGTGAAATCTTCAGAATCTTTGTTTCAATGCAAAATCTGGCTTGCTATAGTCCCCAGACAACAACAGTTCTGGGGAGGAAGGAAGCATGTTGCGTGAATCTGCCGGAGTCAAACACAGTACCTATGGATTGGAAAATCACGGCCTCTACAACCTGAATGACATCTACTGGAATCTGCCGTCGCCCCGGTTGATCGAGCAGTCGATAGTCAGGCGTGAGGGACAGCTTTGCCATCTCGGTCCGTTGGTGGTTCGGACAGGTCACCATACAGGTCGTTCCGCCAATGACAAATTCATTGTCGATGAACCCTCCGTGAGCAAGGATATCTGGTGGGGCGATATCAACAAGCCGATTTCCGAGGAGGCCTTCGACCAGCTTCACCAGCGGCTCGCCTCCTATCTGCAGAACAAGGATGTCTATGTTCAGGACTGTTTCGCCGGCGCTGATCCCAAATATCGTCTACCGGTGCGGGTGATAACGGAGAATGCCTGGCACAATCTGTTCGCTCGAAATGTCTTCATTCAGGCCAAGCGGGAAGAGCTGGTGGATCATGTGCCCGGATTCACTGTCATCGATGTGCCCCGTTTTCATGCCATCCCGGAAGTGGACGGTACTCGCAGCGAGACCTTCATTATTGTCAACTTCGCCAAGAAGCTGGTACTGATTGGTGGCACCAGCTATGCGGGTGAGATCAAGAAGTCGATCTTCAGCGTCATGAACTACCTGATGCCGCAGCGGGGCGTGATGCCGATGCACTGTTCGGCCAACATCGGCCCCAACGGCAGGTCGGCGCTCTTTTTCGGCCTCAGCGGTACCGGCAAGACCACCCTTTCGGCGGACGCCAGCCGCACACTGATCGGCGATGACGAGCACGGCTGGAGTGATGACGGCATCTTCAACTTCGAGGGTGGCTGTTACGCCAAGATGATCAAACTCTCGGCGGAGAACGAGCCAGAGATCTACGGCACCACCATGCGTTTCGGCACCGTGCTGGAGAACGTCACCATGACCGCCAACACCCGGCGACTCGATCTGGACGACGGCTCGCTGACGGAAAACACCCGGGGCGCCTACCACATCAGCGCGATACCCAACGCCACTCTGGACGGGGTTGGGGGACATCCCGATACCATCATCATGCTCACGGCAGACGCCTTTGGCGTGTTGCCGCCGGTTTCGCGACTCGATTCGGCCCAGGCCATGTACCATTTCATCTCGGGATATACCGCCCGGGTGGCGGGTACCGAGAAGGGTGTCACCGAACCTT
>JBNKOL010000130.1:0-6392 GCA_050294655.1 Sedimenticolaceae bacterium
TGTGCTGACATCAACGCCGTTTTCTAAATATGACTTTCGGAGTCATGAGCCTCTTCTTTCACCTATATGATGATTATTAACTAAATCGGCTGTGCTGGAGAGATGGCGATAGCGTCCAAATGAACGAGAGAAAGTGACATATGCCTTGAATATCGGAGTGATAATTTTATCCACTTATAGGCGACTTCATTTCTACGCCTTGATCTGATAGGAATTTGTAAGCATGAGATAGCAGTGCTATTTCAAATGCTGCCAGTATAGAACCAATGAAGTTTAAGGCTATATCCATAGAGAGAGAAATGCCTGCAAATATACCTAAAAAAAGCTTAATAAAAATTGGTATCATGCCAAGCAATATTAATAAGCGCCATCCATTTCCTTTGGTTGTCTCCCATGCCCATTCCATGTCTTTTCTGTGATCTACAGCTGTAGCGGGAAAAAGGATGGATAGACGTGAAAACAGGTATGTCCCAGGTATAATCGAGATAAATGAATAAATCATCATATGGTACATGTTTGACTCAGCATCGAAGGTGAAGAATCCCATTGGGAACATACTGAAAAAAGTAATCAGGGATAAGTAAAAATAGGTAACAAAGCCCCAGCCAAAGAAGCGGATCTCACGCAGCGAAATAGAGTGCAGTCCGTATTTCGGTACCGATTCAGGCCCTAACAGGATTACTCGATGACACGTAACGGCAAATAAAGTAAATACCATTCCATAGGTCAGCCAATAGATAATCAGTATGGTAAAGCTTGTTTCAAGAGTAAAAAAATCGGCTAAAGACTCAAATGCCGTCATTACGATTGCTAGAAAAGCAAGTCGCTTGAGTAACGCACTTTTTTGCGTATTAAGATTCTTTAACACAGATAGTAGTATGTGAAGAATGGGTAGCTTTTCTGTGTTTCCTGGTTTTCGCATGTGATTGTTTGATTGCTTCACTTTACAGCCTTGATGACTTCTTTTCTGCGTGCATTATGCGCCATGTTAAGCGCTACAACCAATGTAGATAAAAGAAGAGTTCACTTCGCTCACGGGGTTCATGTCCCCCCTCTCCCCTCGCGGGAGAGGGCCAGGGAGAGCGGGATATGAACCCCGTGAGCGCAGCGAACACCTCAAATAAAGTTGTTGTAGATTAGTGATCCTTTGGTTGAGTAATAGGGTTAGGGAGTTTATATCTTTTCTCAGTTAAGCAACCTCTGATTGAACCATCGATAGCAACGTACATTACTTGTTACTGGGTCCTGAGTACTTTCCGGAAGTTGGTATAGATGGCGCTGTCCGTAGGGAAGTATTCGAGCAAGGCTGTGATATAGCGATCAAAAGGGTTGCCGAGCCGGCTGATCTCTTTTCTTTTTGCAGATAACAGGTCGTAGCTGTTGATGCGGATGGTGTAGGGCACGGGAAAGTCGCTGCCAAAGAGGATCTTTTCATGAACGCTCTTTTGCTCGGACAAATGCCGCAGCGCTCTTGCCCTCAGGGGCGCCAAGATGGCGGAGATGTCCGCATAGAGGTTGTCGTGCCGTTCAAGCTTTTCCAGTAACTGAAAGTAGTCGCTATCGAAGTGGCGTGGCTGGCGTGAGAGGTTGCGCCAAGGGCGCAGTTTGTGACTCACGCGCCCCAGTCCCATATGGGCGGCGATGACGGTGACACCGCAATCGAGGGGCAGATCGAGCATATCAACGCGTTCGTAGCGGGCATCGGAGTGGATGGTGTACTCGCTACCCACGTGCACGATCAGGGGCAATCCATGTGATATCAGTTTTTCGTAGTAGGGGATGAAGCGCTCGTCGTTCAGGTCGACTCCCCAGTAGTTCTGCAGGAACTTGGCGCCGCGACAGCCACGTTCGACATATTCGTCGATGAGATCCAGTGCATCCCGGCGTCGGGGATTGACGGAGAGGAAGGGGATAAAAGTCTCCGCATAACGCTGTGTTACCGAAAGCACGTCTTTGGTCATGGCGCAAACCGTCCTGTCCCGTTCGATCTCCCGTCCCTGTTCGTCGTAGCGGCTGTCGACACCGAACAGGCAGGCGCGCTCCACATAGGTGGATTCGCGAATCGATTTTGCCATCGACGCCACGTAGGTCTCATAGGGATCGGCCATCAGTGCCGCCGGGTCGACCCCCAATCCCTTGGCGAAGAAGCGAATGGTAACCTTGTCGAAGAGGCGGTCGAAGCTTACGTTCGGGTTCATCAGATGAGTGTGGATATCGACCGTTTTCATGCGCTTGTTCCCTGCAGGGCGATCTCACGTGCCCGTTTGAAATCGCTCTTACCGCTACCGAGTTTGGGAATCGCCGGCACCGGAATGATCTCTGCCGGGCGCATCAGGGGATTGAGTCCCGACTGTTCGATCAGTCGCTTGAGCTCGTCGAGCAGGATCCCGCCGGTGACGAGTAGGGCCACCTTTTCCCCCTTTTTACCGTCCGGCAGGGCGGTAGTGAGGATCTCCACATCCTCCGGTAGCAATTTGCCGATCGCCCCTTCGATGGCGCCAAGGCTGATCATCTCGCCGCCGATCTTGGCAAAGCGGGAGTAGCGGTCGACGATGGTGAGAAAGCCATCCGCGTCCAGATGCCCCTTGTCACCGGTCTTGTACCAGCGTTTGCCGTCCAGCTCGACGATGACCTCCGAGGTCTTTCGCGGGTCGTCGAGATAGCCCAACATCACTTGCGTGCCACCGATCAGAATCAGACCGTCCTCGCCCTGGGGCAGGGTCTGCAAGCTCTCCGGGTCAACGATACGAAAGCTGCTGCCCGGCAGCGGCATGCCGACACTGCCTGTGCGGCTTCCCTCTTGTACCTGCCAGTTTCTTGGATCGATGCGGTCGGGGATGTTGACGCTGGCCACCGGTGTGGTCTCGGTGGTGCCGTAGCCCTCATAGATCTCCTTGTTGAACTTCAACTTGAATCCGTCGCGCACTTCGGGGCTGAGCCGTTCGGCCCCTGCCACTACCACCCGCAATGTGGCCAGCATCAGGGGATGGATGCGCCGGTTGCGGGTGAACAGCCGCAGGAAGGTGGAGGTGCCGCAGAAAATGGTGGCCTGATACTTACCGATAGCTTGGGCGATATTGAGGACATCGGTCGGATCGGGATGACACACCGCCGGCATTCCCTCCACCAGCGGCATCAGCCCGGTCACGGTCAGCCCGAAGGCGTGGAACAGAGGTAGAGTCGCCATGACCACGTCATCCTCCTGGGTGTCCAGCACATCCGAGACCTGTCGGATGTTGCCCATGATGTTGCGATGGCTCAGCACCACGCCCTTGGGCTCTCCCTCGCTGCCGCTGGAGAAGAGAATGGCGGCGGGCTGCTCGATCTGCACCGGCTTGCCGAAGAGTGCGTAGAGCACTCTCGCGGGCAGCAGCAAGGAGGCGCTCAAAAGCCACAGCAGTTCCAGTTTGCCGATCTCCGCTTTCAGATCCTCCAGATAGATGACCTGTAGACCCTCCAGCAGCGGCTCCATGTCGACACCTTTCTGTGCCAGCTTGTCGACGAAACGGCGGGAGGTGTAGAGGGTTCGGATCTCCGCCTTGTCGACAGCCGACTGTAGCGACTGCGCACTGGCGGTGTAGTTCAGATTGACCACGGTCTTTGCCAACAGCAGGCAGGCCATGTTGGCGATGGCGCCGGCGCTGGTGGTGGGCAGCAGCAGGCCGATATGGGTCTCTGGACTGCGTCGGCGGATCAAGCGCGAGAAGGCCAACACCGCGGTGGTGACCTTGTAGCCGGAGAGCGTGTTGTCACCCAGCGCATCCGCCAGGCAGAGATCGCCGCCGACCCGTTTGGCCCGCCGCAGCCAGGCCAGCGGGATGGGATCGAGATGGCTGGTATGCTCTTCCCAGGCGTCGATTGAGAGGTCGAAGACCTTCTGTTTCACCGCATGGGCCGGTGTCTCCACGGGCAGGGGGGCGCCGAAGGCGACGATCACCTCACTGCGCAACCGGGTATTGCGGATCCGCTGCAACTTCTCGCTGGAGCGGGAGAAGCGGCTGCCCCAGAGTCCCCGCAGATAGAAGGGGAGGATGATCCCCTCGACACCATCGACGGCCCGCTCGTAACCCTTCTTGAACTCCCCGAGCTGGCCGTTGCGGCTGATCGCCCCCTCGGGAAAGAGACAGACCACTTCGCCGTCCTTGAGCAGCTGGTTGATCTGTTCCAGCGCCTCCTTGCTCTGTCCGCTGGCGATGGGGATGACACCGAAGAAGTCGAGGAACCACTTCAGATACCAACGCTGGTAGATGGTCCGGTGCATGACGAAACGCACCGGACGTGGACAGGCGATCTGCAGCATGGCCCAGTCGAGCCAGCTGATATGGTTGCCCAGCATCAGCACGCCGCCCTGGGCCGGCAGGTTTTCGAAGCCCAACACCTCGATACGGTAGCTGCCGACAAACAGGCGGGAGATCAGGTAGCGCACCAGCGACTGGGGCAGCTGCCAGATGGTGTAGAGGGCGCCGCCCAGGGCGGTCAGCGTCAGGAGATGAAACAGACCCTGACTGGTGCTGCCGCTGATGGCGAAGAGCACGGTCAGGGTGAGGAAGCCGAGCATCACCAGGTTTTGCACCCAGTTGTTGCCGGCCAGCACGGTGCCCAGTTCGTGATCCTTGGCATGGAACTGGATCAGGGCGTTGAGGGGTACGATAAAAATACCGCCGGAGGTGCCCAAAAGTAGAAAATCGAGAATCAGCAGCCCCGTCGACTCCAGCTGCGGCATGAGAAAGAGGGCGGCAACCACACCCGATGCGCCGAGGGGAATCAGCCCGGTTTCGATATGGCGTTTGGAGGCGCTGCCGGCGATCAGCGAGCCGATGATGATGCCGATGCCGGAACAGGCCAGCAGCCCCTGAATGACCACTGTGTTCTCCTCCCCCAGCACCGCTTTGGCGTGGGCGGGGAAAGCGGCCAGCACCACCTGGGAGATGCCCCAGAAGGCGGAGAGTCCGACGATGGAGAGCCAGATGGTGCGGTGGTTGAAGATGCGTCGCAGGTTCTCCCGCAGGTAGTCGCCCCGGCGGTAGCTGGGCCAGTCGAAACTCAGCTCCGGCGCCACCACCTGGCCTTTCGGCAGGCGCATGGCGAGCCGGTACTCCAGCAGGGAGCAGATGACCAGCAACCAGCCGATGGGTGCGATGTGGCGCAACAGTTGCGACTCACTGCCATAGGTCGAGCCACTCAGCATCGACTCGAAGAGCACGGAAAAGAGAAAGATGCCGACCAGCATGGCGACAATGGTGACCGCCTGCACCACCGCATTGGCGGTGGCCAGCTGCTGCTTGCCGGCGAGCTCCTTGATAAAGCCGTATTTGGCGGGCGAGTAGATGGCGCTCTGTACCGCCAGCAGGAAGGTCATGCCGAAGGCGAGCTGGAACCAGCCGAGATAGTAGGAGAGGGTGATCAGCAGGGTAAGGCCCACCGCCACCGCTGCGCTGATCTGAATGATACGTGGCTTGGGATGGCGATCGGCGAGGAATCCGGCGGCGCTGAAGAGCAGCAGGAAGGGCAGCAGGATCAGGCCATTGACGATGGCGGTCAGAACGATCTGGGTCTGGCCGTCGTAGATCTTGAAGACCGTGTTCTGGATCAGGATCTTGTGACCCAGGTCGACGAAGGCGTTGAAGAAGAGAATCAGGGTGAAGGGTATGAACCCCGTGATCTTGAAAAGCTTGTCCATCGTTATGCTTCCTTAGTACTGCGCGGAGGGGTATCGACAAACCCCTTCAGAAAATTGCTCATCAGCGAGTGGGTGATGGCCTGCACCGAGTCGACACCCGCCGCGCCGAGGGTGTCGTTGATGGCCAATATACAGATGCCGTGCACCCCGCCCCAGAGTGCGCGGGCTGCCTGGGCGATCTCCCGCTGGGGCTGGTGCGCGGCCAGTTGGGACAGGCGTTCCTCCACCAGCGCAAACATGCGCGCCACCTTCTCGCGCAACCACTCCGGGGGCTCCCGGTCGTCGGCCAGTTGGTGCTCGAAGATCATCTGCCAGGCATGGGGTTCCGCATCGGCGAAGCGGATATAGCTGTGACCGAGCTGAAGCAGACGCGCCTGGGGATCAGTGCAGTGGGCCTGATCTTGCACAATAAGCCGATAGAGCCGGTCGAGGGTACGGCCGTTGACCTGCATGAGCAGGTCGTCCAGATTCTCGAACACCAGATAGAGGGTGCCCACCGTATAGCCGATAGCAGCGGCCACCTTGCGGGCGCTCAGCGCCTGGTGACCCTGGGTGGCGAGGATCTCCTCCGCCGCCGCCAGGGCCATCTCCCGGATCTCTTCTCTGCTGTGGTCGCTGCGTCTTGCCATGCCATCCCCCTTAGCCAATTGGTACATAGTTTAGGTGGCATCATGGTGGGGCAGGGCCCCACCCTACCTGGGCCGGAAGTGTA
>JBNKOL010000131.1:0-7057 GCA_050294655.1 Sedimenticolaceae bacterium
CGGTTATTGTTGAACGGTACGCCGGAGCTGGCGGAGCGGGTGGGAGCTGACGGGGTCCACCTCAATCGCCATCGCTTGTTGGCGCTGGACGAGAGTCCGTTGGGCGATGACCGGCTGGTGGCCGCCTCCTGCCATTCCGCCACGGAGTTGGCGAAGGCGGTGAAACTGGGTGCTGATTTTGCTGTGTTGTCACCTGTTCTTCTTACCGCCAGCCATCCGGAAGCGGTTCCCCTCGGTTGGGAGCGTTTCGCGGAGCTTGCCGCGGAGATGTCCATGCCGGTCTACGCCCTGGGCGGGATGCGGGAGGAACTGATCCCAGAGGCCTGGGCCCATGGGGGGCAGGGAATTGCGGGGATCAGCGGGCTGTGGCCCTAACCAGACTGTAGGGTGGGGCCCTGCCCCACCATGGATTGGGCATCGGAGGAACGGTGAGGCAGGGCACCACCCTACAATGGCGTTTTATTCGTGGTTGGTATCGATACCCGAGTACTTCCGGTGCAGGGCCAGCACTTGCGCTTTTAGTGCCGCCAGATCACCGGAGTTCTCGATCACATCATCAGCAATGGCCAGCCGTTCGGATCGGCTGCACTGGGCCTGTAGAATCGCCGCAGCCTGTTCTCGGCCGATGCCATCCCGTTGGCATACCCGGTTTAGCTGCTCATCCTCCGGCAGGTCGATCACCAACACCCGGTCAAGGTTATAGGCGCCACCCGATTCCACCAGTAGGGGGATGGAGAGGATGGTGTAGGGGGCTTCGAGGGCCGACAGCTGCTCTGCCATGCGACTGCGGATTCTGGGATGGAGTATCGCCTCCAGTTCTTTGCGCGCCGTGGGGTCTGCGAAGACCGCTTCCCTTAGTTTGGAACGGTTCAGGGTGCCGTCCGGATTCAGGATCTCCTCACCGAAACGGGCCGCGATCTCAGACAGCGCTGGTTCCCCCGGCTCCACCACCTCCCGCGCTGCCACATCCGCATCAATGACAGGCACCCCCAGCTCCGCAAACAGGGTACTGACCGTGCTCTTGCCGCTGCCGATGCCGCCGGTCAGGCCGATGGTGAGCATAAGGGAATCAGGCCAGTCCGGCCCACTGTAGATAGGCCTGATTGATGGGATCGCCCCACAACAGGCTGATCCAGCCCGCGGTGGCCAGGTAGGGGCCGAAGGGGATGGGGATGTTGCGGTCCCGGCCGCGCAGCAGGATCAGGGTGATTCCCACCAGCGCACCCACCAGGGAGGAGAGCAGCAGGATCTGAAACAGGTACTCCCAGCCGTGCCAGGCGCCGAACAGGGCGAATAGCTTAAAGTCTCCGTAGCCCATCCCCTCCTTGCCCGTAACGAGGCGGAAGAGCTGGAAGATGGACCAGAGGGAGAGATAGCCCGCCATGGCGCCGATCAGGGCCGACTGGGTGTCGGTGAACACGCCAAACAGATTGATCAGCAGTCCGCCCCACAGGGCGGGGAGCAGGATGTTGTCCGGCAGCAGCTTGTGATCGAAATCAATCAGGCTGGCGGCGATCAAGGCCCAGGTGAGGGGAAGCGCGGCCGCGGTCTGCCAAGTGACACCGAAGCGCCAAGCCACCAGCAGAGAGAGTAGGGCGGTGACCAGCTCCACTATAGGGTAGCGCGGGGAAATCTTTTCACTACACCCAGAGCAACGTCCTTTAAGGAGTAGATAGCTGAGGATCGGGATGTTTTCTGCAGCGGTGATCTTGTGGCCGCAATGGGGGCAGCGGGAACGAGGAAACAGCAGATTAAATCGAGCGGTTTGGCTTTCATCCTCGGGCAGCTCAAGGATCTCCCGGCATTGGGATTTCCAATCCTGCTTCATCATGATTGGGAACCGATGGGCTACAACGTTCAGGAAGCTGCCAACCGCCAAACTAATGATCGTGACAGCTACGAGGAAGAGGATTGGATTTTGTTGTAAAATTTCGATGTCGGGCATGTAGACGGTTAGTTGCGGTATTGCTTGTATCGATATTTTCTCCGCGATACGCAAACTTCTTGCGAATCGAGAATTATAAGCAGAAAGTTTGTCGCTAAACGATACTGGAAATCAAAAGGCTTGGGCCATTTGGAATACGGGCAGATACATGGCGACGACCAAGCCGCCCACTAGAGTACCAAGGATTACCATGATCATGGGTTCCAATAAGCTACTGAGGGCATCCACCATATTATCCACTTCTTCCTCGAAGAAGTCGGCTACTTTTGAGAGCATGTCGTCCAGAGAGCCGGACTCCTCACCGATAGACACCATCTGGATCACCATATGTGGGAAGATGTTTTGTTGCTTCATGGTGAGTTGCAGAGATTGTCCGGTGGCTACATCTTCCCGCATGCGCAGGACTGCGTCCGAGTACACGATATTGCCCGTGGCGCCTGCGACAGACTCTAGCGCCTCTACCAGTGGGACGCCGGCAGCGAACATGGTAGATGTGGTGCGGGCGAAACGGGCCACTGAGGCTTTATTAACAATCACGCCAACGATGGGAATTTTTAACAACAGCCGGTCGACAAATAGCCGGAAGTCGCGGGATCGCTTCCAAATGTTAGCAACAAACCAACTCGTACCTAAAAGTGCGAACAGAATTATGTACCACCAGTCACGGATAAAACGAGACATGTCCACGACAATACGCGTGAACATGGGAAGATCGGAGCCGAAGTTCTTGAAAAGATCCTCGAACTGGGGGATTACGAAGATCAGAATCAGGGATACCACAAGCACGGCAACGACCATGACCGCAGTGGGGTAGAACATCGCTTTCTTGATTTTTGCTTTGATGGATTCGGTTTTTTCTTTGTAAGTGGCGATTTTATCCAGCAGGGTCTCAAGCACGCCGGCCGCCTCACCTGCCTGCACCAGGTTGCAGAACAGATCATCGAAATAGAGTGGGTGCTTTTTTAGGGCTTCTGCCAGCGCGGTACCCCCCTCGACGTCCGCCTTGATGGAGAGAAGTAAATCCTGCATTGCAGGGTTTTCGTTACCCCTTGCTACAATGTCAAAGGCCTGAACTAATGGAACTCCCGCGGTCATCATGGTAGCCAACTGGCGGGCAAATATGGCTATATCACCAGCTCTAATTTTCTTCTTTTGATTTGTGAACAGGGAAGTCGGCTTTTTCTTTACCTTTAGGGGATTGATACCCTGGCGCCGCAACTCTGCGCGTACTGTCGCCGTACTAGAGGATCGGGTTTCTCCTTTGACTCGTTTGCCTTTTTTGTCGTTTCCTTCCCACAGGTAGACGGTTGCCTTGGCCGGCTTTGGCGGTTTGGATGCGGCTTTTTTCTTCTGTACTGGCTTTGCCATGACAACTAATCCTTGGTTACCCGGTTGATCTCTTCAAGGCTGGTCAAGCCGGCCTTCACCTTTTTCAGCCCTGAAGCGCGCAGATTGGGGACGCCCTCTTTTTCCGCCTCATCGGCAAGCTGGTCGGCCGAACCTCCGGCCATTATTTGCCTACCCATCGCCTCCGTGATGGGCAGTACCTGGAATATACCCACTCGGCCCTTGTATCCGTTAGTGCATCGGTCACATCCTGTGGCCTTGTAGATGGTGAGGCCGGGGATCTCCTCCTCGCTAAAGCCCTCCTTGAGCAGCGCCTCTTTGGGGATGTCTATGGCTGTTTTACAGTGATCGCAGAGGCGGCGGGCAAGACGCTGGGCGATGATCAGCAGAATGGAGCCAGCGATGTTATAGGGCGGAATCCCCATATTGGCAAGACGGGAGAGGGTCTGGGGCGCATCATTGGTGTGCAGGGTGGAGAGCACCAGGTGTCCGGTCTGGGCGGCCTTGATGGCGATCTCGGCGGTTTCCAGATCGCGGATTTCCCCCACCATTATGATGTCCGGGTCCTGGCGCAGGAAGGCCCGCAGGGCCTCGGCGAAGGTCATGCCGGTCTTCACATTCATATTGACCTGATTGATTCCGGCCACCTGTATTTCCACCGGGTCCTCCGCCGTGGAGATGTTCACATCCGGCTTGTTTAACATGTTCAGGCCGGTATACAGGGTGACGGTCTTGCCGCTCCCGGTGGGGCCGGTGACCAGAATCATACCGTAGGGTTTACTGATGGCCTTTTCGAACAATTCCCGCTGCTCGGGTTCGAAACCGAGGGCTTCGATGCCGATCTGGGCGGAGGTGGGGTCCAGGATACGAAGGACGATTTTCTCGCCATACAGGGTCGGGCAGGTGTTGACGCGGAAATCGATGGAGCGGTTCTTGGAAAGCACCATCTTAATGCGGCCGTCCTGAGGGACGCGCCGTTCCGCGATGTTCATGCGTGACATTACCTTGATACGCGCGGTGAGCCGCGAGGCGATATTGACCGGCGGCGAGGCCACTTCGTGCAGCAAACCATCCTGGCGGTAGCGGATGCGGAATTTCTTTTCGTAGGGTTCGAAGTGGATGTCCGAGGCGCCCAGTTTGATGGCATCCAACAGAATCTTGTTGACGAAACGGACCACCGGGGCGTCGTCCACATCCAGGTCGCCCTCCTGTGGGGCCTCATCCTCCGCCGCCGCGATGTCGAGGTTATCCAGATCCGCATCCATCAGGTCCGTGATGCTGGTCTCATTCGCCTCCAGTGCAGACTCGATAGTTTTAGAGAGTTTGTCCTCTTCCACGATGATGGTTTCGGTGGAGAGGCCGGTGTGGAACTTGATCTGATCCACGCCCTCCACATTGGTGGGATCGGAGACGCCCAGAAAGAGGCGGCTGCCTCGCTTGAACAGGGGCAGTACCCTATGGACGCGGAGTAGTTTTTCGTCCACCAAAGAGATGGGCGCCTGGGTCAGGTCCAGTGCATCCAGGTCAAACAGTGGGGTACCGAACTCTTCGGAGGCGGCGTGGGCGATCGGCTTGCTGCCGAGGATATTCCGTTCCACCAGATAGGAGACAAAAGGAACCCGCTGGGAGGCGGCCCGTTTCAGCGCCTTGGCGGCGGTTTCCTCGGTCAGCAGGTTGTCTTGGACTAAGCGATGTGCCAGTCCGCTGATTGTAAGGTTTGGCTCGGTTGTGGCCATCTCGTAGTCTTTCTTTAAAGCCTAGCTGCACTAGGATCTAAGGTAATACGGCACTATCGCAAATAGAGATAGAAATCAGCGCACAATAAGTTGCTGCGATTCTTTGCAAAGGTGCTCGCGATAAAATATGCCTCGCGAATTGTTTCAATATTTATCTGAAAATTAAGCAAATTATAGCTTAATGTCCACAAGAATTTGTGAAATATGGTACTTTGACAATTCTGATATCACCTTCCTACATATGATTTGACCGCCGTACCAATTATTTCGATATTTCCTCAAAAACTAAAAAGGGCGGCCGGGTAATCCGGCCGCCCTTTGTTAACCTCTGGGGCAAGCGGTTTCGTTATCTGCATTCACCAGGCAGATATCTATCTATGATAGTCCCCAGGGTCGCGCCGCCGTAGTTGGCCGTGGCAACTGCGCCAGTAGCTCCAGCGCATTCCCACTGGATAGTCCCGGTCAGGTTGTTAGCGGCGAGGGCACCATTTTGAATGTGTGGGGAGTATACGAGGGTATTGGCGGCGCCAAGCTGCCCGATGCCACCGAGGGTTAGCGTGATTACGCCAGTATTCCCATCAATAGCAACAGCGGTGACGAGGTCGGTTACTATATTCGCCTGGTCAGCGGCCACCACGGCAGCATAGTTGGCGATGCCGGCCATGCCTCTATCAACCGCTTGCTCGGTAACGCCCAGCTTCAATCCGGCGGCCATCGACATGGCTTCCGTTACCCTGGCGCGTACCGTGTAGTCTTGATATGCGGGCAGGGCAATGGCCGTTAAAATCCCGACGATCGCTACTACGATCATTAGTTCGATTAGGGTAAAGCCTGATTGGGTCTTTTTCATGGTTCTCTCCTGATGGTAAGGATGTCTGTCGGTAGTTGGTCGTACAGATTCCGGTTTTGTGTTTGAACAGCTCTAACTCTGTTGTGCCCATGTGGTTGCAATCTGTGTGCCATGGATCATGCGTCTTGCCTGGATTCATACTGCGCATATTAAATATTCGCAACAAAATCAGTTAGATGTAAATTATATCAGTGGTATTTCTTACCGCAGATGTGCCATGTTTTGGGTTGAAGTAGACAGTTCACTCGGGAATCAGGCGGGAGAAAATTTTTCACTAGGTGACAAAAAATGTCACATTCTGGTTATCTACCATTTAATCCCTAGTTTGCTGAGCCGGTAACGTAAGGCCCTGAAACTGATGCCCAGTTTTTTTGCGGCCGCGGTACGGTTCCACTTCGTCGCCTTAAGGGCTTTGAGGATGGCCTCTTTTTCAACCTGTTCCAGATATTCCTCCAGAGGGAGGTTGTTATCGGCAGCTGACAGGGTGTCGGTTGGTTCTGATAATAGAAGATCTTCAATACCAATATTTCCACCCTCAAGGAGGGTGGCGGCACGTTCCAGAATATTCTCCAACTCCCGCACATTTCCCGGCAGGGAGTGTTCGCACAGTTTCCTTAAGGCCTTAGGCTCTATATTCAGGCGCGGCGTTCCATCCCTTTGCGATAGGCGGGAGAGAATGTTCTCTACCAGTAACGGAATGTCCTCGCCACGTTCCCGCAGGGGCGGGATGTGCAGCTCGATTACGTTGATGCGGTAGAAGAGGTCCTGCCGGAATTCGCCTTTCTCAACCAGAGAGGGCAAATCCTTGTGGGTGGCGCTGATAATTCGCACATCCACCGGGGTCTCCTGCTGGGCGCCCACCGGGCGAATCGTCTTCTCCTGGATGGCGCGCAGCAGCTTGACCTGCATCTCCAGGGGCAGGTCCGCCACTTCGTCCAGAAACAGGGTGCCGCCATGGGCCGTCTGGAATAGTCCCTCTTTGTCGGCCACGGCGCCGGTGAAGCTGCCCTTCTTGTGACCGAATAGTTCGCTCTCCATCAGTTCCCGCGGGATGGCGCCACAGTTTACCGCCACGAAATGTTTGTCCGATCTTGGCCCCAGGTCATGGATAAGCCGGGCCGCCAGTTCCTTGCCGGTCCCGGACTCCCCGCGGATATATACGGGTGCCTGGCTGCGTGC
>JBNKOL010000132.1:0-19861 GCA_050294655.1 Sedimenticolaceae bacterium
CTGCTGCGTTGTCCTGCTTGAAAAGGGCATGCCATTCCCTGCGCAGGACGCCTTGCATAGGACTGCTTCTCGGCACGCTGATTTCCTGCTGCAGTATAGGACACTACACTAGCGTCAAGCCGTGGTAAAACCTTTACTCCGGTCTTCCTCTTCTGGGGCTTACGCCACAAAGACCGGTCCCAAGTGGGCCATGCGGTAAGTTCGGTAACCCTCAGAGCCCACTAGTCGCGCTTATGCCGCTCCAGGTAGTCGATCAGACTGCGAAAGCGGTTGTAGTCCTGGCGCTGAAACACCGGATCGTCCAGATGAGGGATCTCCTGTTGCAGTTTATCCCACTCCTTTTCGTCCAGCAGCTGATCCACCAGGGGAAAGATCTCCTGCTCCTCCAGGTCGATATGCTGCCGTTGCAAAGCGATAAACTCACGCCCCCGGGTCTCCACCTCGTCACGTGGTATCACCTCGCCCTGCATCACACCCTCCAGCATCTCCCGAAAACGCCGCGCCATGCCGAGCAACGCTTCGTGTTCTCGCCCGACGCGTTCCAGCAGCCCTTGATGCTCCTGTTCATCCAGCTTAAGGAGTGCCGCCTGGATGATTTTGTCTTCTGTCGGATGGTGGTACTGCTCCGCATAGGACTCGATGTAGTCGAGCATCTCGATCTTGAGATCGAAATCCGATTCATGACCCGCGAAAAAGGCGTCCAACTGCGCACTCAACAGGTCGAGCAGGTGGGATAAGTTTGCATGATCCCGATTGAGTCTATCCAGAAGTTGGCTCATCTCGCCCCCCCTTTGCTGAGTTGACGCCAGATCCATCCTTCCGGTCTGGCCTCACCGGTTAAAATATAGTTCAGTGCGTTCTCGTTCTGCAGTGTCCATTCCATACGATCCCGTCCACTGTACGATCCACAAAAAAGCAGGTGATCGTCTTTCTGCACACTGATACCCGGATCAGGCAACAGGATTCGCTCATTATGCCTGAGAAGCATCAGAGGAATACAGGGCAGCTTGCTTTCCCGGTCCCGAGGGTCGCACATCAGATCCGCCAGCGTGAGTATACCCCCCTGCCGAACATGGGCGCAGACCGCATGAGAGTCCTCTTCGGTAAAGGCCACCTCCCACACCTCGGGGGCATGACGGGTAACCAGCGCGGAGATACGACTGATCAGTTCACATGCCCACTCATCCTCCTGGTGCAACACCAGTTTGACAAACTGATGCTGCAGGGGTGCTCCCAGCAAGACGCGAATCTGATTGGCGATGATCTGGCTCGGCAACATCACCATATCGGCTCCCACCGCCTCGATGACCGGGTCGTTTTCCTTGCGGTTCTGTCGCAGGATTACGAATAGGTCCGAGTTGAGCGCGCGGGCGGTCATGATGATGGAGAGATTATTGGCATCGTCATCGGTGCCTGCCACCAGACCCACCGCACGTTCGATATTGGCCTGGGAGAGCGTCTCCGCCTCGGTGCCGCGCCCCAGCACAAAAGCGGTGGACGGGATCCCCGTGCTATCCGGATCGGCCTCGATTACCACAACCTCATACGCCTCCCGGATCAGCTTCTCATAGATCGCCTTGCCAAAGCGGCCGTAGCCACAGACCACCCACAGCCCCTTGCTTGGCGGACAGACCGGCTCCTTCAACATATCGCCCTGACCGAGGGAGAGCCAGTCCTGCAGCAAACTGAGACAGGGGGCTTGAATCGCGGTGGCCAGATGCAGGGCGAAGGTATCGAAAGGGTCGATGATGTAATCGGTGCCGAACGAAGCCATGTTGGCCTCGATGTCATGGGAGTCTGCGCGGCAGATAACCTCGATCTCGGGATGTAGCAGCTTTGCCGTGATGGCGATTTTCAGGTTGGCCTCATTGGAGTTGGTCAACGCTACCACCCCCTCGCACAGGGGATGGTTGAGGCCCGCTTCCAGCAGATGCGCCGGCAAACGGGCATCGCCACAGAGGCCGGGGACATATTCGCGCAGGTTCTCGAGTTGGAGCAGATTGACCCGTTCCTCCAGGGTATCGATCACCACCGCGTGCTGATTTCGCTGAGTAAGGGATCTGACCAGCGCCTCCCCGGTCTGACCATAACCACAAACCAGATAGAACGGCTCATGCAGACGACGGATCTTACGTGCGAACCGCCGCTCCGTGAGGGCCCGCTGAAAGGTCTCGTCCTTGAACAGAGTCAGCAGGGTACCGATGGAATAGAGCCACACCACCACGGTGAAGAAGATGGAGAAACTGACCCATAGCCGCTGCCCCGCGGTGAAGGCATAGGGGATCTCGCCGAAACCGATGGTGCTGGCCATGAAGCTGACGAAATAGAAGGCATGGAAGAAATCCATGTGCCAGACGTTGCCATCGGCATCCTGGCCCGGGATCAGGACCATACCGAGAATGGCGATCGAATAGGTCAGGATCAGCGCCAACAGCGGTGCCCGCATGCGCCGAAAGATGAGAAAGACGATGTTGTCCATGTCAGGGCCTGTTCACACGAATCCCAATAGGCTCTAGACCGCTTTCCGCTGGCCGGCAGTCAGCGGCGTAGCATCACGGTTTCGATGATCAGTAGAACCACCGAGATCACATTGGCCAGCATGGCCCCACCGGAGAGTGAGACGACGCTGGCGGTCGCCACCGGTGTCATGCCGCTCCCGGTCACATGCTCCACCAGGGTCCAGACCAGCGCGGCGGCGAACAGCTGCAGCATCGCCACCAGACTGGTCGCCAGCAGCACCGCCCCCATCTGGGTGCGATCACCGAACTTGAGGACCGTAGCCACCAGGTTGACCACGATTACCGCAAACAGCTCATACACATGATGGTGGTCCGGATTGTCCAACTCCCCGACAAAAAAGCCGAAGTTGAGTGTCAGGGCCAACACGATGAAAAAACCAAAAAGCACCTTCTCCGGATTCACACCTTTTCCTCCTGTGGGGATGCCAATCTAGGATCTTGGTGCAAAAGGCATCACATTTCCAGTCGCCTGCCCGTTGAAACCGCCGCCACTGGCAAAAAATCTAAAGCTTTTATTGCAATGACCGCTAAATCATGTGATTGCGAGGGAGATAAGATAAGGATTCCTACACCACCCCCCGCTCCCGCTTTTATGACAAGTCCTGGGTGTTACGTACATGGCAAACTTTATCAAATCCGTCGATGACCGTACCCGCCTGGCCGGCACCAACCGCCTGGAGGTCCTCCTGTTCAGCCTGGGCAAGGATAGCCGTACCGGTCGGGAAGAAACCTATGGCGTCAATGTTTTCAAGGTCAGAGAAGTCATGCTGGTGCCAGAGATCACCCATGCGCCTGATATGCCGGCGGCGGTTGAGGGGATGGTCAGTCTGCGCGGCAACATGATCCCGGTGATCAACCTGCCTGAGTTCTGCGGGGTTCAGTCCGAGGATAAACCCGAGATTCTGATTGTCACTGAGTACAACAAAAACGTGCAGGGCTTTCTGGTCCACGCGGTCGATACCATCGAGCGGCTAGCCTGGGAGGACGTCAAGGTGCCACCCTCCATGATGGTGCAGCAACATGGTGGCCTGGTCACTGCAGTCACCGAACTCAAGGACAAGCGGCTGGTCATGATCATGGATGTGGAGATGGTACTCAGCCAGACCTCCGGCTTCGGTCAGAGCGCCGAACTCTTCGAAGGCATCGAGCAGATGGACGACAGCGACATTACCCTGCTCTTCGCGGATGACTCTGCAGTCGCCAGGGACCAGATCATCCGTACCATGAACCACATGGGAATCAAATACATCTCCACCACCAATGGCGCCGAGGCCTGGAATAAACTGAAGGAGATCGCGGAACGGGCTGCCGCCACCGACCACAAGACCAGCGACTTCGTCCAGATCATCCTCACCGACGTAGAGATGCCGGAGATGGACGGCTATGTCCTGACCAAGAAGATCAAGGAGGACCCTAACTTTTCCGACATTCCGATTATCATGCACTCCTCCCTCTCAGCCGACGCCAATCAGGCGTTGGGCAAGGGTATGGGCGCCGATGCCTATGTGCCCAAATTCGAGCCCACCGAGCTGGCAGCCAAACTGCATGAGATGATTGACAACGTTCGCAAGAGAAAGGCCTGATCCAACTCAGCAACCGCGTTTCGTCACTATCCCAGTGCTTGCAAGACCTTCCCGCGCGTCAGGGTGGGGCTCAGTCCCACCCATCCCGGTTGAATGACGGCTTCAATCTCGATCTACAGTGGTCATCGAACGCCTACCATAGAGTGAATCACACCGACCTCCCGAAAACCCATCGCCACCGGACGCTCTCCCTGAACAGATACAATAAACTGACGCCGCACGGATAGTGCCGCCATGGCGCATCATAGGTTGTTACATTAAGTAACACCTGCTAGTGTAGGCGGGCCGTCGTGATCCAGTGATGGGACCTGACTCACCTGAACATAGGATTGGCAAATCCATGCGTGAAACACCGCCACCGGAACGTCAACTCGATCGTACCCTGGCCCTGGGGCTGCTGATCCTGCTGCTGCTCTCAGCCCCGATCATGATCTGGTGGACCTCACCGGACAGCCCCTGGTATGTCCCCTACCTGCTCTGGCTCGCGATCATCCTGGTCACGGCCTGGTTTCAACGCCGTCGCCATGAGCCATAACCTCGGCCTGCTGTTTGGCATCGGCTTTGCCTATCTGGTGCTGCTGTTTCTGATCGCCTTCGCGGCGGACAGGGGCCGGCTGCCGGAGAAGCTGATCCGCCATCCGATGGTCTATGTCTTCTCCCTGGGTGTCTACGCCACCTCCTGGACCTACTACGGCAGTGTCGGTTTCGCCCAGAGCCAGGGCTATCTGTTCCTGACCATCTATCTGGGCGTGACGCTGGCCTTTGCACTCTCTCCCCTGTTGCTGCAGCCGATCCTGCGGTTGACACAAGAGTATCAGCTGACCTCCCTGGCCGACCTCTTCGCCTTTCGTTACCGCAGCCAACTGGCCGGTATTCTGGTGACCCTCTTCATGCTGCTCGGCACCCTGCCTTACATCGCCTTGCAGATCCGTGCGGTAACAGACTCCATGCAGGTGGTCAGCCAGTCGGAGGCGCCACGCAGCCTCGCCCTGGTCTTCTGCATCACCTTGATTCTCTTCGCCATCCTGTTCGGCGCGCGCCACAGCACCAGCCGGGAGAAGCATCGCGGTCTGGTGGCGGCGATCGCCTTCGAGTCGGCGATCAAGCTGCTGGCCCTGCTGACCATCGGCATCACTGCGCTAGTCGCGGTATTCGGCGGCATGGAGGGTCTCGATAGCTGGCTGCAAGCCCACCCGGAGGCGATCGAGAAGCTCTACCAGCCGGTCAGGGAGGGACCCTGGGCGACCCTGCTGCTGCTCGCCTTCGCCGCTGCCTTTCTGCTGCCACGGCAGTTTCACATGCTCTTCACCGAGAATCTGGAACCCAAGGCACTGCGAACCGCCAGCTGGGCTTTCCCCCTCTTCCTGCTGCTGATCAACCTGCCGATCCCACTGATCCTGTGGGCGGGTGAGGCGCTGCAGCTCGATATGCATCCGGACTATTTCGCCCTCGGACTCAGCCTGAAGGCCGGTCCAACCTGGTTGCCGATCCTGGCCTTTATCGGCGGTGTCTCCTCGGCCAGCGCCATGATGATCATCACCACCCTGGCGCTCTCGTCGATGACCCTCAATCATATCTTGCTGCCGACCAATTTCCCCGACCCGCAGGTCAATCTCTACCGCTGGCTACTGTTCGGCCGGCGACTGCTGATCGCACTCATTGTCATGGCTGGCTATGGCTTCTATGTGTTGCTGGAAAAGCATCAGGGCCTGGTCCAGCTTGGCCTGATCTCCTTTGTCGCGGTGGCACAGTTCCTACCCGGCATCGTCGGCCTGCTCTACTGGCGGCGGGCCAACCAGCTCGGTCTGATTCTCGGACTGCTGGGGGGCATCGGTGTCTGGTCCGCCACCCTGCTGCTGCCCCTGCTGGAGAGTTCGGGCTTTATCCGCACCGAGTTCGACATCCCAGCCCTGCGCCTCGCCTCCGATATGGATCAGTGGCAGTTCGCCACCTTCTGGTCGCTCACCGCCAACAGCCTGCTGTTTGTCTTCGGCTCCCTGCTGGGCAAACAGAGCCAGGGAGAGCAGGATGCAGCCAACGCCTGCTGCAGCGAATCGCTGATCCCCCTGGGGGGCATGGTCAACGCCGGTTCCTCGGCCCAGTTCACCAAGCAACTGGCGCAGATGCTTGGCGGGGAGGCGGCGGAGCGCGAGGTACAGCAGGCGCTACGCGACCTCAGCCTGTCACCCAGTGAAACCCGTCCCTCCCAGTTGCGACGGCTGCGCGAACGTATCGAGCGCAACCTATCCGGCCTGCTCGGGCCCCAACTGGCACATATGATCATCAATCGCCGCCTGCAGCTCGATATCCACACACAGACGGCACTGGCCGACTCCATGCGCTTCATAGAAGATCAGCTCGAGCACTCCCGCTCCCGCTTGCGAGGTCTCAGCGCCGACCTGGACAACCTGCGCCGCTACCACAGGCAGGTACTGCTCGATCTGCCGCTTGGGGTCTGCACCATCGACAAACTGCGCACCGTCACCATCTGGAACCTGGCCATGGAGGTCATGACAGGACTCCGTGCACGGGATGCGGTGGCTGTCCAGCTACACCGCCTGCCCCCTCCCTGGGGGCACCTGTTGGCCGGCTTCGCCTCCGCCACGGATGAACACATCTACCACCTGGAGGTGAGCCACGAGAACAACAAGCGTTGGTTCAACCTGCACAAGGCGGCGATCCCCGGACCGGTGCCGGTAGATCATCCCGTGGAGGAGGCCCGCACCAGCCAGGTCATGTTGATGGAGGATCTGACCAACCTGGAGACCCTGGAAGCCGAACTGGCGCATAGCGAAAGACTCGCCTCCATCGGCCGCCTGGCCGCCGGTGTCGCCCATGAGATCGGTAATCCGGTCACCGGCATCGCCTCGCTGGCGCAGAATCTTCGGCATGAGGAAGAACCAAAGCTGGTACGTGAGAGCATCGAGGAGATTCTCAACCAGACCCAGCGCATCACCGCCATCGTCAAGACCCTGATGAATTTCAGCCGCAGTGGCGGTATCGGCACCGACATCCGGCGCTTCGCCATCCGTGAGGTGGCCGATGAGGCGATTCGGCTGGTCAAACTGACCCACCATGGTCGCCAAATCAGCTTCCACAACCGCTGTTCGGATGCGCTGGACCTCGAAGGCGACCGTCAGGGGCTCTCTCAGGTCCTGGTCAATCTGCTGACGAATGCCTGTGACGCCTCCCCCACCAATGGCGAAGTCACCCTGACTGCGGTTGAGAGGGAGGGACAGGTCGTGATCGAAGTGGTCGATAACGGCGAGGGTATCCCGGAGGAGAACCAGGCCTATATCTTCGAACCCTTCTTCACCACCAAACCACCCGGTGAAGGGACAGGACTGGGACTGGCCATGACCTACAAAATCATCGCCGACCATGAAGGCAGTATCAGCATCGATTCATCGCCCGGTGAAGGCACCCGGGTCATCATCGAACTACCCAAGGCATCGCAACTCCACCATGAACCGAATATTAGTTATTGAAGACGAAACCGTCATTCGCCGGGCAGTCAAACGACTGCTCGAGCGTAACGGCTACCTGGTTGACGAAGCCGGTTCTATCGAAGAGGTCGAAGCAACATACGACCCGATGGACTTCGACCTGATCATCAGTGACGTGCGCCTGCCAGGTGCTGCGGGCACGGAGATCATCTGCCGCGTCGCGCCGGTGCCGGTGCTGATAATGACCAGCTACGCCAGCATACGCTCGGCTGTCGAAGCCATGAAGCTGGGCGCCATCGACTATATATCCAAACCCTTTGATCACGACGAACTGCTGATGCTGGTCGCGCGCACCATCGAGCAGGACCGTAATCAACGTCAGCAGGCGGCGATGAAATCGGAGCTGGAGATGAGTTATCCGGTCAAGGGGATGATTGGCGAGTGCCCCGCCATGTGTGATGTATTCCGCCGCCTCGACAAGGTGGCTCCGACCGACGCCACTGTGCTGATCCTTGGCGAATCGGGCACCGGCAAGGAGCTCGCCGCGCGCGCTCTGCATGAGAAGAGCATGAGAAAACACGCCCCCTTCATCATTTTCAATTGCGCCGCCGTGCCTGGGGACCAGGTGGAGAATGAACTATTCGGACAGGCCAGCGAGGGTGACAGCCGGCGCGGCGGACTGCTGGCCCAGGCACATGGCGGCACCCTCTTCATGGACGAGGTGGGCGAGCTGCCGCTGGCCGCACAGGCTCGACTGTTACGGGTACTGCAAGGTGACGAGTACAGCAACAGCAGCAGTTCCCAGACTATGCAGCCCGATATTCGCATCCTCGCGGCAACCCATCGGGATATCCGTAAACTGGTCCAGCAACAGACCTTCCGCAGCGATCTCTACTTTCGTCTGCGGGTGGTGGAGATGACCCTGCCCCCATTGCGTGAGCGCGGTTCCGACATCAAGGCATTGGCGAATTACCTGTTGGAAAAGTCGTCCCGCCAACTCAATCGCACACCACTGAAGCTGAGCCGCAGCGCACTTGACGCCATCCGGCGCTACCACTGGCCTGGCAACATCCGTGAACTGGCAAACACCATTGAGCGTGCCGCGATCCTCTGCGAGGGGGATACCATCACGCCGGAGCTGCTCTCCATCGACCATCAGATAGCAAGCCAGAGCAAAGCCAACGAAAACCCCAACGACAATCTCTCCCTGGAAGAGTATTTCCGTCATTTCGTACTGGAAAACCAGGAGCGGATGACCGAAACCGAGCTCGCCAAACAGCTCGGCATCAGTCGCAAAGCACTCTGGGAGAGACGCCAGCGGTTCGGTATCCCAAGGGGTAAAAAGGGAAAGAAAACGTAGCCGGTTTGAGTTGTTTCGAGCCTAGGTCAGGACTGGGTTTTCAGCAGCTTGACCCAGTTCGCGTTGGCAGCCGGCGTCTGCTCCCGCATTCTACCCCGAGCCATTGCGGCGTGCTCCGTCTTGGCTTGGCGCAGCAGGGTGTCGACCTCCGCCCCATCGCGCGGATATAACGCCGTGCCGACACTGACCCGCAGGGCGATACTCTTACCGTCCACCACCACCGGTTGGGTCAAGCCCTCGCGGATTTTTTCAGCTAGCGGCAGCAGCACGTTCTCCTCGCGAATATTCGGCAGCAGTAGCAGGAACTCACTGCCATCGATACGTGCCAGGGTATCCCCGCGACGCACCTGGTGCTTGAGTCTCGACGCCAGGGTCTTGAGACAGACGTCGCCAACGGCATGGCCATAGCTTTCGTTCACCAGCTTGAGATCGTCGATCATGATGTTCAGCAGGCAGAGTCCGGTATTGCTGTGTTTGGCCTGAGTGAGGGCGAAATTGAGATAGTCATCGAACAACACCCGGTTGGGCAACCCGGTGAGGTTGTCATGAAACTCCCGGTACTTGTTGAGTTCTTCCAACTTGTTGTAGTGAGTGATATCGCGGGCAACACCATAGGTGCCGAAAAAGATCTTCTTGTCACCCTGCCGGGAGTAGAGTCGACGTGACTGCAGTGCCACCAACAGGGTACGGGGTTTCTGCTCCTGCGTCTGGCTGGCGGGCTCTTTACACTTGAGACGTACTTCGACCTCGGGAAACTGATCCGGTGTGGTGCGCCGCTCCTCAAAGACATGCTGTATGCGTTCGACTTCATCGCTCTCCACCAATGCTTTCCAGTGCATCCCCAACAGCTCCTGCTTACTGTAGCCGGTCACCTTGCAGAAGACATTGTTGACCATCCGAAAGCATCCCTTGGCATTCAGCAAAAACAGCAGATTGGGAGCGATATCGAACATCAATCGATTCAGCTGTTTTCTATTCTCCGCCTTGCGCTTGAGATCATCCTGCTTGACATCCACGGCGCGCTTTTTCAGGCTCTCGTCGATCGCCTTGAGCAGGCTCACCGGAGCCACCGGTTTACGGATGAAATTGTCTGCGCCCTGCTTGAGGGATTTGATGGCGTCGTCCATCGAGGGATCGCCGGAAATGACGATCATGCGGGTCTTGAGACCGCGCTTGCGGATGAAATCCATCAACTTGTAGCCGTCGGCGCCCGGCAGATCCAGTTCGAACAGTACCAGGTCAATCGATTTGGTCACCAGGATGCCGGCTGCCTTGGCCCCATCGGAAGCGGTCTCCACATGGTATCCCCAGCTATCGATTATCATGGCCAGGCTGTCGGCATGCCGATCCTCGGTATCCACGATCAGAAGGCGGCCCTTGGTGTTTTCTTGTTTCCGAGGCGCCACTGCTTTGTCGTCAGGCATGGTGAATTATCCCGCTAGCACAATCATTCATAGGCACGGAATATATCATGGGAGTCCTTCCCCGTTGGCAAATGAAGTACTCAGCTGATTGAGCAGATGTTTGGACGGTAAAGCACTTCAGACCCAGACCCTCCTGGCAGACGACAGACAGGTGCAATACAGAGCGGGTGCGGCCCTGGGTATCCGCTGCCTGATGCATTGCGATTTTGGCGTTACAAATGCACTTGCAATCAGTAGGTTGCAACCTCGGCTTTGCGGCATTCGCGGTGCTAGTCGAGCCCGCCGGCTTTTTTGATGCGATGCTTGGTGGCAATAAAATCTCCGTGCGACACATGCAGCAGATCCGCCAGGCGACGGATCACATGCTCCTCATACCGGTGCAACTCACCATCGGCAAAGGCTACCCGCCACAGGGACTCGATCAGCTCCACCTTCTGCTGCGCGGTGTAGTGTTGATTGATCAGCCGAGTAAATTGAAAGTAGTCGGTTGAGGTCTTGTGTTCTTCTTCCGCCAGCGAAATCAAAGCATCTGCCTCCTGCCCGGTGAGCCCGAACTGATTTCGCACGATCTCGACGATGCTTTGCCGCTCTTCCCGTGCCGATTCGAAATCGGAAACGGCAATCTCCACCAACAACGCCGCCACCGCCAGCCGCGTGCGCTGCGAAACATCGCTGGAGGGACCACCCTCCTGTGGATTCAGATAGGTGTGAAAGAAGTTCTGCAGCTTGTTGATCATGGGGATACCTCTAACTGACAACAATTATTAGCCCGGCACCATTATTAGGTATCGTTCAGCCATTGTATGCCTGCCTGCAGTAAGGCACATAGCGGCCTGGCGCACTTTCACTTGAAGCCTTAGTGCCCCACCGGGCATTGGGCCGGTGGCTCGCGAAACAATAAGCCGCAATCCCTATCAGCCGCGCAACCCGCGGGCTGCGGCAGGTCGCACCCTGTGTCCTGTATCCAGAGGGAGAGCCAGGTTAGTCCCATTTCGAGTTTTCCCTATCTGGCTTACCAAGCGAACTGATCTGGTGCAAAAACGCACCCCGCCCAGCGAATTTGGTGCACGCGCTAAAAAAATCTTTTTTTACGATTGGAAACGCAGGCCGCTCCCTAAGGTAACACCTCTCTCCAAGAGTGTTACCTAAGGAAACAGGTATACTGCGCTGCAGCACAGGCAAATAGCCCATAACCCCTTGTTTTAGTTGACAATATACCAACATCTGCCACAGAATTGAGCAGTGTGTAACCCTTCCTCGGCGGGAACACAATTCACCGCGTCCGCACGCACAGGGAAGCCAGCATCTCATATAGAACATGACAGGACGTCGTTGATGGCGGCAGGCGTGTTCGCATAACAACTTTTCATTACGGCGGAGTGATCATGATATGAACAAAACTGCTGAACAGTACTGGAAAGCCAACATTCGCCTAGTAAGCATCTTGCTGGTGATTTGGTTTGTCTGCTCTTATCTATTCGGCATCATCCTGGTAGAGCCACTCAACTCCATCAAAATCGGTGGTTTGGGTCTCGGTTTCTGGTTCGCACAGAACGGCTCGATCTATACCTTCCTGGTGCTGATCTACGTCTACGCTAAACGCATGAACGCTCTGGATGTCGAGTACGACGTCCATGAGGATTAATGGGGGATACTGACTCATGGATCTGCAAACTTTGACATATATCGTAGTGGGCGCGACCTTCGCTCTCTACATCGGCATCGCCTTCTGGGCGCGTGCCAGCACCACCGGCGAATTCTACGCCGCCGGTCGCGGTGTACACCCGGTCGCCAATGGTATGGCCACTGCAGCTGACTGGATGTCGGCGGGGTTTTTCATCTCCATGGCAGGCCTGATCGCCTTCAACGGCTACGGGGCTTCCGTGTTCCTGATGGGGTGGACTGGTGGTTATGTGCTACTGGCCCTGCTGCTGGCACCCTACCTGCGTAAGTTCGGCAAGTTCACCGTGCCCGAGTTCATCGGTGACCGCTTCTACTCGCGCACAGCCCGTATCGTGGCGGTTGTCTGCCTCATCCTGGCCTCCGTGACCTACGTAATCGGCCAGATGAAGGGTATTGGCGTGGCCTTCTCCCGCTTCCTCCAGATCGACTACGATACCGGCCTCGGCATCGGCATGCTGATCGTTTTCATCTACGCGGTCATGGGCGGCATGAAGGGCATCACCTACACCCAGATCGCCCAGTACTGCGTGCTGATCTTCGCCTACACCGTACCGGCCGTGTTCATCTCCATGCACCTCACCGGCAATCCGATCCCGCAGCTGGGTCTCGGCAGCACCATGGCTGACGGCTCCGGCACCTTCATGCTGGACCGTCTCGACCAGGTGGTGACCGAACTCGGCTTCAAGGAGTACACGACTCAGGTCATGGGCAGCAAACTCAATATGTTTGTCTACACCCTCTCCCTGATGATCGGTACCGCGGGTCTGCCTCATGTCATCATCCGTTTCTTCACCGTGCCTAAGGTGAAGGACGCCCGCTCCTCCGCTGGTTGGGCGCTGGTCTTCATCGCGATCCTCTACACCACCGCCCCGGCAGTGGGTTCCATGGCTCGCCTGAACCTGATGAACACCATCCAGATCGGCGAGGTCGGCTCTCCGACCGGCAACATCGAGATCGCCAAGGTGCCGAGATGGATGACCAACTGGGAGAAGACCGGTCTGCTGCAGTGGGAAGACAAGAACGGCGACGGCCGTATCCAGTACTACAACGAGAAGAACAAGGAGTTCGCCGCCAAGGCCGAGTCCTTCGGTTGGAAAGGCAATGAGATGACCAAGGTCGACCGTGACATCATGGTATTGGCCAATCCGGAAATCGCCAGCCTGCCCAACTGGGTCATTGCCCTGGTGGTCGCCGGTGGTCTCGCCGCCGCGCTCTCCACCGCTGCCGGTCTGCTGCTGGCCATCTCTTCCTCCATCTCGCATGACCTGCTGAAAGGTGTGTTCGTGCCGGACATCTCGGAGAAGAACGAGCTGATGGCGGGTCGTATCGCCATGGCGGGCGCCATCGGTGTCGCCGGTTACTTCGGTCTGCATCCGCCGGATTTCGCCGCCGGTACCGTGGCTATCGCCTTCGGTCTGGCCGCGTCGTCGATCTTCCCGGTGCTGATGATGGGTATCTTCAACAAGCGCATGAACCGCGCAGGCGCCATCTGGGGCATGAGCTCCGGTATCGGTGTGACCATGCTCTATGTGTTCCAGCACAAAGGCATCATGTTCATCCCCGGCACCTCCTTCCTGGGTGACATGGGCGCCAACTGGTTCCTGGGCATTTCACCGAACGCCTTCGGTGCCGTGGGTGCCGTGGTCAACTTCGCGGTGGCCATCGCGGTCTCCAAGATGACCGCTCCGCCGCCGGATCACATCCAGCACCTGGTGGAAGACATCCGTGTGCCCAAAGGCGCCGGTGCCGCCACCGACCACTGATCAATAACGATAAAGCAGTAACTTCGTGCCCCGCTTCGGCGGGGCCTTTTTCCTGGGCTTACGCCTAAAAAGAGTCTCTACGCATTGGCCTGGCAGCAATGTCGGTATTGCCCGATCAATCCGTCGAGATTTTTTCCGTGACATCCGTAGCGGGATTTTTTTTAGCACAATCCTGCTTGCAACCGACTTAATTCGAGCAAACCTATGGAAATCGAACTGGTCGAAATTCGTGACTTCCTGGCCCAACGCCCTCCCTTCGACGTGTTGCCCGAAGAGCAGCTGAATCAGCTTCCGAAACTCCTCGATATACGCTACCTGCGTCGCAACAGCCGCTTCCCTCCCAGTGACAGCAAGCGCAGTTACATCTATGTCCTGCGTAGCGGCGCCGTGGAACTGCTCGATGAAGATGACAACCTGGTGGAGAAGCTCGGCGAAGGCGATATCTACACCACCGAATGCCAATTGATCGATTTTGGCAGGGCGATACGCGGAGTGGCCACCGAAGACACCCTGCTCTACCAACTGCCCTGCAGCCACCTCAAGGCACTGCGCCAGGCGGAGCCAGCATTCGACCGTCAATTCAGCGACTCCATCCGCGACCGTCTCAAGCAGGCCGTGCGGGCGCTGCAGAACAATAGCGATACCAGCAGCATCGCGCAAATGACCGTTGAAGTCTCCCATCTGCTGAAAAAAACACCGGTGGTCATCGACGCCAACAGCTCCATCCGCGAAGCAGCCAAACTGATGAGCGACAAGAACGTCTCCTCGGTGATGATCATGGATGAGGAAAGACTGGCCGGGCTGATCACCGACCGCGACCTGCGCAAGCGTTGTGTCGCAGCCGGTCTGCCTCCCGAAGCATCCGTCAGCCAGATCATGACCGCTGACCTGGAGACCATCCAGGAAAGCACCCTGGCGATCCAGGCGCTGATGACCATGACCCGGCTGCACGTCCACCATCTGCCCGTGATGCGTAACAACCAGGTGGTCGGCATGCTCACCGCCACCGACCTGGCGCGCCACCAAACCACCAACTCCGCCTTCCTCGCCACCGATGTGCGCAAGGCGGAGACAGTCGAAGAGCTGGCCACGATCAGCGAACGCCTGCCGGAACTGCAGTTCCAGCTGGCCAACTCCAGCGCCTCCGCGTTGCACATCGGCGACGCCATCGCCAGTATCACCGATTCACTGACATCACGCCTGATCGAGATGGCCGAAGCGGAACTTGGTCCGGCACCCGTGCCCTATGTCTGGATGTGCGGAGGCTCCCAGGCCCGCCGCGAGCAGACCTCCCACTCCGATCAGGACAACGCCCTGCTGATCTCCGACGAGATGAAACCGGAGCATGCGGACTATTTCGAGAAGCTGGCCAAGCGGGTCACCGATGGCCTCAACGCCTGTCACTTCGTCTACTGCCCCGGCGACGCCATGGCCTCGAATCCCAAGTGGCGACAAACCCTCAGTGCCTGGCGTAAATATTTCAACACCTGGATCAACAAACCCGATCCCATGGCGTTGATGCTCGCCAGTATCTTTTTCGACCTGCGACCGGTACACGGCAACAAAGAGCTCTTCAACGAACTGCAGATGGAGATCCTCGAAAAGACCCGGGGCAACGGCATCTTCACCGCCTATATGGCCGCGAATGCCCTGCAGCACCGCCCGCCCCTCGGCTTCTTCCGTACCTTCGTGCTGATTCACGACGGCGCCCACGACGACACCTTCGATATCAAACACCGCGGCATCGTACCCATTACCGATATCGCCCGGGTCTTCGCTCTCAGCCAGGGGCTCAAACCGGTCAACACCACCGAGAGGCTGCAGGCAGCCGCCGAGACCCCCATACTCAGCCGCGAAATGGGCGAAAACCTGATCGACGCCCTGGAATTCATCGCCAGCATGCGCATCAATCATCAGGCGGAGCAGATCCGTAAAGGCCTGCCCGCCGACAACTATCTCTCCCCCGATGATCTCTCCGACCTGGAGCGTCGCCATCTGAAAGACGCCTTCAGGGTCATCCAGGATATGCAGGAAACCATCGACAACCGCTACCAGGGCGGCCGCTTCAGATAGGGACTGTTGACGCTATGCTGCAACGTTTTCTCAGCCTGGAAACTCTGCGCAAGCGAGCCTTGTCGAGGAGCATGCCGGGTGCGCTGCATGACTACCTCTCGACCCCGCTGACCTCAAAGCAGACCCAATGCGACGAACTTGTGATTGTCGCCCTCGATCTGGAAACTACCGGGCTAAATCCGAAAAAGGACAAGATTCTCAGCTATGGCCTGGTAGAGATCCAGCATATGACGATTAAGTTGGAGACTTCACGCCACCAGCTGATCGCCATTGATGAGGAGATCCCGGAGGAGTCGGCGGTGATTCACCAAATCACCGACGACCAGGCCGCCACCGGCATCAGTATCGAGGCGGCACTGCCCGAGCTCCTGAGCCAACTGGCGGGAAAAGTCATGCTGGTGCACTACGCGTCGATTGAACAGAAATTCATGAGCGCCGCCTGCCAAAAGCTCTACGGAGCCCCGTTCATAATCCCGACCATCGACACCCTGATACTGGCGCAGCGTCTGTTTGAACGCCGCAACCACACGGTTCAGACCGGTGACCTGCGCCTGTTCAATCTACGGCCGCGTTACAATCTGCCCAATTACAAGGCGCACAACGCCCTCAGCGATGCGCTGGCCACGGCTGAACTCTTCCTCGCCATGGCGGCTGAGATGGTGCCACGGCCGAATCAATGTCAACTCAGCCGTTTCCTTACCCGCTGACAGGCAATAGAATGTCATTTTTGCGTGAAATTAATCGATTAACTCAGACGAGATCAACGCCACCAGGGACTTGCCGTTTTATTACATGGAACTGTTATTCAGCGGGAGCACCCCCGCAATCAAATAAGTATCTACAACATCGTTGAGGAGCATCCAATGTCAGATAACAAGGTTTACCCCGTCCCCGCCGACTTTGCGGCGCAGGCCAACATCAACGACGAGCAATATCAGGCCATGTACCGGCAATCCATTGATGATCCTGAAGGATTTTGGGGCGCACAGGCCGAGCAATACGTCACCTGGTTCAAAAAATGGGACAAAGTGCTCGATTGGAGCTTCGGCAAGGACGATCTGCACATCGAGTGGTTCAAAGGGGCCAAGCTGAATGTCTCCTACAACTGTCTTGACCGCCACCTGGAGACCCGCGGCGACCAAGTCGCCATTATCTGGGAGGGCGACAGCCCCGAGGTGGATCGCAAGATAACCTACCGTGAACTGCACACAGAGGTCTGCAAGTTCGCCAACGTGCTCAAGGCCCGTGGCGTGAAGAAGGGCGACCGGGTCTCCCTCTACCTGCCGATGATCCCCGAGGCAGCCGTGGCCATGCTGGCCTGTACCCGCATCGGCGCGGTCCACTCCATCGTCTTCGGCGGTTTCTCGCCGGACGCCCTGCGCGACCGAATTCTCGATTCCGACTGCCAGGTGGTGATCACCGCCGATCAGTCCATACGCGGCGGCAAGAAAGTACCGCTCAAGGCCAACGCAGACAAGGCCATCGCTCAGTGCCCCAACGTCCACACCTGCATCGTGGTCAAACACGGCGGCGATCCGGTCGAGTGGCACGATCAGCGTGACCTCTGGTATCACGAGGGTATAGCGGAAGCCTCCGTCGACTCCCCCCCGGAGGAGATGGATGCCGAAGATCCCCTGTTCATCCTCTACACCTCCGGTTCCACCGGCAAACCCAAGGGCGTGCTGCATACAACCGGCGGCTACCTGCTGCAGGCGGCCGTGACCCACAAGCTGGTCTTCGACTACAAGGACGGCGAGGTCTACTGGTGCACCGCCGACGTGGGCTGGGTCACCGGCCATACCTATATCGTCTACGGCCCGCTGAACAACGGCGCCATCACCCTGATGTTCGAGGGCATCCCCACCTACCCCGACATCTCCCGTTTCTGGCAGATCTGCGACAAACACAACGTGGCCACCTTCTACACCGCTCCCACCGCTATCCGTTCCCTGATGGGCGCCGGCGAAGAGCCGGTCAAGAGGACCAGCCGCAAGAGCCTGCGCCTGCTCGGTACCGTGGGTGAACCGATCAATCCGGAAGCCTGGGAGTGGTACTACCGGGTGGTCGGCGATGAGCGTTGCCCCATCGTTGACACCTGGTGGCAGACCGAGACCGGCGCCCATATGATAACCCCCCTTCCCGGCGGCACGCCCTTGAAACCCGGCTCCGCCACCCATCCCTTCTTCGGTGTGGAACCGGTGCTGCTGGATGACCAAGGCATCGAAATCGACGGCAGTCCGGCCGCCGGCAATCTGGCCATCAAGCAGCCCTGGCCCTCCATGATGCGGACCGTCTACGGAGACCATAAACGCTTCTTCGAGACCTATTTCGCCATGTACCCCGGTTACTACTTCACCGGTGACGGCGCCCGCCGCGACGAGGACGGTTACTACTGGATCACCGGGCGCGTGGACGACGTGCTCAACGTCTCCGGCCACCGTCTGGGCACCGCCGAGATCGAGTCCGCCCTGGTGTTGCACGACGCCGTGGCCGAGGCCGCGGTGGTCGGCTACCCCCATGAGCTGACCGGCCAGGGCATCTACGCCTATGTCACCCTGATGGCCGGCATGGAAGGTAGCGAGGAACTGAAGAAGGAACTTGTCAACCTGGTCCGCACCGAGATCGGTCCCATCGCCAAGGTCAACATCATCCAGTGGGCGCCGGGGCTGCCGAAGACACGTTCCGGCAAGATCATGCGCCGCATCCTGCGCAAGATCGCCGCCAATGAACTGGATACGCTGGGCGACACCTCGACCCTGGCCGATCCCAGTGTGGTGGATCACCTGGTCAGCAATCGAGAGAACAAGTAATCCCTTTTGCGATTACGGCACAGGGGGGGCGGTAGCTAAAGCGACCGTCCCCCAACCCACACCGTGATTACGGCGCAGGCCGGAATGACGGATCCTTCCGGATTTTAACGCTCAATATCATGAGTGCGAGCAAGGCAGGTAGCAACATAAGATGAATCTCAAACTCCCCACGCTGTATAAACGCCTGCTGGCATTCCTAATCGTCATCGGTCCGATCTACTGGCTCATCTTCACCGAAGATGGCCAGCGTCGCACCGACTCTGTGGTCCTGTTCCTGTGGGGAGAGGACGAAATCAAGTTCAACCTGGAGGCACTGGACGACCGCTTCACCGAGAGTGAGTTGAAAGAGGTCTATCCCGACATCGAGTGGAAATGCCAGGATGTGGACAACGACTTCGGCAACCGCCTCTGTGCCGCTCGCATCGGTGTCTACAATGGCATACCGTCCCACTATATCGCCGCCTTTTTTCACGACCAGTGGATCAATGGGGTCAAGGTCGGCTATCGACGAAACTATCACGATCAGGTCATCCAGCAATTGCTGCAACAGCTGGGCGAACCAGTCAGGGAAAACAGCGACGCCACAGAACAAAGCGATACCAACACAATCCTTCGCTGGGACACCGGCCGGGGTAATGTGATACTCAAAAAAGTATTGGCCAAAGAAGAGGATCCTGTACTGGTCTGGCTTCCCTACCCTACAAAGTAGTTTCTTTTTTAAGCTTGCTCGCTCCTCACAGCGAAGCCAACCGAATACTCTTGTGGGCGAGATCGCATGTCACTTCCGCTCCGGTATTGAATGAAGTGTGACCGCACTTCACGAGGCGCCTGTAGCCTTTTTCCAAGGAACCTCTGATTCATGCGGGATCGTGTGCGTGGTGAGATGAAATGTGCCGAAACAAGGCAAAAAGCGCACGCAATTGCCCGCTATTGCTAAGCTTTGGCTATTTGGAAGTTTTTTTGGCATAGCCGGCGCATTTCAGCCGCGACACACCGATTCATGAATTGATCAGAGGCGCCCTGAGCACGGATCTAAAATGTTTTGCCCCATGCATGAGCCACTGTAAGCCGCTTCTCTTTAAGCCAGCTGAGGATTGTCATTGAGAGCCATACCCAGAATCACTAGGCTAGCCTGATTTGGAGGTGAACATGAGTCTGGATCGTGGCACGAAAATCTACGCCGGCATAATTGGCTCCATG
>JBNKOL010000133.1:0-17481 GCA_050294655.1 Sedimenticolaceae bacterium
CTCAGCGCGATCAGCAGCAGGGATTGTTTGATGGATTTGCTGAACAAGAGAGATACCCCCCGCTTATGAAAGATTGACCGCTATGATACTCGAACTGGATCGTTGTGGGGGGTAGGCGCAATATGGGTATGAGAATCTCCCTGTCTCATGCGCCAGGTTGTCGTGTTCCGCCACCTGCTCAATCACCTTGGTGCTTCAATCGTCGGGATTGATCAGATAGCCATCCGCATCGAGTTGTATCAGTTTTCCTGCTATCTCAATGGTGAGGTTGCTCGCCAAAACCTCAGGTGAGGTAGGGCTTCGTTGTGGTTCCAGTCGCATTTCGCGCTTCTTCGCCCAGTCATGCACCCGGCATTGATTTGACGTACGGTCCTATTCTTCTTTTGGAGATATGGATGAGGGGTAAAATACTACGGCCTGCTTCATATTCCTGCATCATGCGTGTTAGTTTGCCACCTCCTTGTGGTTCAGTCTGTGCGTACTCTCCAGCATGCATATCGGTCCCTTTTCGATCTGTCTCCCAGATGGAGGGGGGGACTGCCAACAGCCGTTCTGCAGGCACATTCAAGTGCCGGGTTGATTGGGGTGAAGAGAAATTGATTTTTATTCGACACCTTAAGAATAGCGTAAATGTCACTGACAGATCGTGGTAGTGTTGATTTGACTCAAAACTACAATATTTAAGAGATAGTGAATATAGTCATTTCTTATGACCTCGAGGTGATAAGTTGTTTTGTGGTCTCCAACGTTTTTGTTGATAGAGGGGAGGGGTTGATGCCGCGATATTTATTGTGTCTGAGCCAGCCGTTGTCTATGCGATGGCTTTGCCGGTCTCCGGAATATGCACAAGGGTGATCTCGACAACCGGCTGCTCGGGCATCTGGCATTTCTCTACGGTGAAGAGCGGGCCAGTGAGCTGTTGCCCCGGCTGCACGGGTTGATCAATCGCCATATCGAGCTGCGTCAGGGCAAACGGCTGGAGATTCCCCGCTGGGACGAGAAAGACAGTGTATTGATCGCCTATGGGGACAGTGTGCAGTTCCCCGGCATGGTGCCGCTGGCGTCGTTGAAGCGATTTCTTGACCGCCGTCTCAATGGCGTCTTCAGTCTGGTGCATATACTTCCGTTCTTTCCCTACAGTTCGGACGATGGCTTTTCGGTCTCTGATTTTCGCGCGGTCAATCCTCAACTGGGTGACTGGGAAGATGTGGCGGCCTTGGGCGAAAACTTCTCGTTGATGTTCGATCTGGTGCTCAATCATATGTCTCGCGAACATCTCTGGTTCGTCAACTTCGTGCATGACGAAGAACCGGGGCGGGACTACGTCATCCCGGTGGCGCCGGGAGAGAATCTCTCTCAGGTGGTACGCCCGCGCAGTTCACCGCTGCTCAGTGGGGTGCGTACGCCACGCGGCATGTTTCACGTATGGGCTACCTTCAGCAACGATCAGATCGATCTCAACTACGCCAACCCCGATGTACTGCTGGAGTTCATCGACATCCTGCTGGAGTACATCCGTTGTGGCGCGCGCGCTGTGCGCCTCGATGCGGTGGCCTTTCTATGGAAGCGGATCGGGACATCCTGCATCCATCTGCCGCAGACCCATGAGGTGATCAAACTCTTCAGGACCTTGGTGGAGGTGCTGGAGCCGGGCGCCATCCTGCTGACTGAGACCAATGTCCCCCACCCGGAGAATATCAGCTATTTCGATGACGGCGACGAGGCCAACATGGTCTACCAATTCAGCCTGCCACCGTTGATTCTTCACGCCATCATGCGGCAGACCACCGAGTACCTGGTGCCCTGGGCCCGCTCCCTGGAGCAGGAAGCGCTGCCGGATGGTTGCACCTATCTCAACTTCACCGCCTCGCACGACGGCGTGGGCCTGCGGCCGCTGGAAGGGGTGATACCCGACGAGGAGGTCAACACCCTGCTCGACATGATGCGCAAGCGCGGCGGTTATGTCTCCATGCGTGCGACCAGCGAAGGGCGGGATCGTCCCTATGAACTCAACATCAGTTACTTCGATGCCTTTGCTGCGGAGGATGACGAGGCCGACCCCTGGCGCATCGCCCGCTTCATGCTGTCGCAGACGCTGCCGCTGTCGTTTCGCGGAATCCCCGCTGTCTATTTCAATGCCCTGGGGGCCACGCCGAACGACCAGCAGGGCGTCGAGCGTACCGGCATGACCCGCAGTATCAATCGGCGCAAGTGGGACGGCTCCGAGCTGGAACGATTGATCGACCTGCCGCTCACCGACACCGGTCAGGTCTTTCCCGAATACATCCGTCGCCTGCGCATCCGGCGTGGCATCAAGGCCTTTCATCCCGATGCGCCGCAACGGGTATTGGAGATGCCTGAGGGTATCTTCGGTCTGGAACGGGTCAGCCTGGATGGCGGGCAACGGATCTATGCCATCCACAACATCACCGGAAACCCGCTCAAGCTGGATATCTCACCCCTGGATGAAGGAGCGTCTCGCTGGTTCGATGCCCTGCATCAAGTGGTGCCCGATATCGATGGTGAGGTGCTGCGACTGCGCCCTTATCAAACGGTCTGGTTGATGCCGAAAGGATGAATGTGGCGGTTTTGCGTTGCGCATCGGCGGGTTTGCCGATGTGGTTCCAGATTACCGTCGGATCAGGAATGCCAATCACTGCGTAGAGAGAGACGTAAGTAGCGCTATCTGATCTGTGCTCAATGCTTCTGGAACAAACACAGGTAACGCTGAAAAAGCCTTGCTGTTCCTTGATTCAACCTCTGACTTGCCTTTTCGCATTCATACCCTAGGTCAAACCGGCATAAGCCTTACCTGGCAGAAAGGTAAGATGTCGATGCTAAACGAAATGCAAATTGTCGATAGTGCACAGCTTCAATCTGATGAAGTGAGGGGCTGAGAGCGCATCGGTTGTATTCGATGTTTCGCTTTTCGCCACCTGCCGAAATCAAGTAACCCATTGAATAGATGCAGAGTATTGCGGGGCTCGGCTTCGCTTCGCCTGGAATGACGAATTTATCATAAATCATTTAAATTACTTAATTGCCCTTAACTTTCTTAACTGTTTGTTAATAAAGGAATTAATTGTTTCTTTTTTCAAGGCCTCTTCTATACTGGGAAAATATTCCCATGATGGATATGGGATTGCTGTGCAGTCACCAATCATCAAGCTGAATACGGAGGAGAGGTTATGTTTCATCAAGGACACCATTTCACGATTATTCTTTTGCTCGTGGTCGGATTTCTCGCTGCTTGCGGCGGAGGGGGCGGCGGTAGCAGCAGCTCGGCAGGCGGCAGTATTACCAGCGTCGGCAGGGTCGATGGCTTCGGTAGCGTCTATGTCAACGGCATTGAGTACGATACGACTCATACCAGCTTCAGGGTCGACGACGAAAGCGGCTATGACGATTCCGCCCTCGCGGTCGGCATGAAAGTGAGGGTTGTGGGAAGTATCAACGCCGATGGTGTGACAGGTAGGGCGGACAGCATCTACTACGATGATGACCTCGAGGGGCCCATCGATAGCGGTAGTCTGGTCGAGAGCGGCAACACCAAAACCTTCACTGTGCTGGGGACAGAGGTGAGCGTGGATGCCAACACCACCGTTTTTCACGATGGGGCGAGTTACGCCGGTTTGGTGGACGGAGTTGAAATCGAAGTCAGCGGCTTTTTCGACGGTAGTGTGCTGATCGCCTCGCGCGTCGAACTGCAAAGTGATGGTAACAACGATTATGAAATCAAGGGAAATCTTACCCAGTTCGACGGTTCAACCGTCACTATCGAATTGCGCAACGGCGCCCAGTCCGGTCCCTATGCCGTAAACAGCAGTGCGCGTGTTGATCTGCCGGCGGATCCCATCGGAAGCTTTGTGGAGATCAAGCTGGTAGATGTTGGTGGAACCCTGGAGGTGGTCCGCATCGAGAGCGAAGACGCTCACCTCATTCACGATAACGATCACTATGTCGAGCTGCGAGGCATCATTTCCGGAAATGAAACCGACGGTTTCAGTATCGACTCGATTCCGTTTGAGGTCAGCCCCGCCACCCGATACGAACCGAGTTCCTTGGCGGGCAATCTTACCGCAGGTGCGGTGGTCGAGGTTAAGGGCGAGATGTCTAACGGCACCCTGATCGCCGCAAAGATCGAAGCCAGACATGGTGAAGCGGAGGTCAAGGCGAGGGTCAGCGCCGTCGAATACAGTGACGGGAAGAATGGCAATATCACACTGGATCTTGGCAACAGTCAGACGATTACCGTTTACTCCGACAACTCGACCTCGTTCGAAAACAGCTCCAGTTCACATCGCGGTAGCGAGAGCAGTTTTCTTCTGAGCGACCTGACCGATGCCGATTTTGTTGAGGTGGAGATCTCCACGAGTGGTAACGGCTTCTACGCTCAGAGTATCGAACGCAAGAGTCGCATTGAAGCCACCAAAGTGGAGGCGCGGGTCGAGAGTGTGGGTGGCGATAGCATCACTGTGCTTGGCGTCACCTTTATGATCGACAGCAGCACCGTGATCAGGGGTACCCCCGATGTTGGTGACAAGGTCGAGATCCGTGACGATAACACTGACGGTACAGCGGATAGTATCGAGGTGGAATCTCACTCGTAAATAACCCTATGCCCCGCACAACCGCAAGCGCACACTCCACCTTGTTTAAATGCAGATTCAAGGATAACCGGTGTGCACGATCAAACTGTCGGTGTGACGTGGTTCAGTGACTATGGCCAGGCGGCGCTATCGCGCAACCTGGCCATGTCTTGTTGTCGAGTTAGCGGCAGGATCAAGGCAGCGAAACCCGACAAGAATCGGGGATTGACCCAAGAATGCATCTGACCGAAGCAGGCCTGACTCTGCACAGTCTCTGTGAGATGAATCCTGTCTTACGTCAAAGTCTCGCTATACAGGGTGTAGGGTGTGACAAAGGTAATCGCAAACGCGACGGTTACCAGCTGATGCGCTGAGCAGTAATCGTTTCAGGTTGTGAGGCGCAAGCCACTTCTTTCTGGCGACTTTACGTTGGCGCTCATCTCAAAGCGCCTCTGTGTCCTGCTTCACTGCCTCAAATAGTCGCGCCGAAAAATCCGGCATCGCCGACAACACCCGTTTCCAGTTCGGGATAAAGGGGGCTTCCAGGGGGTTGTCGAGAAAGGCTTGGCCTGCCTCCACGATACACTGTTGGAAGACTTCGATCGCCTCTTCCTCGGCATGGCGGTTGAAGGCGAGGGCGTTGAGCATGGCGTCGTGGTAATACATCTCCACCATGTCGAGGGCCTTGCGCAGATAGGCCGCCTTGAGGCTGCGGAAGAAGGCCTGGTTCATCTGCACCCCTTCAGTGGCAAGTTTGCGGTAGAAGGATTTGGCGATGTCACGGCTCATCTTGGCCAACCCGCCCTGGCGGTCTTCGGCAGAGAGATCCTGGTGTTTATGGTCGTACTGATCGGCGATATCGACCTGGCAGATCTGGTGGTGTGAGATATTGCGATAGACCTCCGACAGCAGGCCGACCTCCAGCCCCCAATCACTTGGGATGCGCACTTGGGAGGCGAGGTCCCGGCTCATGGCGAACTCGCCGGAGAGGGGGTAGCGAAAGCTGTCCATGTACTCCAGGTAGTCGTGGGGGCCTACCATCAGCCTGAGTGCGCGTAGCAATGGGGTGACGAACAACCGCGTGACCCGGCCGCTGAGCTTGTCGCCGTTGACCCGGGCGTAGTAGCCCTTGGCGTATTCGAAACCGAAATGGGGATGCGCCAATGGGTAGAGCAGGCGGGCGGGCAGATCGCGGGAGTAGGTGACGATGTCGCAATCGTGTAGCCCGATCGCCTCCAATTCATCGATGGCGAGGGCGTAGCCCAAGCAGAACCAGACGTTGCGTCCCTTGCCCGGTTCCGGCGGAGAGAGTTCACGCGTCTTGAGCTCTTCATCCAGGGCGCGTAGGCGCGGACCGTCCTGCCACAACAGGTGGGTCTTTTGCGGCAGGCGGGAGAAGAACTCCTGGGCGTGGCGAAACTGGCTTTCGTCGGCCCGATCGAGGCCAATGATGATGTGAGAAAGGTACGTGGCGTGCTGCAGCTCGTCGATAATCCTATTCAGCGCCGGTCCTTCGAGTTCGGAAAAGAGGCTTGGCAGGATCAGGCCAATGGGGCGCTTCTTGGAGAACTCGTAGAGTTCGCGTTCCATCTCTTCCAACGGACGTTCGGTAAGTCGGTGGAGGGTGGTGATCTTTCCGAACTGGAAGAAATCGGCCATGTTTATGCTCTCTTATGTTTCACGATAGGCGGAGGAGTAGCAGGCTGTTGAAAAAGACTCGGGCGGCGCCATGCGGTGTTGGAAATGTGCTCAAACTGCTTGTGTACTACCCTGTACACGGCGCTTATTCGTACATTTCCGCCTTGCCTGGCATTCACCAGGGACTTTTTCAACAGCCAGCTAACCCTCACTCAATTGCTCCATTAGCTGGAGCATCGCCTGGTTCCAACCGGCGGGTCCCGGCTGATCGGTAAGGATGGCGTCGGGACGTTCCGCGAGCGTGAGATGGGAGCCGTCCGGTTTCTGAATGATAACCGGATTATCCACCAACAGCAGCATGTCCCGGTCGTTGTCGCTGTCGCCCAGAGCGATGGTGCGGGTGATCGCTTTGCCGCGGCTGCGTAAATGCTTGACGACCAAACTCACCGCCCTGCCCTTGTCGGTATCTCCCAACAGATGCATGAAGCGACCTCCCTGCAGCAACCGCAGGTTTGCTTCCGCTACTTCATGGCGAAAGGCGGCCAATCCTTCACTGTCGCCGCGCCAGAGGAAGGGCTCTGAGGCGAGGCGCTTTATTGCGCGTTTGGCGTCCTCCCGTGTCAGGCCGGTGTGCGCCATAATCTCTTCCAGGCTCATGTCGCCAAAGCCGAAGGTGTCGAAGCGAGGATTGGCTCGTCGGTCGATGAGGAAGTCCCGTATCAGATGGTAGCCAGGCGGTGCGATTTGCGGCTCTTCGCCGGGATAGGCGATGACGGCGCCGTTTTCGGCGATCGCCGGGCCCTTGAGCTGGAGTCGCTTTCGAATCTCCTTGAGCTCTGCCAGGGTCTTGCTGGAGACCGGAATCACCGGTACACCGGCTTCGCGCAGGTGCTGGAGCGACGACAGCGCAGGGCTGTGGTCATATGTGTCGTGATCCAACAGGGTGCCGTCAAGATCTGTGAATACCAACCAGCCCTTCATTTTGTACTATTCGTTTAGATTCTGCTTGTTAATACCCCCCTAGGATACCCTCACTGGGCGAAAAGTGAATGAACAAAGGTAGGTGATTTTCGCTGGCTGGACGGGTTGATGGATTTGCCGGAGCAGGGTTGCCCTGCTTTTTGAGGCTGTTTATGGAACTATCCGGGTGGATCGGAATGCGCTGGCAGAGGTGTTGTGGCTCAGAAGCTCAAACCGGTTCCTTGAGGAAGTTACAAACTAGAAATATCGGAAGAGTCTGACAAAACAATGTAACTTAGCCTGGCCGGCACTGAATTGCCGGTCGCTATATCGAGCATAAAATGGTACGCGAAAATAGAACTTCCTGAGATGCTGCTGATCTGTTGTTTCAGTCTCACTCGGGGTTTGACACTGACTATGTACGAGAACTCTCTAACTATGTATCGATGCAGGAAAAACTGGTTCTTTGTCCTTCAAGCTCTCTTGTTGACAGCCTCTGGTGCCCTGGCGCAGGAAAAGCCGGCGCCACAGGTGATTGTGGCGCCGGCCAAGCAGGCGGAGTTTATCGATCGCATCGAGGCCCTCGGCACCCTTAAAGCCAACGAATCGGTGCAGCTTACCGCTAACGTGACAGAAACAGTGACCGTGCTTCACTTCGATGATGGACAGCGTGTCGAGAAGGGCGATGCCCTTGTCGAGATGACCAGTCGCGAGGAACATGCCTTGCTGGAAGAGGCCCGCGCCAATCTGAACGAGGCCCTGCGTCAGTTCAACCGGGTCAAGCGGTTGGAGTCCCAGGGGATCGAGGCGCAATCGCTGCTGGATCAGCGCCGACGGGAGGTGGAGACCGCCCGCGCCCGGCTGGCGGCCATTGAGTCGCGGCTGGCGGACCGCCTGATCAAGGCTCCCTTCAGTGGTGTGCTGGGTCTGCGCAATATCAGTGTCGGCGCCCTGGTGGAGACGGGTGACCTGATCACTACCCTGGATGACGACAGCGTCATGAAGCTGGAGTTCGCCGTACCCTCCACCTATCTGCCGAGCCTGCAGCCCGGGCTGCCGATTCGCGCGCATACCCGCGCCTATAGCAACCGGGTCTTCGAGGGCGTGGTGAAGGTGGTCGACAGCCGGGTCGACCCGATCAATCGCTCACTGCTGGTGCGAGCCCTGTTACCCAACCCAGAGCGCATGCTCAAGCCAGGTATGCTGATGACGGTGGAATTGTTGCGCAATCGGCGTCAGGCGTTGGTCATCCCCGAGTCCGCCCTGATGCCCAAGGGAGGAGACCATTTCGTCATGCGCCTGCGGGGCGAACCGCCCATGGCGGAGAAACTCAAGATCCGTATCGGTTCCCGACGGCCCGGCGAAGTGGAGGTGCTGGAAGGGCTGCAGCCGGGAGAGCTCGTGATCACCCACGGCATGGAGAAGGTCAAGGTTGGTGGGCCGGTCGGTATCAAGGGCCGGGAGGGGGCGGGCAAACCGATGTCGGAACTGCTCAAGCCTGCTGCCAAGCAGCCCCCTGAGAGCAAATAGATGATTCTTTCGGACATCTCGATCAAGCGGCCGGTTTTTGCTTCAGTCCTCTCCCTGTTGTTGATTGCCTTCGGCTTGGTTGCCTACCAGCAGTTACCGTTACGGGAATATCCCAATATCGATTCGCCGGTGGTCTCGGTGGAGACCCTCTACCGTGGCGCCGCCGCTAATGTGGTGGAGACCCGCATCACCCAGTTGATCGAGGACCGGGTTTCCGGTGTGGAGGGCATCCGCTTTATCTCCTCGGTGAGTGAGGACGGCCGCTCGGTGGTGACCATCGAGTTCGATGTGGAGCGGGACATCGACGCCGCGGCGAATGACGTACGCGATCGGGTCTCGGCGATTCTCGATAACCTGCCGGTGGAGGCCGATCCGCCGGAGATCCAGAAGGTCGATAGCAACGAAGATGTGATCATGTGGCTCAATCTGGTCAGCGACCGCATGAGCGTGCCGGAGCTGTCGGACTATGCGCGACGCTATCTGGTCGACCGTTTCTCGGTGCTCGACGGCGTGGCGCGGGTGCGGGTCGGCGGCGGCCAGACCTTCGCCATGCGGGTCTGGATCGATCGCCAGGCGCTGGCGGCGCGCGGCCTGACCGTGGCCGACGTGGAACAGGCCCTGCGCCAGGGCAATCTGGAGCTGCCCGCCGGCAGCATCGACTCGAAAGACCGGGTTTTCACCGTGCGCGTGAATCGCAGTTTCCACACCGCCGAGGATTTCGCCGGTCTGGTGCTGGCGCGCGGTAGCGACGGTTACCTGGTGCGCCTGGGGGAGGTGGCGCGGGTGGAGAAGGGGGCCGAGGAGACGCGTACCTTTTTCCGCGGTAATGGCGTACCGATGGTGGGCATCGGCATCATCAAGCAGTCCACCGCCAACACCCTGGAGGTGGCGGCGGCGGCCAAGGCCGAGCAGCTGCGCATCAACGCCACCCTGCCGGAGGGTATGGAGATCAAGCAGAGCTACGACAGTTCCGTTTTCGTCGAGGGGGCCATCAAGGAGGTATACAAGACCCTCGGCGTCGCCATCGCCCTGGTGGTGACGGTGATCTTTCTCTTTCTCGGCAGCGTACGTGCCATGATCGTGCCAGCGGTGGCGGTGCCGGTATCTCTGATTGCCACCTTTCTGGTGCTGCTGATACTCGGTTTTACCATCAATATTCTCACTCTGCTGGCGCTGGTGCTGGCCATCGGTCTGGTAGTGGACGATGCCATCGTCATGCTGGAGAACATCCACCGCCGCATGGAGGAGTATGGCGAGTCGCGGTTGGTGGCCGCCTTTCGCGGTGCGCGCCAAGTCGCCTTCGCGGTGATCTCGACCACCATCGTGCTGGTCTCGGTGTTTGCTCCGATCGCCTTTCTTGGCGGGGATATCGGTCGGCTCTTCACCGAGTTCTCCCTCACCATGGCCGCGGCGGTGGGTTTTTCCAGTCTGGTGGCGTTGTCGCTCTCCCCCATGCTCGCCTCGCAGATCCTGCCGAGCCAGCATGCGGGACATGTCAGCCTCAGCCGGGGGGTCGACTGGCTGCTCGGTCATGTGCGCGATTTCTACATCCTTACGCTAAAAGGCGCCATCCGCCACTATTGGCTGATGATTCTGTTGTTCGTGTCGATCATTGTGGGTGCCTGGTGGCTTTTCGAACAGATTCCCGACGAGTATGCGCCGAAAGAAGACCGGGGAGCTTTCTTTCTTATCGTCAACGGTCCCGAAGGCGCCTCCTACGACTATATGAAGGACTACATGAATGAGATCGAGCGGCGTCTGATGCCCTATGTGGAGTCGGGAGAGATCACCCGCTTGTTGGTACGTGCTCCACGCACTTTCAGCAACTTTGCCATCTTTAACGGCGGCATCGTGATCAATGTGCTGAACGACTGGGATAAGCGTCGCTCCGCCTGGGCGATCATGGGCGAGATTCGCGAGAAACTGGCCGACCTGCCCGGTGTGCGCGCCTTCCCTGTGATGCGTCAGGGCTTCGGGCGGCGTATCCAGAAGCCGGTCCAGTTCGTCATTGGCGGCGGCACCTACGAGGAGCTGGCCGAGTGGCGCGACATCCTGCTGCAGAAGATCGAACAGAACAATCCGGGTCTGCTCGGTATCGATTACGATTACAAAGAGACCAAGCCACAGCTCAAGGTCGATATCGACTACGATCGGGCGGCGGAGCTGGGGGTCACTGTGGAGACCATCGGGCGCACCCTGGAGACCATGTTTGGCTCGCGCAGGGTGACCACTTACATCGAGGCAGGCGAAGAGTATGATGTGATCCTGGAGGGCGAGCGGTCGGATCAGCAGACACCGGCCGACCTGAACCACCTCTATGTGCGTTCAGATACCAGCGGTCAGTTGATTCAACTCGCTAACCTGGTCAGTCTGGAGGAGGTGGCCGACTCCATCAGCCTCAATCGCTACAATCGGGTGCGCGCCATTACCCTTGAGGCCAACCTGGCCGATGACCTGGCGCTGGGTCCCGCGCTCAACTACCTGGAAGGACTGGTACGCGACAACCTGCCACAGCAGGTGATCATCGATTACAAAGGTCAGTCACGCGACTATAAGACAGCAGGTGGTTCGGTACTGTTCGTACTGCTGCTTGGTGTGGTAGTGGTCTACCTGGTGCTGGCCGCCCAGTTCGAGAGCTGGATCCATCCCTTGGTCATTATGTTGACGGTACCGCTGGCCATGGCCGGGGCGCTGCTGGGGCTCTACCTGTCCGACCAGAGCCTCAATATCTACAGTCAGATCGGCCTTATCATGCTGGTTGGGCTGGCGGCGAAAAACGGCATCCTCATCGTGGAGTTCGCAAACCAATTGCGTGACGCGGGCAGGGAGTTCGATGAAGCGTTGTTGGAGGCATCTCACGTACGCTTCCGGCCGATCCTGATGACCGGCATCACCACCGCCGCCGGATCGCTGCCCCTGCTGCTTTCATCCGGCGCCGGCGCCGAGACCCGCGCCGTTATCGGTACTGTGATTCTGGCGGGAGTCACGGCAGCGACCGTCTTCACGCTCTACATCGTGCCTGTCGCTTACCATCTGTTGGCAAGGCACACCGGGTCACCCTTGCAGTTGACACAAAAACTGCAAGGGCAACTGTCGCAGCAACGGGATAAGGCGCGAAACTAACCCGACACCTTAATAGGCCATGCTCATGGCTTTAAGAGTGCCCTTGTTTGGCGTTACGGTTCTTGCCAAGGGAATTATTCTGATTGCCCCACCTTGATCGGGAATTTAGATCGTGCCGCTTTTTGGCTAAATTGCGATATTCGGAAAATCCATTCTCGATATACTGCATTTTTTTCCCGCATTGTCTTTTTTTTCGTGCTTCGCCTATCGTTTTCTTTGTTTAATTGATTTGTACGCATATATTTATATGAGGTGGTTGGCGTAAGGGATTTACTGTGCCTAACTATTTTTAATCCACAGGATTTCCCTTTTATTCATGCATAAAAAACTACGACATGAAACTAGCCAGTATGAGGAATACGAAAAGAAGGGATATCTTACTTCGTTGTCTATCTGATTCATCGACGGAACCTGCTTTCACAGTCGAGACAACAGCGAAAGGTCGCTTCCATCTAATAGATGCCAGACCTGCATGGTTGAGTTTGCTGGGAATCGATCCCGAGTCGCTGAACGGAGTGTCCCTTGATAGGCTGGAGAATGAGCCGAGAATAAAGGCGTTCCTCCTGCAGTTGTGGCAGTTTTTCCAGCAGAATGATCTCAATGAACTGCCGGAAGGGATGCTGACCGCTATCGATGAGCGGCAAGTACGAACCCGCTTGATGCCTGTGTGCAATGAGAGCGGACATCTGCTGAGAGTTGTCGGTGTCTCCGGGGATATTGCTGACAGCTACTGCAACGAAGCTGTGCTCAAGCGACTCAACCGTCAGCTGCAGGCCATGAGCGATTGCAGTAAGGCAATGATGCGGGCGGCGGATGAACAATCATTGCTGGATATTATCTGTCGCATCATCTGTGAAGTGGCGGGATACCGCATGGCCTGGGTGGGCTTCCCCGAAGATGACGAGAAGAAGCGTATCAGACCTGTCGCCTGGGCTGGGTATGAGAACGGTTACCTGGCTGATATCGAAATTTCCTGGGCGGATGATAGGCCGCAGGGCAATGGTCCTTCAGGTGTGGCGATGCGTACAGGCGTCACCGATACCATCCAGGATTTCAGCACGGATCCACGCGCATTGCCCTGGCGAGAGCTTGCCATCTCCCGAGGTTACCATTCCAGTATCGCCATGCCTCTGAAGGACTCCATGGGAAAGACCTTTGGCATACTCAATATATATGCTGCGCAAGCGAATGTATTTACAGCCGATGAGTGTAGGCTGTTGGAACAATTGGCGAGTGATCTGGCTTTCGGTGTCAATGTGCTGCGAGCTCGTGTCGTGCATAAGTATGCTGAAGCCGAACGACTTTCAAATCTGCTCTTCTTCAAGAGCATGGACCGGATCAACCGGGCAATTCAAAGGGCATCCGATCTGCAACAGATGATGACCGACGTGCTCGACGAAGTGCTGGAAATTTTTCACTGCGAACGCGCCTATCTGCTCTATCCATGCGATCCCGATGCGCTTGTCTGGAATGTTCCGATGGAGCGCACTCATCCGGCCTATCCCGGAGCGCTTGAACTGGGGCTGGAGATGGAGATGAATCCAGGGGTTTCCGAGAAGCTGCGGCTCTTGCTGGAGCATGACGGACCGTTGCAATTCGGTCCCGGAAACCCCCATGCCGTACCGGCTGAGTTGGTGGAACCTTTCGAAATAAAATCCATCATGGCAATGAGCATCTACCCGAAAGTCAATATGCCATGGGAGTTCGGCATCCACCAATGTTCCTCGGCGCGAAGCTGGAGTGCCAATGAAGAATATTTAATGAATGAGATTGGGCTTCGGCTGGCTGATGGCCTGACCAGCATGCTGATACTTCGCGATCATCAGGAGAGCGAACGCAAACTCGAAGAGGCGGAAAGACAGTTTCACTCTCTGATCGAAAATCTACCCGATTGCATCGCACGCTTTGACAGTGAGGCGCGCCCCTTCTTTGTCAACCAGGCGACGTTGAAGACCTTTGGTTTTACCGCGGACGAGGTAATCAAAAAAGATCTGATAACAGCTGGACCCGGTAGTAAATCGGAAAACGCAATGCTGGCGAGTATGGTCAGGCGTGCTTTCGATGAAGGGGTTACAAACAGGGTTGAATTGGAATTGATGACAGTCAAGGGTAAGCGCTATTTCGATGTGCTTAACCTCCCTGAGAGGGATGAGCAAGGCCGAGTGGTCAGTGTGCTCGGCATTGCTCACGATCTCAACGACCGCAAGCAGGCAGAGGAGGCGTTACGTAGTAGCGAGGAGCGCTACCGGCGTATCGTGGATACCGCGAACGAGGGTATCTGGGTGGTCGATGCTGATGGCATAACCTCGTTCGTGAACACCCGCATCGCGGATATGCTGGGTTACGATCTCGAGGATATGCTTGGTCGGTCGATGGTCGACTTTCTGTTCGAAGAGGACAAGAGCGCGCAGTTGGAAAAAAATGAAGCATTGCGCCAGGGCAAATTGAGCAGCGATGAGAGAAGATTCCGTCGCCGTAACGGCGAAACCCTATGGACTCTTGCCTCGTCATCGCCGATTTTAAGCGCTGATCAGGTCTTTATGGGTTCGATCACCCTGTTGACTGATATCACTGAGCGAAAGTACCAGCAGGAGCAGCTACTCTATCAGGCGCACTACGACCCGCTGACAGGCCTACCGAACCGATTCCTGGCAATGGATCGCCTGAAGCAGAATATCAAACTGGCTGCCAGAAAGAGTGCTTCAACGGCACTGCTGTTTCTCGATCTCGACGACTTCAAGAAGGTCAATGACGCGCTTGGACACGAGGTGGGCGATCAGGTATTGATGTTGGCTGCGAATCGCCTCAGACAGGCGGTTCGTGATTCTGATACCGTTGCCCGGTTGGGGGGTGATGAGTTCATTGTGCTAATTCAAGATATCGTCAATGGGGAGACTGTTCGTCCCATAGCGGAAAAGATCGTGCAAGCCTTTCAGAAAGTGTTTCAGGTAATGGGGCGAGAGGTGATGCTGACGGCAAGCCTGGGTATCGCGATCTATCCCGACAACGGTAGTGAGCCGATGTTGCTGCTGCGCAATGCGGATATGGCGATGTATTATTCCAAGGCTACTGGAAGAAACGCCTATCATTTCTATACCGACTCGATGAATCAGAATGTGGCCCGTCGCCTGCAGATGGAAGAACAGTTGCGTTTGGCGCTCGGGCGAGAAGAGTTTTATCTTGAGTATCAGCCGATCGTTGAGGTATCGAGCGGGGCAATTGTTGGCGTTGAGGCCTTATTGAGATGGCGCAATCCGCAACTGGGTGAGGTATCGCCCAGCGAATTCATCGATGTGGCAGAGCAGACCGGGTTGATAATCGATATCGGTGAATGGGTTATTGCGTCTGCATTGAGTTCTCTATGCGACTGGCAACAGGTGATTGGCAAACGCTTTCGCCTGGCACTCAATGTATCGCCCCGCCAGTTCAGGCAGACTGGTTTTACCGACCGCTTGGAAGCTGCACTGAAAAAAGCGGGAATCGCAGGTGCGCGGCTGGAGCTGGAGGTCACCGAAGGGATACTGCTCGGTGCTGAAGTGGGCGCGGCCGAAGTGATAAAGCAACTGAGAGGACTTGGCGTAAGTATCTCGATGGATGATTTTGGTACCGGCTATTCATCGCTCAGCTATTTGAGAAATTACCATTTCGATACGTTGAAGATTGACCGGGTTTTCATCCGGGATGTTATCGACGATCCAAATGATCGCGAGTTGATCATCGCCACCCTGCGCATGGCGCGCAGCTTGGGCGTGAGGGTGGTGGCCGAAGGCGTGGAGACGGCCGAGCAACTCGCCTTTCTTCGTCGTGAGTTGTGCGACTGTGCCCAGGGATATTATCTGGCGCGGCCGATTTCGGAACAACGCATTAAGGAGATGCTTGAGCGGCACGAGCGTCTAGGTAAACCGGAATGATGAGCTGGCAGGCTGTTGAAAAAGTCTCGGGCTGCGCCATGTGGCGTTGGAAATGCGCTCAAAATGCTCGTGTACAGTCCTGTGCGCAGTGATTTTTCGCGCATTTCCGCCTTGTCTGACATCCACCGGAGACTTATTCAACGGCCTGCTAGTACATTGCTGGAGAGGCGTTTATCGATCCCTCTGAATATTATTCTACAGTGTGGATGAGCGTCTTTCCTGTACTCTCAAATCTTTCAGCACGCAGTTGGTCTTCACTCTGAGTCTTCAAGCCTGGGCCAAGGTCACCATCATCAATCACAAACATATTCTCGACACACAGAGCGATGTCACGATCGGCGAGATGGTCGCCGAGGTGTGCGCGATTCGATCGATACCAAGCGCATAGATTTCCTGACCCAGAACCAGGCCCTAAAAACGCTACGAACGGAGCAAGCAGGAGAGTGCGGGTTCGGCGCTCTCATTGCTCAAGAAGTAACGCCACTGTTTCCAGGGTTGGACCAATCGGATTCTGTGACAGAGATAGCCGGGCGCGCAACCCGGCTGATTCAGGAGATAGTGCCGTCATCGAGCCGGGATGACTCGAGGTAGAAGTCATAACAGCGTTCGCGTTTCTCATCATTGCCGCGGACCTTCATAGCGGCACGTGGATGCTGGTTGAAGTGGCCGCCGATGCCGTAGATGTCATTAAAGCCCCACTCGATCTCCTTGCGTAGTGGTACGAACTGCTCCTGGATCACCTTGTAGATCGGTCGCACATCGAACTTGGGGTTCTTCAGGAAGTTGAGCAGCAGCTCCAGGTTGCAATTGCCAGCGCCGCGGCCGATGCCGTTGACCGTGGCGTCGAGCAGGTTGACGCCGTCGATGATCGCCTGCTGGGTATTGCTGAAGGCGAGCTGCTGGTTGTTGTGGGCGTGGAAGCCGAGCTCCTTGCTGGGCGCGTGCTTCTTGTAGAGATTGAGATAGTCGGTCACCTGTTCCGAATAGAAGGCGCCGTAGCTGTCGACCAGGTAGAGATAGTCGAGTTCCGGAGTCTCCTCGACCTGGGCCAGGGCCTCGATCAGATCGGTGCGGATGGCGGCGGAGCAGGCCATGATGTTGATGGTGGTCTCGTATCCCAGGTCCTTGGAGCGCTTGACCATATCGAGGCCCTTGTCGATGTCGGGTACGTAGCAGGCCACGCGGGCCATGTCGAAGGGGCTCTGGTCGCGCGGTTTGAGGGCATTGATATCGACCCGGCCGATGTCGAACATGACCGCCACCAGCGGGCGGTATTCGCTGTCGCAGGAGTCGATGACCCGTTTCAGATCATCGTCGTCGCAGAAGTTCCATTTGCCGTATTTCTCGCGCGTATACTCGTCGCTCACGGCCAGCTTCTTGCCCAGTTCGATGATATCCACCCCGGCCTCGCAGGCCGACCGGTAGACCGCGTTGACGAACTCATCGGTGAATTGGTAGTTGTTGATCAGTCCACCGTCGCGAATGGTGCAATCCAGGACCTTGAGCTCTTTCCGGTACACGTGGGGTTTCCTCTTTCTGGCAGGGTGGCGTTGGCGGACCGGCTTATCAGTGGCCGAATTCCACAAATGCGCGTTTAAACGATAAATGGTAACCGATGGTCACTGCAGGGACCACCGTCGTCGGCCACTTCAGCGTCGCTTGGGAGTCGTGGCTTCAATACCCGAAGCGACCGGCGCCGATCAGCTGTTTCTTCCAGTAGGGATTGTTCA
>JBNKOL010000134.1:0-7817 GCA_050294655.1 Sedimenticolaceae bacterium
AGGTAGCCAAAAAGAAGGCCGCACCGAAAAAGAAGGTAGCCAAAAAGAAGGCCGCACCGAAAAAGAAGGTAGCCAAGAAAAAGGCGGCACCGAAAAAGAAGGTAGCCAAGAAAAAGGCGGCACCGAAAAAGAAGGTAGCCAAGAAAAGCCCGGCCAGACCGCGCAAGGTAACTCCGCGGAAGAAAAAATCCGCTTAATAAGCGATAGGCCAGAGACAAGAAACCCCGCAACGCGGGGTTTCTTTTTGCCAGTCAGTTTATACCGTCCACACCAGCAAAGAGTCGGTAAGCGGGGTTGTCCGTCTCGTCCCAAAAGGGGTAATCCAGCTGCCTCAGGACTCGCGTAAACCCCCCCTTCTGTTCCGTCGGCACTTGGATTCCCATCAACACTCGCCCGTAAGCAGCGCCGTGATTTCGATAGTGGAAGAGACTGATATTCCAGGACTTTCCCAACTGAGTTAAAAAATAGAGCAGAGCACCGGGTCGCTCCGGAAACTCAAATCGCACCAGGGTTTCATTCTCAACACCCCGCGCATGCCCCCCTACCATATAACGGATATGCAGTTTCGCGGTTTCATTGTCCGTCATGTCCACGATGGAGTAACCCTTGTCCCTGAAGCGCGACAACAACGATAGACGCTCCTCATCCCCACCGCTCAATTCAACGCCAACGAAGATCTGCGCAACAGACGAGTCGCTGAAGCGATAATTGAATTCGGTGACGCTTCGCTTGCCGATAAGCCGGCAAAACTGCAGAAAGCTACCCGGTCGCTCAGGAATCTGCACAGCAAACAACGCCTCGCGACGCTCACCAAACTCCGCCCGCTCCGCCACGTGGCGCAAGCGATCGAAGTTGATGTTGGCGCCACTGTTAATGGCGATAAGCGATTTATCCCGTATCCGGTGTTCCTTCACATAGCGTTTCATACCCGCCACAGAGAGCGCGCCTGCGGGCTCGGGCGTGGTGCGGGTCTCATCAAAAACATCCTTGATTGCGGCACAGATCTCATCGGTGCTCACCAACACCACCTCGTCCACCACCTTGCGCGCCAGACGATAGGTCTCTTTCCCTACCTGTCTCACGGCAACACCATCGGCAAATATACCCACCTGTTTCAGCTTCACCCGTCGCTTCGCTTGCAGTGCGCTGTGGAGTGAGGGAGCGTCAATCGGCTCTACCCCGATTATCTTTATCGATGGATAGACATACTTGAGATAGGCCCCAACACCAGCGATCAATCCGCCGCCCCCCACTGGAATGAATACCGCTTCAGGCGGCGTGGGGTGCTGACGTAGCAGTTCCACGCCGATCGTACCTTGACCGGCGATGACGTCTGGATCGTCGAAGGGGTGAATGTAAGTCAATCCCTGCGCGTTAGCCAGCTCCTGCGAGCGCTCATAGGCCTCATCGTAAGAATCACCTGCCAGGACAATCTTCGCGCCCAGGTTGCGCACCGACTGCACCTTGATAGGCGGTGTCGTTTTCGGCATGACGATCAAAGCCGGAATCTTCAATTCTCGGGCGGCCAGGGCAACACCTTGGGCATGATTTCCCGCCGAAGCCGCAATCACGCCCCGTTCCCGCACTGAGTCAGGCAGATTCACCATCTTGTTGTAGGCGCCACGGAGCTTGAAGGAGAAGACCGGCTGCAGATCCTCCCGTTTCAGGTAGACACTGTTGTCGAGGCGCTTCGACAACAACATGGCGTGGTCAAGCGGTGTCTCGCGAGCGACATCGTAGACGCGGGCGCGGAGGATCCTTTCGATATAACGTTGCGGCATGAAACCATCCCAATTACTGTAGAACGCATGCGACTGACAATTTCATGTCGCATGGGTATTATTACGCACACTCGGATGAAACCGAATAATATTAACCCGATAGTACGCCAAACAAATACGGCCCACCCCCCCACTGACAGGCGGTAGCGCGAAAAGTCATCGATAATTGGTCGATCCCGCGACTACCTCTCAAACTCCACAGGGCGGCAGCGAAGCAGCGACGGCACATAACAATTAGGAGAGGACCCCATGACGGCAGACGAACTCAAACAGCAGGCGGCGGAAGCGGCACTGGAATATGTCAAAGGCGGCATCATCGGTGTCGGCACCGGCTCGACAGTTAACCATTTCATCGACTACCTCGCCACCATCAAAGGCCGGATCGAGGGCACGGTCTCCAGCTCGGACGCCTCCACTGAGCGTCTCAAGGGGCATGGCATCCCCGTGCTTGACCTTAACGCCGCCGGCGAACTCGAAGTCTACATCGACGGCGCCGACGAGTCGGACCACTATCTCAACCTCATCAAGGGTGGCGGCGGCGCGCTGACACGGGAAAAAATCATCGCCGGGGCCAGCAAAAAGTTTGTCTGCATCGCCGATGAAAGCAAGCTGGTGGATATACTCGGCACGTTCCCCCTGCCGGTGGAGGTCATCCCCATGGCCCGCAGTCATGTGGCCCGGCAGCTGGTCAAGCTCGGCGGCACCCCGGTATGGCGGGAGAATTTCATCACCGATAACGGGAATGTCATCCTCGACGTGCACAACCTTGAGATCATGCAACCGATGGAGATGGAGCAGAAGATCAACGCCATCGCCGGTGTGGTCACTACCGGAATCTTTGCCCTGCGCGGCGCGGATGTGCTGATACTGGGCTCCGAGTCTGGACCAAAGACCGTATATCCCAAGTAAACGAGCAACCGTAGGTCGGGTTCGCGCAGCGTAACCCGACGACGAGTGGATTCATTCATCCGCTTTTGTCGGGTTACGCTGCGCTAACCCGACCTACCCACTAACCTCACATCCGTAAGATTTCACGCATAAAAAAACGGGGCCCGAAGGCCCCGTTTGACTTCATGCTTGTCTTGCGACAATTAGAAGTTGTGGATCATACCAGCGAACAGAGCAGACTCTTCATACTGGCTCTGGTCTTCTTCGTACTTGGTATAACCAGCGTGCAGGGTGGTACGCGCGCTCATGGCATGCTCGTAACCGATGCTGAACTGGGTGACTTCGTTCTCAGGAGAGCTTACAGGCAGACCAACCGTGACATCCGGAGAAAAGGCAACACCGAGATCAGTTACATTACCGACGGGAGAATCGCCCATCAGGTACTGTGCCTTGACCTTACCAGCGCTGCCAACCTTGATGTGGCCGCTGATGCCCATCTGATCAGGATCGTTGACGCCCGGGATATCCAGGTCCATGGAGCTGTACATACCGCCGACTGCCCACATGCCGGCATCCCAGATGAAGGTAGCGCGAATCAGTGAAGGCTCTACACCGGGAACAGCTGCGCCCAGGTCGTAAGTGTTGTAAGCCAAAGAGGCGAAGATCGGGCCGTTGCTGTAGAGACCGGCCAGAGAGAGGTGGTCGAACAGGCTGGTCAGGGTGTCGCCGTTACCCAGCGCACCGCCGTCACCTTGCTCACCGGAAACGGCAGCACCGACCAGGGTCAGACCGCCCATGGCGGGAGAGACGTAGGCGATGACGTTGTCAACACGATCATCACCAGGAATCACGGAAGCGATATCGCCATTCGGCAGATCGCCGAACTCGTCGAACTTGCCCTGGGACATTTTCAGCGGAGTGTCGTGAGTACCCAGCAGCACGGTACCGAAACCACCGGCCATACCGATGAACTGGTTACGGTCGCCCAGGCCAGAGCCGGAGTCCTGATTCACTTTGAATTCGAAGTGGTAAACAGCGGTCAGGCCGTCACCCAGATCCTCGGAACCCTTCACACCAACACGGGAGTGAACGCTGTCGACGCTCCAGACGTCACCACTGGTGGCACTTACACCGGTGTCCACGTCGGTGTTCTGGATGATGAAGTGAGCCTTACCGAAAAGGGTAGCGTCAGCCATGGCGGCAGCAGGTGCGACCAGGGCAGCGGCGATTGCCAGAGAAAGTACTTTTTTCATTGAGTGAGCTCCAATGAGTGGTTGAGTAGAAATTGACTACGTTGCAAATACTAGACAACCACCACACCCAATGCAAGCCGAATTTTGCAAAAAAGACACATATTTTATTTTGTATCAAAAATACAACATCCTTAAAATTCGAAGGGTCACTTGCTATAAATCATGCAGTTACAAGCATAACCTCAAAAGTAATTAATGACTTAGCCGAATAACAAACCAATTTACTAAGATAATGTTGCGCTTTTCACCATATATTTTTTCAAACAACAGCTACAGGTATTTAGAAAATTTTCATGTTTGAGCGCAAGACCTTAGCCCTCGAATATGACTTTTCAGGTGCGCTCTCCTTCTGAACATATTGCTGTCACTACCTCTTCCAGCTCCGAGCAGAGACACCGCCCGCCTGCTTTCAGGCCTTGGCACAGCCCTCAAGCCTGAACCCCCTGACTGAAACCCTCTCCCCCGGGAATAAGAACCAGCAACAAAGGCGGCAAAGGCGGCAAAGGCGAATCAGCGGAGCGCACTTCGTAGGGTGCCGCAAACCGCACCCTACGCTCAGGGAAAGCAGGCGACGGGTGAAGCTTGAACGCCGAAAGCTTCGGCACGAAAAACCGGGAGATGTTGCAGAAAACGGGCTATCAGCCGCCCTGCAGGGCCGGTAAGACTTTAGATCGCAGCAGCTCGTCCAAGCCGGCGAGCAGAGGGTAGCGCCCGGCCAGTGAGGTGATGTAACCGAGCGTCCTCGGAATATCGCCCAGATAGCCCGGTTTGCCATCCCGCCGGTTGAGTCGGGCGAAGATGCCGCTGGCCTTGAGGTGACGCTGCACCCCCATGAGATCGAACCAGACCAGAAACTCCGCCTCATGCTCGGCGCGCAATACGCCGGACTGCAGGGCCAGTTCGAAATAACCCTGCACCCAAGCTTCCACCTGCTCCTTCGGCCAGCTGATATAGCAGTCGCGCAGCAGGGAGACCAGATCATAGGTAACCGGACCGATCACGGCATCCTGAAAATCAAGAATCCCGGGATTATGACTCGCGGTGAACATCAGGTTGCGTGAATGGTAGTCCCGATGCACACAGACCTGGGGCTGCATCAACGCATTCTCGGCCAACACGTCGAAGGTGTGATCCAGCATCTCATGCTCGGCCCGGGTCAGACTCAGGGACAACTCGCGCTCAAGCAGCCAGTCGCGAAACAGCGCCATCTCCTGCATCAACAACTGGCGGTCATAGATTGGCAGTCCCTCGGTCGGCGCACAGGCCTGTAGCGTCACCAGGGCGCCCAGGGCATCGCCATAGAGACGTTCCACCGACTCCGGATTGAGCCGATCGAGATAGAGAGTCGAGCCCAGGTCCTCGAGTAAAAGAAAACCGTCTGCGATGTCTTCGGCATGGACATGGGGGACATTCAGACCAATCGCCTCAAACCGACCTGCGACCTGCAAAAAAGGAATGACGGACTCCTTCTCTGGCGGTGCATCCATTGCAATGAAGCTCTGCCGCGCCGTCCTGATACGGAAATAGCGTCGGAAGCTGGCATCCCCCGAGGCGGGTTCAAAACTGAAGTCGCCGATCATCGGCAATGATGCTAGCCAGGCTTTCAATGCCTCTATTCGTTGCGGCATGGGATACTACCTTGCTTGATTGTATTGAAGATGCTTGCGTAAGGTTTCTACCGCGGGTTCGCGACCCTCTGCCAACCACGGCCGAGCCTTTCATTCCTGCCATCGATTGGCGGCTGAGTATAACGCATACCCATCTTATTCACCTGGCGAACGAATGGCAGTAGGTCGGGTTAGCGTAGCGTAACCCGACTCAATAGGGGCCGAATCTGTTCGCGGCCGGGCAAAAAAATATATGTCGGGTTACGCTGCGCTAACCCGACCTACATTTGCTTGCGCTACCGGATAACCTCTGTTCGAACCGGATGACAGGCAATGATGCTTCAAGTGTCTGAAATCCACCCTCACCCCGCATCCGATAGCGGCACCGCTCTGCGCGCCGACATCCGCGAGCGCGCAGACTCCCGCAGATCATCCGCAATCAGATAGAAACAGGGCAGCGCCAGCAGAATAAGCAGCGTGGCGAAGAGCAGACCGAAACCCAGACTCACCGCCATCGGCGAGAGAAAGGCGGTCTGCCCGGTGGCGAAGAAGATCAGCGGCGAGATGCCGAGAAAGGTGGTGGCGCTGGTGAGCAGGATCGGCCGAATGCGCACCCGGCCCGCCTCCACCAGGGCATCCTTGCGCTCCCAACCCTCGCGGCGCAGGCGTTTGGCGAAGTCGATCAGAATCAGCGAGTCATTGACCACGATACCGGTCAGGGCAAGAAAGCCGATCAGAGACAGAAACTGCAGATGGTAGCCAAACAAGAGATGACCGATGATCACGCCGATGGCGCCAAAGGGGATGGCGAACATCACCACCAGGGGGTCGAGCAGGGATTTGAACAGGGCCGCAAGGATAAAAAAGATGATTGCCAGGGCGATCACCATCGCCCGCTGCATACCGGCCATCGACTCTTCCGCCTTCTTCTTCTCGCCCAGAAAGATCAGCCGTTGACCTTGCGGCAAGGTCTCGAACGCCTGCTTGACCCGTTCCAACACCGCATTGGGGGTGACGATATTGGCATCCACCTCCGCCGTGATGGTCGCCAGGCGATCCAGGTTACGGCGATTGATACTGTTATAGCCCCGCGCCTCGCGGATCTCCGCGACATCGCCGAGATAGACGGTACGCCCATCGTCCAGAGTGATCGGCAGCCGGTCGAGGGCACCGGCGTCGTGACGCAGCTCATCGTCGTAGATCAGCCGCACCGGAATGCGCTTGTCGCGCCAGCTCACATAAGCCAATTTGAGACCCAGAAAGCCGGTGCGTACCGCGTCCGCCAGGTCACTCTGGGTCAAACCAAGCCGGCGCCCCCGCTCGTTGAGTTCATAGCGATACTCCAGCTTGCCGGCATCCATGTCCTGACGCGCATCGGAGACGCCCGGCATGCGGGCGATGAAGGCGCGGATTTGCTCCGCCTGGGCGCTCAACCGATCCACCGACTCACCCACCAGCCCGACCTCCACATCAGCGCCGGCCGGACCGCCCTGGGGACGCAGGATCGACAGGCGCTCTATCCCCGGGATCTGTTGCAGTCTCTCCCTCACTTCGTTGATCACCGCCTTGGAATCCCGCTCGCGGGTTCCCTCCCAGCTGAACTTGAGACTCACCAGGGGGGAGATCCAGCGCTCGATGAACCCCTCGGGTTTCTGTTTCTTCAGATCGACGATCAGCTGAATGTAGCGGCTACCCAATTTGACCCGGTGAAAGTCGATGAACATCACCCCCACATTGGTCAGTAAAGTGTCGAGTTCATCCTCGCTGAGGCTCTCCAGCAACGTCTTTTCCAGTTTACTGGCCAGACGGGAGGCATCCTCGATGCTGTAAGTGCTGGGCGCCTCCACATTGACGAAGAACTGCCCCACGTCCACATGCCCGAAGAGCAGGAAGGGGATGCGGGTGGCGGCGAAGGTGACCGCGATGACCAGCATACCGACACTCAGCATCGCCACCGGGTAGCGATAATCGAGGCTTCTTCTCAACAGGCGGGTATAGCGCTGGTTGAGCGCCGACCAGTCGATACGCCCCCCTTTGCGCTGACGCGCCGTGCGCAGAAACTCCTTGGCGTGCGAGGGCAGTACCCCGAAGGCCTCCAGCAGGGAGCCGGCCAGCGAGGCGCTGACCACCACCGGAATCACCGAGATGAAGGCCCCCATGGTGCCGCCGATGGCAAACATGGGCATGAAGGCGGCGATGGTGGTGGTGGTCGACGCCACCACCGGCCAGTAGACCTCCTTGGTGCCGAGCAGGGCCGCGCCGTGGGGCTTCTCCCCCAGCTCCAGATG